>JBKPOM010000226.1:0-7303 GCA_046733115.1 Actinomycetota bacterium | reverse complement strand
CGCGCACAGCTGCGGCTTAGGCTCGCGGCCGCGCTGTGGCGCTCATGGGCCGCGCAGCGTTTCGAAGAAGGCAAGGTGTGGTTGCAAACGGCTCTGGAGAGTGACACCGGAGGGTTCCCCGCCGTTAAGACAAAGGCGCCGGGAGCTTGGCGACCGTCGGAGTGCCTCCATGGCCCTCTTTATTCTGGGCATGACCGAACTCTGACTGGGCAACCTCGAGCGGGGGGTATGTTGTTCGAAGAAGGCGCCCAGATAACGCGAGAGCTGGGAAACAGGCTGGACGCCCCCTACTTCGCCGAGGGGCTGGCGAAACTGGTCGCCCTGCGGGGAGCTCGGTAAGGGCCGCCAGGCTTTGGGGGGCCGCTGAGGCCCTAAGGGAGCAGATGGGCGTGTCCCTCTCCGCATTCGACCTTGCCAACTCCGGCTACGAGCAAGGTTTGGCCCGCGTGCGCTCCGCGCTGGACGAGGCGACCTTCGAGGCGGCCTGGGCCGAAGGACGGGCGATGTCCTTCGAGTAAGCCGTCGGTTACGTGCTAGGCGAACCGACGACGTGGGGCGAGGAGGAAGGAACCCGATCAGCCGCGATCGGGACCGCCGTGTGGCCAGAGGCCGTCACTACCGATGCCGAAGAAGGGGCAGCGGCTCTTCGGTCTTCGCCCTTGGTAGGGCCCGCGTAGAGAGGGACGGTGTCCCCCTCGACTCCCCGACTGGACCCAGAAGCCCCGCGAGCTGCTCTACTACCTTCTGTCGCACCCCGAGGGGCGAACCAAGGAGCAGATAGGGCTGGCCCTCTGGCCCGAGGCCTCAACATCTCAACTGCGCAGCAGCTTCCACGACACTGTGTTCCGCCTGCGCCGTGCCCTGGGAGGGAAGGAGTAGGTCTCCTTCGAGAAGGGCCGCTACGCCTTCGACCGCTCGCTCCCCCACTACTACGACGTCCAAGCGTACGAGCGGGACCTCGACGAGGCTCGAAGGCTGCGGGACGAGGCGCCAGAGCAAGCGATCCGCCACTTGCGAGCGGCCGCCGGCCTCTTCGGGGACGACTTCCTTGAGGACCTAACGGCGAAAGGCGAGTGGTCGATGGAGCGCCAAGAGGAGCTCAGGCGCTCACGGTAAGGCTTTGCTCCTGCTTGGGGAGCTCCTCGTCGCTCGGGAGCACCACGCCGAGGCGGCGGAAGCCTACCGAAAGGCTATAACGCAGGATAGATATCTTGAGGAGGCTCACAGGGGTTTTATGCGAAGCCAGGCGTACTTAGGGGAGAGGGGGAGGGCGCTCAGACACTACGAGGAGCTGGCAGCGTTGCTAGAGGATGAGCTAGGCTCCTCACCTGCTCCCGAAACAAGCGCGCTCTACGAACGCCTGCGAGCCAGCCAAGACGTTTAAGGAAGTAACCCGCCATTTCGGCCAGTATGATTTCTCGTCCGGTTGGATCACCCCACCTAACCCGGTTGCTGCTACGGCGCCTGTTCGGTCGAGCGCCGATATGTCATCAGCGTGGGCGGTTCCGCGGGCGATGCAGCGTGCGAGCGCTACGCTCATCCCCTCCCTCCTTAAGGTATCTCGCCGCACTAGCAACACACCCCGGCCCCAACCACACGTTTTCCAGGTATCTCCTAAGAGAGGCATGTCGCATTCTGCTACAGCACCACTACTACATCCGCTCGCTCACCGGAAAGCATTGCAAGGAAGGCCACGGGAGGCGTTGTTCCGACTGGCGTCCACCCACCTGAAGGCGGTAGGAATCCGCCCCGCCGGCACCTCGATGTGGCCTCCAACCCGGAAGGGAAACGTACCTCGTCCATGCGCCTAATCGGAGATCACGTCCAGGCCAAAGCGACGGTCTAGACGGCTGGCTCGCGTACTGTTAATAATGACCGCCGAGAATGTGTTCTTCGTCTTTGTGAACGTCCGATGGAGGAGGCGGATGCGTGGCTGACAACTCCGATGACCATGTTCTGCACCCGAAGGTCGTGGAGTTGGCTCGCGGGAAGAACTTCGCGGTGCTCACGACGCTGTTGCCCGACGGCCACCCCCAGACCCAGGTGATGTGGGTCGATGCCGACGACCACCTCCTGATCAACACCGAAGTGCACCGCCAGAAGTTCAAGAACGTCCAGCGCGACCCGCGGGTGACGCTCACGATCTGGGAGAGGGCAGATCCCTATCGCTTCGTCGAGGTGCGCGGGAAAGTCGTGGGTATCACGAGGGAGCCGGAGGCGAGGGAGCACATAGACAAGCTCTCCCACAAATACCACGGCAGGCCTTACGGGACCAAGATCCGGAGCGAAAGGATGATACTCAGGATTGCCCCCTTCCGGCAGGTGATCCGCATGCCCTCATGACCGACGGCCGTGGAGGCTCGCAAGTCCGACGGTGCATGCCTCGCCGGATTCCACCCACGCCTCGCTCGCGCGGCTGAGAGCCTCGAGGGCGGGTAACGTGCCCCGATGTAAACGACCGGTGACAAGAGTCACGTAGCCGATCGTGCTAGCCTCGTCGAGATGGGCAACGAAGAGAAGCCATCGGTCGCGCGCGGTACGTACGCCCTACCCGAAGAACTGGCTCGCCATGTACCCAGACAGCTGTTCGCCCCCGACGAACTGCGCGGTGCCTGCCACAAGGCGGGCGATGGTCTCGGGCGGGAAGATGCGCGGAAGGCCAAGTTCCGCACGGCGGCGCAGATGGTGGCGATTTGGCGCGGGTTGAACCTACCAGCCTGGGAAGCACCCTACGTCTTGCGCGACGCGCCTCGGCTACTTGAAGGGCTACGAAAGAGCCCTGACCTCCGGCGAAATGTCCGAACATCAGATCGGTCGTGCTGCCGAGTCCCGCTGGGGAGCGAGGTGGCGAAAGAGGCTGAGGTCCGCGCGAGAGGTCCGGCTAGCCGCCGATCGGGTCGGGCCCCATGTGGTGATTCGCCATGGTGACTAGGTTGGGAGGTCAGATGGACCTACACTCCTTGTCGCCGTCCCTCTAGGAGACGCTGTACCATCACGCCCGCCCTCTCACGTGCTACGCAACGAGTCGCATGCTCATCGTCCCTTCATTGTCAAGGCGCACCGTAAAGGGCAATAGTGCTGTTGTCCGAATCGGCGTGGGCCGACACCAGGTCGGTAGCGACAACAGCCACCGTCCGCCCACGCGGCCAAGTCCAAGGTCGAGCGTGGGTAAGACCGTCGGGCGTTACAGCGCGCTCTTCGGTATAGTTGCGTCTCGAGGAGCGTTCCCTTACAGGGTGGGAGGAACACTTCATGAGGCGGTTGGAGCGCGACGGGGTTGCCTTATGCTACAAGGAGGCGGGGGAGGGGGAGCCGCCTGTCTTGCTGGTGCACGGGTGGTGCTGCGATCATACCTTCCTCGCGCCACAGTTCGAGCACTTCGCCGAGCGGGGCCACCGCGTCGTGGCCGTGGACCTGCGCGGGCACGGCGAGAGCGATAAGCCCCACCAGCGCTACTCGATGCAAGACTTCGCCGACGATCTGGCATGGATGTGCCGGCGCCTCGAGCTCGCCAAGCCGGTGGTGGTCGGGCACAGCATGGGCGGCATAGTGGCTTTCGATCTCGCCGCCCGCTACCCCGATCTGCCCTCGGCCGTCGTGATGCTGGACGCCGCCGTCGTCCTGCCCTCCGCCGCCCGCGCGGCCATCCCGAGCCTCCTAAAGGAACTGCGCGGCTCCGACTACCGGGACGTCCTTCGCAGGTACGCCTCAAGGTCCCTCTTCATCCCCACCGACGACGAGGGACGCAAGGAGCGCATATTGCGGAGCATGTCCTCCGCGTCCCAGCAGGTGGTAGTGTCGGCTCTCGAAGGCTTGCGCGACTACGACCCCACCGAGGCGGCCGGCGGACTGGCCGTACCGGGTGTCTACATAGCGGCCGACGAGCTCCAGCCGCGTTCGGACATGGCGCGCTTCCACGAGATGTTCTCCGATATTCTATACGGCAAGGCCGTGGGCTCCGGGCACTTCTGTCAGCTGGAGGTGCCCGGGCAGATCAACGCGATGATCGACCGTTTCCTTGCCGTCAAGCTGACGCGAACACATCCGTAGTAGAACAGGCGATCACGTCTACTGCCTCCCTCGCAGCTCACACCGTCGCCACTCTGGCCGGAGGCCAGAGGTATACCGGGACCTACCGAGTCGCGACCCGTAGCAGTCTCAAGGGAGAAAGGCGGTGAGGACTCGCCGAAACTCATCTGGCTTCTCTATGTGCGGGGTGTGCCCGCAGTCGGCGAAGACCTCCTCGCGGTAGCTGCCGCCGCGCTCCGCGTACCCGTCGAAGAGCGCACGGATCTGGGAGACCATGGGCTGGGGCGGGTAGACTTCCTCCCCCGGCCAATCAGGCACCAGGCCGATCTTCCCGAGGTAGCCGAAGTCCGCGGCCGAGGCGTCGGAGACCGTGCGATCGTCGGCGCCGCGCACCCACAACACCTCCGGGCGCGGTTCGATCGCCACGAATTCGCTCAGATCGCAATACTTGGGCGAGAAGGCGTTGACCACCCCCCAACGCCCCGGCGCCACTTTCGGCCAATTCGGCGAGGGCGCCTTGTCGCCGGGGTAGTTGCGGGCGCCGACCTTCGTCCTGAGTATCTCTGAGATCAGGACCTCCTCCCGTTTAGGGGCGACCCGGAAGGGGGGCTTGAAGTAGGTCGCGTTCATCACGTTGCGGGGCGAGCTTGGGTTGTCCGGGTCTTGGGGATCGTCCGCGAGGCCTTGCTCGAGGAAGCCGACGAAATCCGGGTTGGCCAGTCCGCCGCCCGACCCCGCGTGATCCGGCCAGCAGGGCGTACCGGTTGTGTCTTTGGTGCCGCCCATCCCGTAGGGAGGTATAGGACAGCTCAGGGTGAGCGAGGCTACCTCCTCCGGGTGGTTGATCACGTACTGCATGGCCACGCCGCCCCCCAACGACCACCCGACCAGGTGGATCTCCTGGTCGTTCGCGTACCCTAAGGCCCTCATGAGGTCGTACAGGTCGTCGGAGAGATCCCTCATTCCTCGGGCGGCGTCGACGGGTTTGGGCTCGGATCTGCCGAAGCCCCGCAGGTCGGGAGCCAGCCCCCGGTAGCCGGGCGGGATGGCGGCCAGGGTCTCCTCGAAGAAGACGGAGGAGGCGACGTTGCCGTGGACGAACAGCACGGGGTCGCCCCCCTCCGATCCGCCCTCCAGCAGGTGGGTCCTCAGTCGGGGCGTGCCGACCTCGCGCGAGCCGATGCCATCCGGTAGCTTCCGCCTTCTCATGCGCTCTATCCTTTCCCGTCCACCCGTTCGCCGACGGCCGGTGTGAGTAGGAACAAATTTTACGCGAGGGATCAACACGTAAGCCGTGGAATGCGAACAGTAATAGAACAAAGAAGCCAACCGTAGCCAATCTGGCCTTCGCCTACAGGTGGGTATCACCGACCTAGAACGCCACCTCGAGCTCGACATGTTCCTCGGAAAGCATAGCGCGAAACGCCAAACCCGGCGTTGTCCCAGCTTGCGTGGGCTCACACCCACGAGACGCTCCTGTGGACGAGTAAGGGCAAGGGAGCGCGCCACGCCTTCAACTACGACCTCATAAACAGCCCGAATCCCGACTCCCAGGTCTCCCCCATCTGGCGCATATCTTCAGTGCCCATGAGGGAAAAGTCCCACGGCCGCAACCCCACCCAGAAGCCCCTGCGCCTCGTCCGCCGCGTCGTTCTGGCCTCCACCGGAGAAGGCGAGGTCGTCTTCGACTCATTCTGCGGGTCGGGGACGACGGCCGTGGCGGCCAAGGAGCTGGGGCGGTTCTTCGTGGGAGCCGAGAAGGTTCGGGAGTACGCCGAACTGGCGGGGAGCAAGATCGGGGCTGCGCAGAGGGGGCAAACTGGGGGAGAGCCAGGTCATCGGCCGTGGGGACGCGCGGCGTTGACTGCGGCGGTTCGCGCCGATTCAAGTGGCGTAAATGGTGAGAGCGCCCAGGCTTTCTATCGCGGGCAGGGTATTGGGGGCACGAGGTACACGCCGTATACTCCATGAGTAGCACGGAAGACAAACCGATAGCGAACAGGTCATGCGGTGGTCACCTGGTCTGGAGGCCGAGCTCTGTGTGTTGTAGGAACATCAAGACGCTTTTCAACTTCGAACCACCGGCAACAGAGGACGAGATACACGCCGCCTCGCTGCAGTACGTGAGGAAAATAACCGGCTTCAACAAGCCGTCCAAGACAAACGAGACGGCCTTCTACTCCGCGGTCGAAGACATCGCGAGGATCTCGGGGCGGTTGCTCGCCTCGTTAGAAACCACCGCATCACCAAAGGACCGGGAGGAAGAGGCGACCAAGGCCAGATCGCGCTCGGCCCTACGATTCGGCGGGTGATCGAAATGATCGTCGCTCCACCGACCAGTCGGAGAACCTGACTCTCATAAAGCGGGTGGCGGACTCGTCTTAGCAAGGGAGCCGCCCTGTTCGCCGTTACCGGGCTGATCAGTACGGAGTCTGGAAGCACCTACTCTGAAGAGGAGCACAGTAGCTGACTTAGCACAGCGGAATTCGAGAGAATACCCTTGGTGCCAAACCTTAAGCCCAGCAACGCAGTTGGCTCTCGAGGTTGGGCGCGATAGACCCTGGCAGACCGGCGATTCATACAGTCGATGATGGCCTACGGAGAGGAGCGGGCCGAGGCATTCCTGAACAGCGAGCTTACAGGAGGAAGAGTAGGCGGAAGGATTGGCGGAACCCCTAGAACACATTCTCCACCCTCGGACGGATGGATGTCTTCGGAGTTTTGAGCAGGCCACGATCGGCAGGCCCGTAAGGCACACAGGAGAGGTCAGGGCGATCCGAACCCTTGGCCACTCGTTTAGCCGCGTACTTCATCTAATCCTCGAACTTCGTAGACGGGGCAACGTGCGAACTTCGCCTCTGCGGACTCCCACGCACTCTGGTGAATAAGGGCGGGAGGGCCGAGGGTGCCGTGCCCCGACCCTCTCTGTGAGGATGGGCACTCTCCTAGACCGTACCCTCCTCGACCTCGGTTATCTCGTCGGCGACCAGGCCGTGGGCCTCGCGGTGTACGGCCTCGGCCGCCTCCTTGTTCGGGGCATCTGCCAGGCAGAAGACCTCGCCCGTCTTTTCGTTGAACCAGTACTTGAGGTACTTGACCCCGTACTCGTCCTGGATCTCCTCGTCCTTCCTGTGGGCGTCGGCGACCGCCTCGGCGGTCAAGCCTTCGACGTGCCTGTGGTGATCAATGAACAAAGGCATAGCGCCAATCCTCCTTTTCGGGCCGCTTCCCCTAAAGGCGGGCCCATCGCTCTCAAAGGTGACCATGATGCCCC
>JBKPOM010000225.1:0-5061 GCA_046733115.1 Actinomycetota bacterium | reverse complement strand
TCCGCGCCGAAAAAAGAGAGCGGCGTAATACCCTGCGATTCTAGCCTCTTCGGTGCACCCAACAGGTCGTCTATGGTCGCCTCGAATGCCACGTGCAAAGTGATTCCTAGCGGCGACGAACCGAGCGACCAGAGCCCGAGTAATGAGTCTCCCGCTTCGCCGACCCAGAAAAAGGCAGCGTTACGCTCCGGGACCTCAAGCGCGAGCGTAAGGCCTACTAAATCACGGTAGAAGTTAACCGAGCGCTGAAGATCGCTTACGGTCAGGTGTGACTCGAAAAGCCTGCGGACAGGAACGTGGGAGATCATTGCTGTTGCCTCCTAGCTTGAAGATGGTCCTCCATTCACGGGTCGCGTAGAAGGGCCTCTTTAGAGGGCTTTCGGCGTGCCGGGTGCTTCGCGTTTCATGTGCAGCGTGGGCAACGGCCGCCCGCCTGCGTCCGTTGGCGAACGCCCCACTACCGAGAAGCCGAGCGCCTCGTAGAACCGCAGCGCGGCTTCGTTTTGCTCGTTGACATCGACCGCCAGCTCGCCCGCGCCAAGACGCTGCGCGTGCGCCACGAGGAACTTGCCTCCACCCTGCCCGTGGTAATCCGGGTCGATGAACAGCGCTTCTATCGTGTCGCTCGCGAAGCCCAGGAAGCCGATCGGGGGCCCCGTGGCGGATACCAGCACCCACCAATCGATCTCGTCGCCCGCCAGTTCCTCGGCGACGAGTGGGCGGAGTGCTACGATGTCGCTTTCCTCAAGAAAATGATGCGTGGCACGAACGGAACGCTCCCACAACTCGAGCAGTCGCTCGCGGTCTCCCGCCCGCGCGGGTCGCACGTGCATGTCCATGAGGTCGATAGGGTGGTCTACTATCTGCGGCATACTTGCCTCCATCACGTCAACGATCCAATATGCCGTTCGCCATACCGTCGTGGACCGTTAGGACGATGAGATCTCGTCAGCGGTCCATCGCTTTGTGGAACTTCTCCGGCGTGGGGCGGGCTGACGTCTCGCCTGCACCCCCGCCCGCAGTGCCCTGAGCCAGCTTCAGAGTAAGCAAGCGGTCCTCTCAAGCAGCACGCTCCTCTACGAAAAAGCCCTCGGGGTCGATCGGGAATCTCACCGTAGCGACCGTTGCGGGGTACCGAGTCCGCACGATGCTCAAGGCGTGCTGGATGTTATTGGCCTTTACCCCGACCATGAAGCGGGCCGTTCCGTTGCGTACCTCGATGGAGACCTTTACCATGTTGATCACATTCCTTGCTCTTGCGTCGACCACCGCCACGTCTTCTCGTACGTCCTTTGGTTAATTAGATCCGCCCGGGTTTGGAGTCGGAAGTGCCGCGAGTGCAATGGCTCCCACGACGAACGCGCAGGCCAGCGCAAGCGTCGCGATCCGTAACCTAGTCGCTCCACCCGGCACAGTGTGCTCCTTCCTGACGGGCTGGGCATACCGAAACCTCCTTTCGACTCGTTCTCCTATTTCGGGGTTATACGAGTTACACGATGCTCTGGATCTGGTCTTTCCAGGATGATCCATCCGCTTTTCTGGCCGGGACCTTATCTGTAAGTCGACAGCCCTTCTTTGCGCGCCGAGTTTCTTGAACCCGCTCAAGGTGAACGTCTTGGATCGCGCTCCATGCGAAGTTCGCTAAACGCCCCTACGAGATTGCCCGAACAGCTTCGGAGGCGGGCTCCCCCCTATTCGCTGGCACGATCTAAGGCACACGTGCGCCACTTTGCTTCTGGGGCGCGGCGTACATCCGAAACTGGTCCAGCATCTGCCTGGGCACGCCAGCATAACGATGACTCTTGATCGCTATTCGCACTGGATACCCAGCATGGGAAGGCACGCCGCCGACGGCATGGACGAAGCGTTGGCATAGAGTCTACTGCTGACGTACTGCTGACAAAGCCCCCAACACGAGTATCGCGGGCTCTTGGTTTTTGTGAGTTTTGCAGGAAAAACAAAGAGCCGACGAGCGGACTCGAACCGCTGACCTGCTCATTACGAGTTGGCTTGCGCACATACTAGTCCGTCCCTTTGCGTCCGGTTTTCCCGCCTATTTATGCGGTTTTCTATGATCTGGTGGGGTCGCTTTGTCCATTGCGTACCAGTGCGTACCAGCCCGGTTGCAGTACGGTTGCAGTAAGTTCATCCGAGCAGGCTTGGATGGGTTGCGGAGTCCTCTTATCTAAGACGACTGATGCATAACGTTTCAGATCGACAGGTCAACCAGATGGCGCAGCGGACGACCAAGTTCGCGGTTGAAGTGTTGCCCGCAGGTGTAGGCCGCGATCTTGGCCGAAAGACGCGCCAGAAGCCCTCCGAGGGTCTTCGCCCTGTGGCGCTCCAAAAAGAAGAGGTCCTTGAGCTGGTCTATGACTCCCTCGATGATTTGGCGCTTTCCGGCTGCCCACCTGCGCACCTCCTGTGGCCACGCCCTCTTCGAGTTGTCCTTCGGGGTTGCCGCCACCATCGCTCCGTACTCAGAAAGCCAATGGCTCTCCCACTGAACCGAGGTGAAGCCCTTGTCGGCCAGGTAGGCCGCGTGGCCGTTTTCGCGGATGAGGCCTTCTCCGATGGGCCTTTCGTCGGCGGAGGCTTCGGCCAGGCAGAAGGTGGTTATGACGCCCTCGGGGGTGACGGCGAGTCCCACCTTGAAGCAGTAGACCCATTCGGTCTTCGAGGCGCACCTTCCAAAGGAGGCCTGTCCCGCGAAAAGTCTGTTGCGACACGCCCTCACCCTCACCACGGCCGGTATGAGGATGGTGTCCAAAACGTGGTAGACCGCTCCCTTCCGGGCGAGGGTCTTCGCCAAATAAAGCTGGAGGGATCTCGTCTCGCCCTCCAAAGCCCTCGCCCCGCGATTGAACTGGCTCTGGGAGGGCAGAGTGGGGAAATACTCCCTGAGGTGGGCGTTGGCGAAGCGCCAGAAATCCCTCTCGCTCCTGAAGCGCGGCCATTGGGCGAGGATGGTTAGTGTGAGTATCTCCGCGTCAGAGATGAGCGATGGACCACCAACTCCGGCGGTGTGCTGAGAGTGGGTGTCCCTCCACCAGTCTTCGATGAGGACGTACAATGAGACGAGGAAGGAGTCGAGATCCACGCGGCACCGCCTTTTGGTCGAGGTACGGTATTAGCATAGGGTTTCAGCTCCTTCCCCGCTTCTCCGAATTACGCATCAGTCGTCTAAGCTTGTCTTTTAAGCAGGGGCGGTCATCCGAGAACTGCGGAAGCGAGCACGTAACCCGATCCGGACATCTTGGGCTTGCTCAGGCGGCCGTTTTGAGCGCCGGGTGACGCTTGGCCAGCCCCGAACGGCTGCCCTTCGGGCGTCCGGGAGACCTCCCGCAGGGTTTCGGGGGCTTCGCCGGGGTACCCACTACCGCCAGGAGCGTCGCGAAACCTCGCAGGACGCGCGTTGGGGTCAACCCCCGAGGCCGTTGCAGACGCTCCCAGGGCAGTCTCGCGTCGGCGACGATGGCACGCGCCAGCCTCAGCTGGGCGTAGGCGGCCAATACCAGCCAGGTCCAACGGTCGGCCTGCTCTGGGTGGCGCACCCTCGGCGTGGTCCAGCCCAGGGTTTGTTTCATGAAGCGTATCGTGTGTTCGAGGTCGAACCTGCGACAGTACGCCCGCCAGATGAGGTCGAGATCCGCCTCGCTCTGCCCGCTCCACCAAAGCCATAGCTTCTTCGGCTTGCGGGTCACCTTGGGCAGCTTGCCCACCTCGACCAGGACCACGGTGCCCCGCACCACCGGTGCCCGCTTGCACCCGTAACGCTCGCCTATCCGTCGGGTCTTGGGGTGCAATCCGCTCCACGCCCTGACGCGCACTGACCCGTAGTCCGCGCTTTCGCAACGGTGCTCGCGGGTAGGTCCCGGCCAACTCGCTGGGTCTTTGAGGTCGAACCTCTTGCCGTGGCGGCGCGGGCGCCCCACCGGCTTAGGCTCGACCTCCTCAGGGGCCGCGTAGAAGACCCGGTTGGAGTGCAGCCTCACCAGGATCCGCGCGGGGCACCCTTCCAGAGCGCGCTGGAGTTTGACCGGATCGTAGCCGGCGTCGAAGACGAAGATGGGAACGGCTTCCGGCGCGGGAAGCCGTTCCACCAGGGCCCGCACCTGCTCGGCGGCGGCCTCGTCGGTGTCTTGCGTCGGTCGTAGCCGCCTGGCGTCCACGGGCGCCACCCACGAGTCGCGATCGAAGCCGAGCTGGGCGACTAGCTGGTAGGCCCACCCGGCTACGATGGGCTGGCCAGCGGAGTGCCTCGACGGGTGGTAGTAGTACCCTCGCTCCAAGCTCGCCTCCGCGTCGCATCGGGGCCACACCGAGACGTCCACAGCGTAGATCGGGGGAGCACCGAGGTCCTTCTCTCCGAGAGGGTACCGAGAGAGCAAGCCCCGCAGACCTCCTTCGTCCATGCGTCCCCTACCGAGCGCGGCGTAGAGGCTACCCCAGCCGCGCCGGTGGACCGTCGCCAGGCTCAGATGTACTGGCGAGGGGACGGAGCCCGCGGTGAGGATGGCGTCGGTGAGTTCGAAGAGGGCGTCGGCGCGTCGATCCAAGCACCGGTAGAACGAGTCTCTGAAGGCGCGCAGAGATTGGGCCAAGGAGTCCATGGCGATCCATCGTGCCTCCGGTGGTCGCCCATGTCCACTAATGAGGCCAATCCACGGCCCTTCAGGTTAAAAGACAAGCTAAGAGGACTCTCCTTCACTGGCTTGCACAGGATTGCGTGCTGGGTGATGCAGAGGTGACGTAAACCGATGTATGTGTGTCAGGAATTCTTCTCGCACTCTACATAGCCCCAGGAAGCCGCTCTGCCTCGAGAGCTACTCCCACTGGTACCAAGCATGGGCACGAACACCGCCAGCGCGATGGTCTAAGCGTTGGGCTAGGATCTACTCAGGCGGGGATCGCGGTCCGGTCGCGACCCTTTAGCTGGAGCCTCCGGCGCGCCTCATCCGGTGTGGCGATCTCCAGCGAGAGCTCGCTCAGGACACGGGCGATCTTCTCGACCTGTTGCGCGTTGCTCTCGGCGAGCACCCCCCGCGCGAGGTAAATACT
>JBKPOM010000224.1:0-9610 GCA_046733115.1 Actinomycetota bacterium | reverse complement strand
TATCTGGAACAGATGCTCGCTCCCACCCTACGTCCGGGAGAAGTTGTGGTGATGGACAACCTCTCGGCACACAAGGGCGAGCGGGTGCGCGAGATGATCGAGGGGCACGGCTGCGAGCTCATCTACCTGCCACCCTACTGGCCGGATCTCAACCCCATAGAGAGGAAGCATTCGCCAAACTCAAAGGTCGCTCAAAGGTCGCTTGCGCGCGGCAACGGCTCGGAGCCGCGAGGCGCTCATAGAGGCGATGGGTGTGGCGCTTGAGGCCATAAGCGCTGAGGACACCCACGGCTTCTTCGGCCACTGCGGCTACCGTGCATCAGCCCCATCCCTATGACAGGTGCTTTAAAACGCATGGGATGGACTCGAAAAAAGATCGGTGGGTGCGAGCGAGAGAGACGAGTTCCTGAGAGCTGCTTGGCGAGTGATGGTAGCCGGGGAGGTCCGCACCGAGCGGCTGGTGTTCGTGAACGAGTGCTCCACCAACACCTCGCTGGCACCCCTCTACGCTTGGTCTCGAGGAGGAGAGCGAGCTTTTTGTTCGGTCCCACGCAACTGGGGGGCGAACATAACGCTCTTGGCGAGCATGAGCATGGGAGGGATGGGTCCGTGCCTGGGGGTCGAAGGCCCTACCACGCGGGAGGTCTTCGAGACCTACCTGGAGCGGGTGTTGGCGCCCTCGCTGAGGCCGGGGCGAGTGGTTGTGATGGACAACCTCTCTTCACACAAGGGCGGGAGGGTCAAGGAGCTCATCGAGGAGCGGGGCTGCAAGCTGGTTTACCTGCCGCCCTACTCACCTGACCTCAACCCCATAGAAGAAGCTTTTGCCAAGCTCAAGGCGCTGCTGCGCAAAACCGGGGCGCGCACCCGCGAGGCGTTGATCGAAGCGATGGGCCGAGCGCTGGAGGCGGTTACGGAGAAGAACGCCCGCGGCTTCTTCGAGCACCGCGGCTACCGCGACGCTGCGGCCCAACTGCTATGACAGCCGCTCTAAGGACCTTGGAGCTGCGGACGTTGAGCTGCACCTCGTTACTCCAAAGGCCCACTTGTCCTCCAGACAGATACGTATTGTCGACCCCCTCGGCTATGACTGCGCCATCGATTAGAAGTTTGATCTTGTTACCGTCCGCCTCGACCCGGTACAAATGCCAGCTCTTGCGAGGGTTGAACCTGGCCTTTGCTCCCGTACCAACGAGTCCCGCGCCGGCCGGGGAGCCCGAGGACAAGGCAGCAGGGCCGCGAAGGCGGCGCCACCTCCTCACGTATCGGCGGGACGCCCCACTTCGGCGGCGGAGGGCGTGTTTACGCGGTCCGGAGGGTGGGGACCTTAGTAGAGCCGTTCTCTGTAGGATACGAGCAAGAGGTGTTTCAGGCATGGCCCAGGCCCAGGATCTCAGGCAGGCAATAACCTCCGTGGCAGACCGGCGGGGACCGGTATTCTCGGCGTACCTGAGCGTCAACGCCGACATCCCCGAGAACCAGGGAAGAACCTACCTGGTCCGTCTGCGCGATGCCATGAACGACGAGGGCGTGCCTAAGGACCTCCAACAGCGGATCAGGGATTACCTCGAGGAGGAGACGCATCCCGCGGCCAGGACGCTGGCCATCTTCGCTGACGACGACGACCTCTTCGAAGTCTACCGTTTGCAGGTGGACGTACCGGAGTCGTTCCGCTGGGGGGATCCCTACGTGGTCCCCCTGACGCTCGTTTTGAACGAGTACGAGCCGTACGGGGCCGCGGTCCTCGACGCCGAGAGGTTCAGGTACTTCGTGGTCTCGCCCCTGAGCAGCGCCCACGGAGAAGAGGAAGTCAAAGCCAACGGTTTCAGGGAGGTCGACCTCCATCCCAGCGAGCCTTACCCCAGGGGCGGGGGTTCGACGGACCTCGACCCGGCGGGCCGCAAACACGAGTCCAACATCCACAACTTCTACAAGGAACTGGGGGAACGAACGCGCAACGTCACCTTCCAGGAAGGTGTGCGACGCCTGATCCTCGCCGGTCCCAAAGAGAGGACGACCGAGTTCTGGCGCACCCTCCCCAACGAGCTTAAGGAGCGGGTAGTCGCCGAGGAGCACGTGGACATCGGAGAGTCCGAGGGCGAGCTCCTCGACGATCTCGAGGCCATCAGGGAGCGCGCGGAACACGAGCGCGAGAAGGAGCTGCTCGACGAGATCCGGGAGCGCGGCGTCAGGGGTTCCGACGAGACCATAGCCGCGCTGCAGGAGGAGAACCGCATCTACCACCTCGCCGTCCTCTGGGAGATGGAGGCCGAGATCCGCTGGTGCGACAACGACGGGCTCGCCATACGCGACGCCACCGCCGAAGAGTGCCCGTTCTGCGGCCAGCAGACCCGCGTACGCCCGCTCACGGACGTGCTCGTCGACCTCGCCGCCACCCGCGGCGCCCGCCTCGACTTCATGCTAGGAGAAAACGAGAACACCGACGTTCTGCGCGACGAGTTCGGTGGAATAGCAGGGCTCACGCGATTCTAGATTAGCTGATCAACACTTCAGCAGGCCAGCGCTTCAGGTTGTTATTTTGTCAGCCACTACGCCGTTGTTTCCGGCGTTGCCCTTGTTCCCGCGCAGGCGGGAATCCACGAGACGGCAGGAACTCCGCGCCTCCAACCCGAAGCGAACGACCGATTACTTATGAGTTGCGTGCGCAGCGGGTAGCAGCCGCTCTCTGTTAGAGTTCGTGGATGGAGGAGTACGAGTCTGTATGGGAGCGCTTCGTCCGTGAGCGGCGCCTGGAGTTCGGCGGGTACAAGGACCCTGCCTGGCAGGAAGGGCACGGGTTATCGGCCTCGCTTATCGTTCCTGGAGGGGCGTCACGGTTCCACGAGCGCCTCGAACCGCCAAGGAAGGCGTTGAGTCGCTTCCCGTTCGTCTCGCTCCACCCCGACCATTTCATGCACATAACCCTGATTCTCCTCGGCTTCCTGGTGGACGAGCCGGAAGAGGAGAACGAAGTCTCCCGTGAGAGGCTGCGAGAGATAGAGGAGCGCGCCAGGCTCGCCCTCTGGGACTTCCCCGCGTTCACCGTCGGGCTCGCGAACCTCAACGCCTTCCCCGGCGCGGCGTTTATCGAGGCCCACGATGGAGGAATGCTCGACGAGCTACGGTCCGCCCTGTCCGTGAGCTGCGACTTGAAGAAGCCCGCCGGCCCGCCGCACCTGACCCTCGCCTACTTCCAGGCCCCGGACGGCACGGCGGCGCCGGAAGAACTCATCTCTGCCATAGCACGCTACAGGGACTGGCCCATCGGGGAGATCGCGGTGGACAACGTCGAGATGACGCTGCTCGACCTCCGCTCGGACTATCCCGAGCCAAAGACGCTTGCCAGGATGCCGCTGGGGAGAGCTATCGGCGGTCAGCAATCAGCAAGTGAGCGTACAAAGAAAAGCTGAAAGCTGATGGCTAATCGCTGACGGCCAGGGTCCGGAGGACCCTCGGCGTGAACAGCCAGCGCAGCGTGCCAGCTCCCGCTTCGGGGGCGTCGTCGAACTCGACGCACACGACGCCGCCCTTCTTTATCTTCATGTCCGCGCCCCCGGCATCGGCGGTTAGCAGGTACACCGCCAGCTCGTGCAGGCCGGGCCTGTGGCCGACGAGGGCTACGGATTGACTGTCCGCGTAGGTTTCGAGCGCGAGGATGGCTTTTTCGGGCGGGACCTCCGGCTCCAGGGCGGGGAACTCTTGCGGTGCGGGCCACCCGGCGTGTTGGGTCAGGATCTCCGCCGTCCGCCACGCCCGTTCGTAGGGGCTACTCAGCAGAACGTCAACCTCGGGCACGACGCTGGCGAGACCGCGGGCCGCTCCCACGAACTCCTCTTCGCCCTCCGGCGTCAGCGGACGCTTGCTGTCGTCGGGCCAGCGTTCCGAATCGCGCTTGTAGGCTACGGCGTGGCGAACGAGGTAAAGGTACATGCAAGCCTACCGAACGCCCGTGTTTGGTATGTCGAGTTCTTTCTGGTCTCCCAGAACCCTCTCGAACTTTTTCCATTCTTTGCCCTTCGTCAGGACGCGGAAGGGTTTCGAGTCGGGCACGACGGAGCGCAGGTCTTTTGCCTCACGGGCACAGCGTTCCGAGTAGACGCCCATCACGAAAGCGACCCCGCGCGGAACCCGTGTCCCGCCTGTTTCGGTGCCGAGCTCGCGCAGGAATCCGGCGGCGACCACGGCGTCCTGGTGGTCGCCGAGGTCATCCTGCAGCGCCTTGAGCGGCACGACGAGCTTCTGGACCGGTTCGTCATAGACCTCGGAGACGAACTCCAGAGTGTAGCGTAGGCGCTTCCCCTTCTTACGCGTGTCGTGGAAGGCCTCGGGGGATGAGGACGCGTCGAGGCGTCTGGCCGATTTCCTCCACTTGCGATAGCGGCGTGAGATCAGGGCCGGCGCAATGGCGGTGATGGGTTCGCCCGTTAGGTCCTGTCCGTTCGTCTGCACGACTTCCCTCTCGGGACCGCGACGCAGCATCTGGGCGAAAGAAGACTCCAGAGTTTCGTAGCGGTCCGAGTCGAGGACGGCGAGCATGTTTTCGCGGGCCTCGGCCCGTCGCTTCCCGGTGATGCCGAGTATTCTGTCCAGGGATTTGGAAGACTCCTCGTCGGGCTCTTCCTTCCAGCTCTCGAAACGTTCGATCTGCACGTCCAGATCCCTCACCTCGCCGAGGGCTTGCGCTACCCAGCGCAGCTCCTCTCCGAACCACCTGGCCCTCTCCGGCAATGCGTCCCGAAAGACCTTTATGGCGGCCCGCATCCGGCGCGTCGGCACGCGCATGTCGTGCAGCTCCTCGGGGTCTTCACCCAGGCGCGTGCCCCCCTCGTGGTTGCGCATCTCGGCGAACTGTCTGCGCAGCACGGCGAACGCGACCTCGCCCGCGCTCATGGAAGGGTCTATGTGTGTGGGCCCGAACCCGTTGTCACCTGCCGGGTCGAGCCCGCTGGCGTAGAGCCCAGTCTCGTACTTGGAGAGCGTTGCCGGGGTCAGGTCGAGGGCGCACTGCATCTCGTCCACGAAGCCCTGCAGTCTGGGGGCCGGGGACGTGTCGATCTCGACCTCGACGCGGCGGAGGTCTACCGAATCCTCGCCGACGGGTATCTCCGAGGCGTCGAGCGAGACCTCCCCGGTCGAACCATCGAGCTGCAGCGCGAACCTCTGGCGGCGGGTCCGGATCTGGAACAGCCGCCGCACTTTACGACCACCGATGATCTTTTGAGCCATCGAGCCGACGGGGCCCCTCGATTCCATCAGCGTGGCGGGCTTATCGTCCTCTTCAGGCTCGAAGATCTCGCGCCGTTTCTTGAGGCTGCCTTCGGCAGGCTCCAGGGATTTCATCGTCGCCTCAAACTCGTCGTTCGTCTCGCGCACGCGCAGGGCGTAGCCGGCCCGGTAGAGGCGCCAGTCATCGGTGTCGTAGTAGGAATCCGCGATCCCCACCGTGGAGTCAGGAGCAACCGTGAGGCCGGAAGAACCGCAGGCGTGCCGGCCGAGCCAGCCCTCGACCAGCTCGAGCTCGTCAGTATCGAACTGCCACTCTATCTCCAGGTGATCCGTGGCAGGAGGCTCTTTCGTTCCCGACGATTTGTTGCCCTGCTTGGTTGCCATTCGCGTCCCGTCATCTCGCGCCAGAGGCGCAATTTAGCACGGACGCGCATCGTCGGCAACGACCAAAACCACAAAGCTGCACGGCTGAAATGCTGAAGTGCTGACCCGCTGATCTAAAACCCTTCTTCGAGCAGTATTCTCTGGCTGTCTACGCGTTCTTCGCCATCTTTGGGGTGCAGGCGTTCGAAGGTGCCGTCGGGACCGAGCTCCCAGCCGTTCGCGTTGTCGGCGAGCTGGAGGTCGAGCAGGCGTCTTACCTTCTCGCGGTGGTATTTCTCGCGCAGGGGGAAGGCCGTCTCGACGCGCCGGTCGAGGTTGCGCTGCATGAGGTCGGCGCTTCCGAGGTACATCTGCTCGTCGTCCCCGTCGGAGAAGGCAAAGATGCGCGCGTGCTCCAGGAAACGTCCCACCAGCGAGACCACGCGGATGTTCTCACTCACGCCCTCCACGCCTGGCCTCAGGCAGCAGATGCTGCGCACGATCAGATCTATCTTCACCCCGGCCTGAGAGGCCTCGTAGAGGAGCTCGATGATCTGGGGGTCCGTGAGCGAGTTGGTCTTGCACGTGATGACGGCGGGCTCGCCGTTCCTCGCCTTCTCGGTCTGCTCCTCGATCAGTCGCACTATGCTCTCGCGCAGGGTCAGCGGGGCGACGAGGAGCTCCCGGTACTCTTCCTGCTCGGAGTATCCCGTCAGGTAGTTGAAGAGGTCCGAGCCATCCTCGGCGAGTTTGGAATCGTCGGTGAAGTACGAAAAATCCGTGTAGATGCGGGCCGTTCCGGGGTTGTAGTTGCCCGTGCCGAGGTGGACGTAGCGCCTCAGGCCCGAGCCTTCGCGCCTGACGACGAGGCTTATTTTGGCGTGCGTCTTGAGGCCGACGATGCCGTAGGCAACGTGGACGCCCCGCGCCTCCAACTGACGCGCCCAGGTGATGTTCGGCTCCTCGTCGAAGCGTGCCTTGAGCTCGACCATAACGGCGACCTGCGTCTGCTCGTCGCGCGCCTCCGAAAGCTTCTCGACTATCGGGGAGTTGGAGCCGACGCGGTAGAGGGTCTGCTTTATGGCCAGCACCTCGGGGTCGTTGGCCGCCGCCCTGACGAAGTCCACGACGGGGGCGAAAGAGTCGTAGGGGTGGAAGAGCAGCAAGTCGCCGTTCCGGATCGCCTGGGTTATGGAACGGGCGCTCCGGATCTCTTGCGGCACCCGGGGGGTGATCGGCGGGTACAGCAGGTCGGACCGGTCCAGGTGCGTGAGCTCCTCCAGATCCGCGAGCCCTATGGGATGCGGCGCCTCGAAAACGGAGCTCTCGTCGAGCTTGAGGTTGCCCGCCAGCCAGTCCCTGAGATCGTCCGGCATCTCGTCGGAGACCACGAGCCTGACGCTCTGGCCGAACCAGCGGCTCTCCAGCTCGTCCTCTATCGCTTGCAAGAGGTCCGACGCTTCGTCTTCCTCGATCACGAAGTCGGCGTTGCGGGTGACCTGGAAGATGTAGCTCGCGACGACTTGCTTGCCGGGGAAGAGCTCGTCGAGGTTCGCCGAGATGACCTCCTCGACCCTGACGAAGCGCATCTCGGGCCTCTCGCCGGGGCCGCGGTCCTCGTCGGGCAGCCGCATAAAGCGGTCTATCGTGGTCGGCACTTTAATGCGGGCCATCACCCGCCTGCCCCCATCCCCGATTACGACGAGCACGTTGAGCGAGAGGTTGGAGATGTGCGGGAAGGGGTGGGCCGGGTCTATGGCGAGCGGCGTGAGTATGGGCAGTATGTCCCTGACGAACCTCTCCCTGAGCTCCCGCCGCTCGGCAGCCCGGACCTTGTCGTGGGGCACCATACGTATGCCCACCTCTTTGAGGGCGGGCATGAGCTCAGTGTTCAGTATCCTGCGCCGCTCCTCGAAGAACTCCTCCGTGTGGTCGTGGATGCGCAGGAGCTGTTCCTCCGGTGTCATCCCATCGGGGACCGGGTTCGGAAGTTCCGAGGCCACCTGCTGTTGCAACCCTGCGACCCGGATCATGAAGAACTCGTCCAAATTGGTCTCGGAGATGGCCACGAAGCGCACCCTCTCCAAGAGCGGGTGCCGCTCGTCGCGGGCCTGCTCCAGGACCCTGTTATTGAACCCGAGCCACGAGAGCTCGCGGTTTATGTACAACGACGGGTCCGAGAGGCTAGGTCTGCGCGCTACGTCCGTCATATTTCATCTCCCTCTTCGAGCACGAGCAGGGCACCCTCCCTGATCCCTCCTCGCGCCACCGTCAGTCCATCTTTTCCAAAGTGCTCCAGCACCGTCGCGAGCGTGGTAACCGCCGCCGGCAACACCCGAGCCCTCTCCGGCGCGAGCCCCTGCTCCCGCGCGAGCACCCCGGACGGGTGCTCCCTGATCTCCCTATACAAGCGCCACAATCGATCGACCGTCAGCCTGTCGCGCGTAACTTTGAGTATCGCCCGCGCCGACCCGCCGACGGCAACGACTTGCGCTTCGCCGATGTCCCATTCGGGCAAGAGGCGCCCCGCGTGCTCCCGCAACGCCTCGAGCTCCTCATCCGTAGGAGGGTCCTGCCACACAAAACGTTCCGTGGTGCGGTTGGTGCCCAGTGGCAGCGAGATCCGCTCTTCGGGCCCGCCGGAGGCGTCGCCGAGGATGAGTTGCGCGGAGCCGCCCCCGAGGTCGACGACGAGCACCCGCCCTTCGTGGCGCACGGCCGAGAGGGCGCCGCGGAAACCGAGGGCAGCCTCCTTCTCGCCAGAGATCAGACGCATCTCCAGACCGGTCGCTTCCCGCACGCGTCCCACGAGTTCCTCGCCGTTCTCGGCGTCGCGCACGGCGCTCGTGGCGAGTATCTCCGGCGAGGGTGCCCCGTTCATGGCGGCTATGCTGGCAAACAGCGTGATCGCCTCCGTCGCGAGCACGAGACGCCCCTCGTCGAGGCGGCCGGTCTTCTCCACGCCGGCCCCTAGCCTGGCCGAGACCTTCTCGCCCGTTATGGGCAGGACGGCCCCGTCGTCCACCTCGCCGACGAGGAGATGGATGGTGTTCGAACCTACATCCACAACAGATTGCCGGCCCACGCCACCCCCCGCGACACGTCGTGAAACGTCATACCGTTCATGATAACGTCCCGCCGCCCCGAGTGATATATTCGGGTCTTCCAGAAGGTCTTTGATCTCCCATGCACCAGCTCGGAGCAATCCGGCATCAGAAGCGGAGGAAACCATCTCGAAGAAAGGTAAGAAGACGAAGAAGCGGGCACAGAAGGGCGGCGCGCTCGCGAAGCTCGAGAAGGCTAACGCGAAGGTACGTGACTACGACGCCCACGTGCTCGTCTGCAAGGGAGGCGACTGCAAAAAGCGCGGTTCCAAAACCGTCCGCGGCGCGCTCAAGGGCGAACTGCGCGCACAGGGCATGAACAGGGACGTCCGCATAGACTCGGTGGATTGCCTCGGCCTCTGCAAGCACGGCCCGAACCTCGTCGTCTACCCTGGCGGCACCTGGTACCTCGGCGTCACGGAGGGGGATGTATCCGAGGTGGTACAAGAGCATCTGGCAAACGGCGAACCCGTTGCACACTTGGCCGCCGAACTGAGACCCCGCAAACGGACAAAATAAAGAGCGGGACCGCAATCGGCCCCGTCCATACGAACTCCGGGAGCAACGCGACCCGTTTCAGGCCCACGGGTCACGCCTCGAACCCTGCTGATGCCTGATACCGGGTCCGGGTGAATGGCTGCGCCGCCGCGCGAGGGCCTACGTCTTGCGCTACCCGTGGATTCCCGCGCAAGCGGGAATCCACGGGTGTGGGGCGGGAACGACGCACTAGAGCGGGTTGCGATGTGATTGAGCCGCGGGCACCATTGGTGCATGAAGTCTTATTCAGAAGACCTGCGAAAGAAGATCCTCGAAGCTGTAGACCGAGGGATGCCAAAAAGCGAGGCTGCTAGGACCTTCGGGGTAAGTCGCTTCGGTCAAACGCTACGCGGCCGCTCGCCGGGAGGGTAGGCCCCTCA
>JBKPOM010000223.1:0-13762 GCA_046733115.1 Actinomycetota bacterium | reverse complement strand
GCGTTGGATCCAGTACGCGTCGAAGTTCCAGTTCGTGAGCTCTATCTCGGTGAGCCACTTGGTGGCCGAGACGTAGCCGTAGAGACCCGGGATGACGAGGCGGACGGGGTAGCCGTGCTTGACCGGGAGCTCGCTCCCGGTCAATCCGAAGGCGACGAGGGCGTTACGTCCGTCCAGCGCGATGTCCGTCTTGAAGCCCGTCGTAAAGCCGTCCACGCTGCGTCCCACAAGCTGCTTGGAGGCGTTGGTGATCTTGTCCCGGCTCACGCCGGCCTCCGCGAGGACGTCAGAGAGGAGTACCCCGGTCCAGCGGCCGTTGGAGACGAGACCGCCGCCGACGGTGTTCGAGACGCAAGAGAGCGTGATGTCGGCCTCGCGGGTGGACATGCCTAGGAGGTCCTTGTAGGAGAACTCGACGGGGTTGTCCACCGCGCCCTTGACCGAGAGCTTCCACGTGTTCGCGTCTATCCGGGGGAAATGAGCTCGGTATCTATAAGATAGAAGCTGCTCGCCGGTGTGATCAACGCCGGCATCCCTTGCACCTCTATGGAGGCGTCCTTAGACGGAGGCGGGAGTGCCCCGTGCTTCACGGCCGTCTGGCCGGAGGGCTTGGTGGGAGACTCGTGTAGCTTCAGGCGCTTGGGGCCGGCAGCCGCTTGCTCACCCCTACCCGACAGGAGCCGTCCAACACCCAGTGCCGCAATACCTGCTACCGTCGCTCCGCCGCTGAGCAAAAGAAAGCCGCTGCGGCCGACCCTCATGCCGCCTGCAGAATACGCCTCCTTGGACCTCACCCCCGGAGAAAGCCGCGGATCTGAGGCCGGTTCTGCCACTACGGGCTTCGACGCCCTGAGGCCGGCAGCGTGCAGCAAGAGCTCGGTGGTGAGGGCTCCGACAGCCAGCGCGCTCACGACAGTCACCACTGTAGGAGTTGGGGCGACGAAAGGCTCGGCGAGCGTCGCAGCGATCGCGACGAGCGCCAGAATCCCTACGGCTGCCAGGGCCCCGATCGGAGAACGCACAGCGAGGTTCGCCAGGATGGCGGCCACCACTGAGGCACCGACGATAAGGGAAATAATCAGGGTGGGAATGTCAGCCTGACCGAGGGTCTCGATACCCTTGGTGACGAGCTGCCCCGGTGTCATTTGCACAACCCTATGGGCGAGCGAGGTGAATACGGAAGGGACGGGCTTATAGAGACCGTGAACCAGCTCTGCCATCCCGAAGGCCACAATGGCACCGACGATCCCCGCGATCCCTGCTTTAAGCCGATCGCTCATGACCCTAACCTCTCCTCTCCCGATAGCAAGATCTCACAGATCTGCTAAGGAAGTTGCAGAAACCCAGTATAAGAAGAGAGCAATCAAGGTTCAGTGCTCCGAAGCACTAAGTACCTAGAGACACTTGCCGACCAGATAACCTCTGAGCCGCCCAGGGTGAAGCAGTAGTAGGGTGCAGAGTATTTCTGCTGGGTAGCACCACATTGAACCGTGGTCAGGCTGCACATGGCACTTCCATCAGCCACTTCGGTCGTCTCCCGCGCCACTTGGGTATCTCTGCGGGTGGCACGGAAAAGCTCATAAGCTCTTCAATCGACCAACGGTGATCGCTGAGGCCCGCCGCGTGAGCCGGGGTGCTCTCCATCCTCCGCCTTCCGGGCTGCTCGCCGGCACCACGCCCTTGACGCAGGCTCCGATGCGCCCAGCAGAAGTTGTAGCAGCTTCCCACCAGCCACATCCCTGCTTCCAGCGTGGACTGCCGATGAACCCCGGAGCGGGTGCACCTCACCAGCGGAGCCAGCCGGACTCGAAAGTTGGCTTGCAGCCTTTCGATGTAAGCGGTGTTGACGACTGCTTCGGCGTGCCCCTGGCTCTCCACAAGCCGCTTACTCACCGCCTTCTCGGTTCCCCGCACCACCCGGCGGAGGATCCTCCTTCAAGCGCCGCCTCGCGCGATGTTTTACGGCCTGCGCAACCATCACCCCCTCGGGCAACACAAGTGCAGGACGCCCTGCTCTTCCGGTGCGTAGCGCTTCCCTGAACACACGCAGGGCTTCCTTGGGATAGTTGAGAATCCATCGGTGCACAAAAGCACCGTCTTGCCGCAGCCTGAGGCGCGTACCCGCCATAGCAACGAGCGGATCAGCCGTTGATCGCGCCTAGGGCTCACGACCCCACCCAACCACAGCCGGCTCCTCACCTCCAACGCCCCGGCCAGCCATAAAACCCCACCCACCACCCTTACACGCAACTCGTCGGCCTGCACCTGACAGAGCTCGACCTGCCCGGCTTCTACCAAGTGCTCGTGCACCCTTTGGCACTAAGCTCCGGCCTCTGTTTGCCAGCGGGCCACGCTGCGCTCGTCGAGGCCAAAAGCGGCCATGATCGCTTGCACCGGGCAGCCGTGAGCGAGTAGGGTTAGGACCATCAGCACCAGTTCCCGGGGCTTGTGGATTCGGTAGAAGGCAGTGCCCTTGGTAGCGCTGAAGGTCTTCTTGCAACGTTTGCACTGGTAGCGTCGCTCGGCGGAGCTATGGATCACGACGTGTCCCTCTCCCTTGCGTCCGTACGCTCGGCAGCCCTCGTTGTGGCAAAATTGCTCGTGCGGGTCCATGCGGCGTCCCTTTTCTTGCTGACGTTAGACACCAGCAAGGGTGCCTCAAGGCCCGCTTCTTTTGCAACTCACCCCCCATCCACGGTTCCTTGGTGTACTACCTTCTGCTGCAGGCTCAAGACGGCATTGAAGTATTTCTCGGTGCCTGTGCCGTACAAGGAAGGCGGGCACTCCTCGCTATCGATGAAGATCACGTTGCGTATAAAGCTATTAGAAGCGCTTCGACCTTGCCCCGGCAGCCCTCACACTTGTCGAGGTGATCGCCAACCTTGCAGCATCGCTGCACTCGCATCTAATCCGGAGAGTTCCACCTCAGCAAAACTATCCAATACGTTTTCCCTGAACTACCAAGAAATACAGAGAGCTGACGAGCGGACTCGAACCGCTGACCTGCTCATTACGAGTGATAAATCACCCGTTGCAGAGGTTTGCACGACGTTGCAAAACCCGCATATCTAGGCGGTTCTCTTTTCTCCGGTTTGCCCTGCGATGCACCGTATTGCGTTCTCGGTGGTGTCAGAGTGGTGTCAAAAGCTTCCGGACGCCTGACCGGAGACGAGGTACACAAGGGGCGGCGTTTGTTTTGAGAAGCGATGTCACCCGAGGAGCGCGTAGAGAGGTACTGACTCGGATGTAAGCAGAGTCGCGTGCACCCCATTGCGAACGCCTACATGGACAGCAACGCCGGGAATGGACTCTATTCGGGTTCCTCGGAGCCCTCTTCGGAATCGTCTGATTTCGGGCCTCCGCCCGAATCTTCCTCGGTGTCCTCTAACTCGTCTATCTCCCTGATGATATCGGCGGTCGCCGCGCGGTCTTCCTCGGTCCAGTAATCCTCGTCTCTTGGTTCCGCCTCAGCACCGAAAGCCTTCACATAATCCATGTGCAACCGGATGATCGCAAGCACGTCCTGCGCCAGCAGATCGGAGCGCTGGGCCTCCTGAAGCCACTCCACCGCACGCTCGTAAGCCAATGTCATAAGCTCGTTGTAGCGACCCCTCATATTGTCTAACTGCCTGGCCTGCTCCTCGGCCTGTTGTTGGATGATCTTCTCCATGCTCTTCTCGCGCAGGCGGTCTATGTGGGCGTCGTAGGCGGCGGCCCGCTCGCGCCAAGCGAACTCGCCAGACCCGATCCCCCGAACCACGAAAGGAGGGGCTCACGCCGCGTCCAGCCCAGGGAGACCTTCGCCTTGATTCGGTCGGCAAGCTCACGTGCGATCAGCATTAGCGTATCGTCGTGCATCACTCTGCGAGCCGACTCACTTTGTGCCAGGACATCGTAGAAAGCGACTTCGTCTTCCGTCAGCCCTGTTTTTTCACCACGACGCACAGCCTCACGGATCGTACGTGCAAGATCGATCAATTCTGGATTAGTCCGCTCTCCGCGATCTTTCGAGGATAGCGTTCGCGGCCTGGCACGCACGGGGTAGAAACACGGCGGACACCCCGGCGACAAGGGCGACACCGATGGCGACGGCGCGCCTGGCCTGCCTCCGCTCTGGCAAACCCCATTCGCCGCGAACCTGTGCTTCTGCCGGCACCTTCTCGAACAGGCCGCCGTCGGAGGTGTCCGCCGGGGGCCCCGAACGGAACAGGAAGCGCCCACCCAACCTCGCGACCAGGCGTCTGTAGGGTCGGGCGCGAGCGCGTACGGAACACTTGAGGCGTGTAGAGCGCCGACGCGCACGGATCGGCGTGGCCGCAGCGCCAGGCCGACGATCCGCTCGGCCACGCGCTCGGGGGAACGACCGGGGGCAGGGGCCGCAGGGCGCGGCCTGTGTAGTTGGCCGAGTTCAGGTAGGTGGGCGTGTCGACGTAGGCCGGGTAGACGCCGCAGACCTCGATACCCGAGCGCGAAGCGAGCTCGAAGCGCAGGGCTTCGGTGAAGCCGGCCAAGCCAGCCTTGCTGGCGCTGTAGCTCACCGCCCAGGGCATCGGCACCCGTCCGAAGATCGAGGAGACGTTGATTATTACGCCACGTCCTCCCCGGTAGAAGCGGTGCGGCAACGCTGCGTGGGAGCCGTAGATCGCGCCGAGCAGGTTCAGCTCGATCAGGCGCGCCTGGGATTCGAGAGGGATATCTTCGAAGGGACCCCACATGCTCGTGCCGGCGTTGTTGACCCACACGTCGATCCCGCCGAAGGCCGAAGCCGCGGCGCTCGCCAGCTCGCGCGTGTGTGCAGGGTTGGTAACATCGGTCGGCACGGCTAACGCACGCCCTCCGAGCGCCTCGCAGTCGCTCGCGGCCTCTTCGAGCAACTCGCGGCGCCGGGCGGCGAGGACCACGTTGGCGCCGCGCCGGTCAAAAGCCTGGACGGTCGCCAGTCCTATACCGCTCGAGGCACCGGTGATCACCACCGTGGCGTCGCGCAGGCTTTTCAAAAGATCCGTCCTCCCTTTCGCTCTCGGCCGAGGAGTTGGCAACTACGTCCGTTGATATTATCTCGGCGGGTCATATTTCCAAACCTCTGCCCCGGATCTTCGGCGCCGTCTCCTCTCGGCGACTTTGAGAGGCGCGTTTGCCACGAGTTGCGCGCACCCGCCGGCGCGGGCAGAATCGGAGGGTGTGAGTGGAGAGCCGATCGATGTTGTGGACCGCCTTGCGGTAAGAACGCTCCCGCCTGGCTTACCGATCATGCACCAACACTGGGGCTCGCTCCTGTTCATGCACTGGCCCGTTCCGGCGGATCTGCTCCGCCCGCTGATACCCGACCCCCTGGCCATAGACACCCACGACGGCCTGGCCTGGGTCGGCATCACGCCGTTCACCATGTGGGGCGTCAGGCCAGCGTTTGCGCCGCCGCTGCCGCTCTTGAGCGAGTCCCACGAGCTGAACGTCAGGACGTACGTCCACCTCGACGGGGTGCCTGGGGTCTGGTTCTTCTCCCTGGACGCGAACAACGCGGTGGCAGCCCTGGGGGCGCGGGTAGCCTTCCACCTGCCCTACTTCAAAGCTCGCATGAGCCTAGAGCGAAGGGATCGCACCATCCACTTCGCGTGCAGGCGCGTCCACCAGCGCGCGGCAACTGCCGAGTTCGAAGCCGTCTGGGCGGTCGGCGAGAAGTTGCCCCGATGCGAGCCGGGTTCTCTTGAGTTCTTCCTGATCGAGCGGTACTGCCTCTACTCCGCCCGCGGGGGCCGGCTCTACCGGGTGCGGATCTTGCATGAGCCCTGGCCCCTGCACGCGGCGCGCCTGCTTTCGTTCCGTTCGACGATGATCGAAGCGCAGGGGCTACCGTCGCCGGGAGGCGGGCCGCTGCTGCACCAGCAGGGCCAGCCTCTGAAGGTAAGGGTATGGCCCAAGACCAGGGTCAGATAGCACGCCGAAGCGACCCATGGACGCGCCACTCAGACTCTCGACCACCCTAGGAAGGGGCTTTGAACCGGCACGAGGTACTCCTAGTCGATCGAGCCACCTCCGCAGATTCCCGCGCAGGGTCTCCTTCGAGCCGACGCTATGACCTGCGTCGCAAGGCAGCCGACAACCCGAGCGCCGTGCCCACGGCAGCCCCTCGTCTCACCACCGGGTGCATCTCCAGCCAGTTGTAGAGGCTGCGCGAGAGCGCCCGGAAACCGTTCTTGGACGTGTCGTGTCCCCGTATCGGGCCGTAGAGGTTGTCCGGATCGTCCTCGGACCTCGGCTCGTCGGTCTTCTGCGGGGCGAATCCAGCCCGCGTTGCGAGGACGGCGTCGAGCAAGCGCGGGGAGAGGCGCTGGTTGAGGATCAACGCCTGTGCGGCGCCACCGGAGACCAGATCGCGCGCTGGGTTCTCGGCGGCATAGAGGATTATGTCCGCCACGGTCTGTGGCTCGTAGATCGGTGGTATGCCCACCGGCTTGACGCCGATCTTGCTGCGCCCCTTGACGAAGAACGGCGTGTTTATGGTACCCGGCATCACCTGGGTCACGCCGATGGGCCATCCTTCGTGCTTGAGTTCCACCCGCAGGGCCTCGAGGAAACCGTCTATGCCGTGCTTGGAGGCCCCGTAGGCGCTGTGGAAAGGGAAAGAGCGCTTGGCTTCGACCGAGGAGATGTGGATCAGTGCCCCACGACCCTCCCGCTTGAGGTGGGGCAGGGCAGCCATAGCCCCGTAGACCTGCCCCATGAGGTTCACGTCTATGACCCTCGCGAACTCTTCTGGGGTGGTTTGCTCGAAGGTGGCGAAGAGCCCCACCGCGGCGAGGTGCACCCAGGTGTCGAGCCTCCCGTACTCTTGTACGGCCCGGTCGGCGACCGCTTTCACCTGCCCGAACTCCGAAGTGTCGGCGGGAACGGCGATAGCCTCGCCGTCCTCGTTCCTTATCTCTTGTACCAGGGATTCGAGCCCCTCCTCGCCCCGAGCCGAGACCACGACCCTAGCCCCCTTGCGGGCGAACCTGAGGGCGCTCTCGCGGCCTATGCCGCTTGAGGCGCCCATCAGCACCACCACCTGCTCACCTACCGGCTTGAGTTGCACCTTAATCACTCCTTTTGCGTCTCGACCTTCTTACGAATCGGTAGGGTTGAGTTTCTCGGGGAAATCGTCGTTGAGCAGCTCTCGGCAGTCTTCGTAGACCGCGTAGGCCCCGGCCTCCTCCAGCTCGGCGCGGCTGAAGGCACCCCCGGTCATGACCGCCGCGGCCCTTATTCCGGCCTCCTTGGCGGCCTCGATGTCCCAGATCGAGTCGCCGACCACCACGGCTTCCTCGGGAGAGACCCCCGCCCGCTCCAGGGCGAGCCCGAAGATGTCGGGGGCAGGCTTCGACTCCTCGGCTTCGTCCGAAGAGACGACCCCCGCGATATTGTCCTCGGCCCCGAGTTCCTGCATGTGGTGCTCGAGCTCCTCGGGCTCAGCGCTGGTGGCCAGCCAGACCTCGTAACCCCGCTCGACCAACGAGGATATGAGCTCCTTGGCGCCGGGCAAGGGGTGCCCGCGTTCCTGCAACTTGCCGTAGTACTCGCTGTGGAGCTCGCTGACCCCCTCGGCCTTCTGATCGTCCTCGACAAACTCTGAAATGAGCTTCTCCGAACCCTTGCCCACCTCGTGGTGGATCCTCGATCTTGGCGGGCGCGCCCCTACTTCCTCGAAGGCCTGCGCCCAGGCCTCGATGTGCAGGTAGTTTGTGTCCATGAGCGTCCCGTCTATGTCCAGGAACACTGCCTTTACCAAAGTCATCCTCCTCGTTTGTCTCGGCCCGCTCTAACGAGCCGAAAAACCTTACCGAGGACGACGATACCCTCTTGGGTGGTGTCCTCGCTGTCTTTCCGCAAGCTTCAGAACTCTTGTAAGGGATGGAGCTAAGAAAGCGCTGCGCCGCCGGTGACGCCCACAACCTGGCCGCTGACATAGCTCGACTCCTGGGAGGCGAGGAAGACGTAAGGCGGTGCCAGCTCGGCAGGTTGGGCTGGGCGTCCAATGGGGGACTCCGAGGCGCCGAACTGGGTGACCTGCTCTGTGGGCATAGTGGCAGGGATCAGTGGCGTCCACACCGGCCCCGGTGCCACCGCGTTCACCCTGATGCCCTGCGCTATCAGGTCCTGGGCCAGCCCCTTCGTGAAGGTGACGATGGCGCCCTTGCTGGAGGCGTAGTCCAGGAGCCCCGGCTCGGGTTGGTAGGCCTCGATCGAGGTGGTGTTGATGATGCTCGCGCCAGGCCGCATGTACGGGATCGCCGCCTTGGAGAGCCAGAACATCGCGTAGAGGTTGGTTTTCAGGACGCGGTCGAACTGCTCGGTTGTGATGTCGGCTATGCCGCCCGGCTGCACCATCTGGTAAGCGGCGTTGTTGATGAGGACGTCGATCCGCCCGAACTCGTCCGCGGCCTTTTGCACGATGTCCTGGCAGTGGGCCTCGTCCCTGACGTCGCCGGGCACCCGAACCGCCTTCCTACCGGCCTGCTCTACCACGCGAGCCGTCTCCTGGGCGTCGGGCTCTTCTTCCTCGAGGTAGGAGAGAAGCACGTCCGCCCCCTCCCTGGCGAAGGCAAGGGCCACGGCCCTACCGATACCCGAGTCGCCGCCGGTTATGATGGCCTTCTTAGCCTCGAGCCTGCCGGAGCCGCGGTAGGTGTCGTAGCCGTAGTCGGGCTTGGGCTGCATCTCCGGCTCGAGGCCGGGGTGCTCGAGGTTCTGTTCGCCGAAGTTCGGCTGCGGGTACTGCGTCGTGGGGTCCTGCTGGGTGTACTGGTCGGCCACGGAAGCTCCTTCGCGTCTGGCGGTTCGAGGGTAGGGCCCCGCATTGGCCCACGGGTACCGGTTCAAGCTATTAGTACCCTTATTAGCGTGCCGCTAAGCTGGGCTTTTGGCCAGCTCTTGTGTAGTGCTTGCCTCGGGAGCCTTGTTCTTGGACGTTACCTACGTAACCTCGGGCTTTCTTCGGGTCTCCACCGATTAACGGTGCACCTGCTTGAGGAGGAACCCGTCGAGGGCTCCCAAGAAGCGATCGGGGCACTCGACGTGGGGCATGTGGCCACAGTCGGGGATGAGGATGAGCGAACCGTCCCGGAGGCGGACCACCGACCGCTTGGCCTGAAAGCGCGGGAACACCCGGTCGCGTTCCCCCCACACCACGAGCGTCGGCGTCTCTAGTAGGCCGAGGCGGTCGACCAGCACCTCGCGTTGGCCGAAGGGACCCACCAGGGCGCGCAGCGTGGTCAGGTGGGCCTCCAGGTAGCACGGCGACCGAGCCAGCCTGCACTGCTCGGCCAACCACTCGCGCGGAACGCTTCTAGGGGGATGCGTGAAGAGCAACGCCGTCCGCCCCACGCCCTCTGGTAGGCGCCTGCCCGGGTTCTCCAGAAGGGCATCGCCGCTTCGCCGAGTAGGGGAACGTTGACGGAGGTGAACGCGGGGTTGACCGCGGACCCGAGGCCGGCGCTGTCGACGAGGACCAGGGCCGTTACGCGAGCCGGCTCGGAGAGCGCAAACCGCAGGGCCACAAGGCCGCCGAGCGAGTTGCCGACGAACGTCGCTCGCCCTATGCCCAAAGCATCGAGAAAACCGACTGCGAACCGCTCGAAGAAGGCGGGCGAGTAGGCGGCGTCTGGTCTGGCGCTGTCGGGTGAGCCGGGCAGGTCTGGGGCGTAGACGCGGTGAGTGGACGCCAGGTCGGGAATAACCCGTCGCCAGTCGAGGGAGTTGTCACCGGTGCCGTGCAGCAGCATCAATGGTGGTCCTTCGCCCGCGACAAGATAGCGGATGGGCAGCCCGTCGATCTCGACGTTCTGCGCCTCGACGGCCGCGTTCACCCTCCCCACTTCGATCTTCTCCTTCACTGTCGGTACATTCGTCGGCTCGGAATATCAACGAGTGAGCCCGACAACCCCCCGCCGGGAGCCGCCGGGCTCATCGGAGCCTCTCCAGATTCGGTTCAGCTAAAGAGCCGGGAGAGGGCGCCCTGGCTCCTTTCCACGGCGCGGACCTCAAGCGCAGAGGAGAGCCCAAGCACGCCGGCCACCAGCGCCACCGTGGCGGCACCCAGGAAGGCGCTAAGGCGCTGCGAGCGAGCCGCCTCCTCGGGCGTCTCGGGCGCGGGCTCGGCCCCCGACTCTACGGGCGTTGCGCCCTCGGGGGCTTGTCGAGCGATTCTCCTGCCCGCGATCGCCGACGCGACGCTCGTGAGGAGAGCCCCACCGAGGAGGATGTTCTTTATGCTTGCAAGGGTAGCGTCGATGTCACTCTCGGCCTCCTTAAGGCCCCCGAGCCTCCACGTGGCGACCGTTACGCTCATCGCGAGGGTGGCGACCGCCCGGAAGCGCGTCCAGGCCTCGGTCAGCACGCGCCCGCGCTCGCTCCTGTCGCTGACGCGTGCCACGCTGGGGTTCAGGGCCACGAGCCCGAAGAGCGTCCCGCCCAGGTTGATGCCTAGACCCATCTTGTGCAGCGAGCGGACTGGTGTTGAGGCCTGCCTCATCGCGTACCTTCCTTCCTTTGGGTAGGTAGCCTAGGTGCCCCGTCTTGGCCTCCGCCAAACTTAAATTACGGTCTGAGGCTTCTGACCAGTACACCCACGACGGTTGAGAATACTACGATGCGCAGGAGCCGGTTGAGGTTGTCGTTCAGGGTCTCCATCTGCTCTCTCTGCTGCACCAATTGTGCCGTCAGCCCCTCCATGCGCTGCCTTTGGAGGACCACATCTCGGTCCATTAGCTCGGCCCTGTAAGCCGCGATACGGGTAGCGTAGTTCAGGCTCGGAGCGAGACCCTCCATCTGCAACGCGACCGCTTCGTCCCGCTCTTCTAGCTCCTCCTCGCTAAGCTGACGCAGCTCGCCTACGCCTTCGTTGCTGTTGAATAGATGGCGGTTGTCTCTCCACACCTGGGCGCGAAGCCTAGCGCGATTGATAGCCTCCTCCATTACCCTTCTATCCCGAAGAATCTTCGCCACCACGCCCGCCGTGTCGGTTCGGATTCCCGTTCGGGTGCAACGTCCCCGGCACGGCTTTTCGTACCCGGCTTCGGTTCCTCTTTATTCATCCAACTGCCTAGAGTCGGGCCTCTCCGAGGTTCTGGACGTCGAGTCGGCCCCAACTTCCTATATTCCAAGTTGCGAGAACCAACCCGGAGAGCCGCTGCTTGTTACTCATCGGGAGCGGCGGGCCTTGGCCCCTGCGGTTGGGGACGTCACTCCCCTGCCTCCACGTCGCTCAACACCTCCGCCACCAGGACGACGGCGGGCTCGTCGTGGAGGTAGCCGCCGCGCACAAGCTCCTTCCATACTTCCTCCGCCTTTCGCTCTATAGCGCTTTGCAGTGATATTGGACCATGCGCTCTCCTAGGGGCATGGATGCTTCTTTGGAAGGCCCACGCGGAAGATAAGGTTCCCGTCAAGTTTGCCATTCCAAAGAGCAACCCCACCGGGTCAACTTCATTGCAACCCGCTGTAGTAGCTGGGGATCGTCGCGCATGGCCCTCCTAAGGGCCTCATAGATCGCATCCAGGCCGGGGCGCATCGGCATCCCGCCGCTCGTCATCATCTTCCTTCTGTCTTGTGCGGATAGTTCACGCTTCCACTACGTCCCGCTTATCGAACCAGAGGACGATCGGTCTGCCAGGACCCGTCGCGGCCCATCGTAGCTTCTCCTTCTAGATCTCACTAGGGGTAGATTCCTCGCATAGTTTGGGTGCATACGAGAGCCTTCCCGCGCACCCGGGCTCTGGGGCGCCCACGTGGTATGGGACTTGCGGAGCATCGACAGGCACTCACGAGCAGCCCAAGCCCAGCAACCATCGCACTCCCTGCCTGCAAAACGAAAGCTCCGCTGACACTCTAGGTCTAAGCCTTCGCCCGCACTCGGTAGGCCGGTCGCCGCGGAGCCTTTTACGAGATCGCTCAGCTGTCCCTGTTGGGTACGGCCCTTAGGTGATTCATGAACTCCTCTATGTCAGAGAACTCGCTGAGGGGCAAGCCCTGTATCATCTCGACCATCTCGCTGGGAGCCTCGTTGCCCTCCGCGGCCGAAAGCATCGCCTCTTTGCTGGCCGGATAGTCGACGCCTTCTACATACCTCTTCCCATCGTCGGGGTCAAAGCTCACACTAATACCTCCTGCAACCTGGCGAATGATGTTTTAGTTATGTTCCCCTCGGTGAGGAGACCGAAACGGGCCAACATTTGGCACGCTTGTTTTCTATGTGAGCACGAATGCGAGCTTTACGCCTTTTGTCTGCCCTCCTGCTCCCTTTGTCACAGCGGATTGCGCTGATGTTGACCCACACGAGCCATGCATGTACGAGTGGTCGAGTAAACCCTTCGGCCGGACCGTATCTGTACGCATCATGCGATGTGGGTCAACCACACCGAAATCCGCTGTCAGAAGGGCAAGAAGCGAAGGAAGGCAGATGCTCCCTGTTTGGCGCTAAGTCAAGGCCTCTGCGCCCGGGTAGTGGTCGGTCACGCTACTCGCGCTGGATACCCAGCATAGGAAGGCAGGCCACCAACGGCTCGGTGGCGCTGCTGGCCGCTTCTGTTGTCGTCTCCGGTTTGATCGAGGCCGCCGATCCCAATCCCCGCGGTCTCCTGTCCCGCTCCCCGGATTTACCCTCGAGGGCGGCGCTGTTGGTTTTGGTGACGACGCGAAGCTGCGCAGGATACCGACGGGAAGACCCGGGTCCGCGTGTGCTTGGCCCCAACACCCTGGAACGCAGGCTTCTGCCCCTTACGCTTCCGCAGCCAAACCCGTCCCTTCGAGTATCGCCTCGGCCTCCTCGCGCTTTTCATCGCGGAGGGTCGTAGCGGGTCCGCGTACGGTCAGCGATATCGGCACGCCGAGCACGTTCATGGCGAGCTTGATGGCCCCAAGCGGGGTGTTGCCAAGGCCACCGAGTGCCAGCAGCGAGAGGACGCGACGGTGCATTTCCGCTGCTTCCTCTAGTTCCCCGTTCTGAGCGCAACGCACCATGCCGACGAAAAGCTCGGGGGCGACGTTGGCCAGGCCGCATATGGGCCCGTCGCCGCCGGCGAGAACGGAGGGCAGGATCAGGTCCTCGAATCCCGCCAAGACGGAGAAATCCGGCCTCCCGGGCTTGACCTCCCGCAGCACGTTCACCGTGTGGGAGTATTCGGTTACGGTGTCCCTGAGCCCGACCACGTTGGGGCACTCGCCGGCCACCCTTGCGACGAGGGAGGGCGAAAGGTCGACGCCGGTCAGCATTGGCAGGTTGTAGATGAGGACCGGGATCCCGACCGCCCGCGCGACGGCGGCGAAGTGCGCGAACAGGGCCTCCTCCCCAACATTCCAATAGAACGGGGTCACCACGAGCACACCGTCCGCCCCCACACCTTCGGCGTGTCGGGCGAGCTCGACGGCCTCCCTCGTGCCGGTCGCCCCCACGCCGACCAAGACTGGCACCCGGCCGGCGACGATACTCACCACCCCTGCGGCGAAGCGCTTCCGCTCTTCGGCGGTGAGGTGCGAGAACTCGCCGGTGCTTCCCAATGGCGAGATCCCGCTCACCCCGCCTCTATAAACCGTTCCCCCACCGCCTCGGCGGCCTCAAGCTCCACCTCTCCCCTCTCGTCGAAGGGCGTGACCATCGCGGGCATCAATCCTGAGAACATCGTACCTCCCGTTCGGTCAGAAACCGGCACTGGTTCTACTCCCGTGCCATACCATCCTATATTGACCGAATGGGTCCCGCGCAAACCCCCTGTTCCTGGAGAGGCAGGTC
>JBKPOM010000222.1:0-16272 GCA_046733115.1 Actinomycetota bacterium | reverse complement strand
AGCAAAGCGTGTTGGTAGCGGTTGGGGAAAAGTCTGTAGTCGAAGGTCTTCTACATTTGTTTGTTCTACTGGACACAAGAACTCCGCGCGACGGGTTTTTCTTTCGGTCACCCGAAGGCGACGCCCCCCAATCCGAGTTTTCTGTAGAATCCCTGACTATGCCAGAGACCGAGGACAACCTGAAAAATCCGCTGCCGCTGGGTGAGGTCGAGCGGCTCGTCGAGCTCTTGCAGGAGAGCGGGGTCGGTGAGATCCGGGTCCGCCAGGGGGAGACGGAGATCTCGGTGAGAGCCAGAGCCGAAGTCCCTGCCGCGCCCCCGCAGCCGGCGCCCCAGGGCGTCCCTGAGATGGTCGAGCCCGAGCCTTCGCCGGAGATGGACGGGCTGCACGCGGTGCGCTCGCCGGTGGTCGGTACTTTCTATCGGGCGCCGGCTCCTGGCGAAGACCCTTACGTCGAGGTGGGGGATGCCGTCAGCGCCGGGCAGACCATGTGCATCGTTGAGGCGATGAAGCTCATGAACGAGATCGTGGCCGACGTGTCGGGGGAGGTCGTCGAGGTCCTGGCCGAGAACGCTGGTGGTGTCGAGTACGATCAGCCGCTCTTCTACCTGCGGCCCGAAGAACAGTAGTGATCGGCAAAGTACTCGTGGCGAACAGGGGCGAGATTGCCCTGCGCGTGATCCGGGCCTGCCGCGAGCTCGGGATTCGCAGCGTTGCCATCTACTCCACCGCAGACAGGGACTCCCTGCACCACGAGCTGGCCGACGAGTCGGTGTGCATAGGTCCGCCGCCCGCGGCGAGCAGTTACCTGAACGTCCCCGCCATAATTTCCGCCGCCGAGCTAACGGGCGCCGACGCGGTCCATCCCGGCTACGGCTTCCTGGCCGAGAACGCCCGCTTCGCGGAAATCTGCGAGCGGGTCGGCTTGACGTTCGTCGGCCCGGGTTCCCGCACCATCGCCAGGATGGGCGACAAGGCGGAGGCCCGTGAGGCCGCGGCCGAGGCGGGCGTCCCCGTGACCCCTGGCTCCGACGGTCCCTGCGAGAGCGTCGAGGAGGTGAAGCGCGTCGGTGCCGAGATCGGCTACCCGCTGATCATCAAGGCGAGCGCCGGCGGCGGGGGCAAGGGGATGCGCGTGGTCGAGTCCGAGTCCGAGGTCGAGGACGCCTACCTGGGCGCGAGCAGGGAGGCGAGGGTCACCTTCGGCGACGGTTCTGTCTACGTCGAGAAGTACCTGGAAAAGCTCAGGCACGTCGAGATGCAGGTCCTGGCCGACTCGCACGGCACGACGTTCACTTTCCCCGAGAGGGATTGCTCCATCCAGCGGCGCTATCAGAAGTTGATCGAAGAGTCGCCGGCACCGGGACTCCCCGAGGACGTGAGGGAGGGCCTGATGGACGCGTCCGGGCGCCTCGTCGGCTCGCTCGGTTACGAGGGGGCGGGGACCGTGGAGTTCGTTTATGCGGATGGGGAGTTCTACTTCATCGAGATGAACACGCGCCTCCAGGTCGAGCATCCGGTGACGGAGATGATCTCGGGCGTAGACATCGTGGCCGAGCAGCTCAGGGTCGCCTCGGGTAGGCGGTTGGAGATCCCGCCAGATGCCCTGTCTCCCGATGGGCATGCGATAGAGTTCAGGATCAATGCCGAGGATCCGGGCCGCAACTTTTTGCCCCAGGCCGGGCTGGTCGAGGTCTACAACCCGCCGGGCGGACCGGGCGTCAGGGTCGACTCGCACCTCTACGCCGGCTACAGGGTGCCCCCGCACTACGACTCGCTGCTGGCCAAGCTGATCGTACACTCCCGCGACCGCTACGGGGCTATACGCCGCGGCCTCAGGGCCCTGGACGAGTTCGCAATCTCAGGCATGGAAACGACCCTCCCGCTGCACCTGGCGGTCCTCGAGGACGAAGAGTTCCTCAGGGGCGGCGTCACCACGAGCTTCCTAGCGGAGAGAAATCTCGAGAGCGAGGGCGGCCTGCTGAGGCTCAACAAGGTGCCAGCGTAGGGAACGATCGTTCGACTACGGTCTTTAGACCAACCGGCGTGTTAACCTTTGGGACCTGATCGTTCCTGGAAGAGAGGAATTGTGGCGAAAGACGACGCGAGGGAGAAGGACGGTCGCCTGACCTTCGGCGGGATGGCCCGCTGGGACGGGCTCGACCTCTTCGGCCCGAACTTTACGAGCGTCGCCTACCGGAGGAAGGGTGAGATCCACGTCAAGATCGAATCCTCAGCCCTCCGAAAGCCAACGAACCCGGCCCTACAACGCGTCTCCCGCTGGCCGATAATTCGCTCCTTCTTTCTCTGGGGCAGGGTCTTCGTCCAGCTCTTCGGATCCCCCTGGAGCCTGCTCTTTTTCACGGCCACGATGGTCGCGCTCTGGATTTTCGTGCGCCTGATGCAACTCGGCAGCGACGTGGGACCTTTCGGCGGCGTCTTCGCTTTTTTCACCGAGTTTCCCATCCTGCCGATCCTGCTACTCTTCTTCGCCGCGATGAAGTTCACCCCCATCGGCCGCTACCACGGCGCCGAGCACAAAGCGGTCGCCGCCTACGAGAAATACGGTGAGGTCACGCTCCAGAACGCCAAAAGCGTAAGCCGCGTCCACCCCCGCTGCGGGACGAACATACTGCTCTACATTATCCTGGCCGCCCTCCTCGATCCGCTGATAGCGTGGTGGGGCTACGCCATCCTTCAATTCATCCTGATCTCCGAGGCCTGGTTTGTCTTCGGTCAGACCCTCCCCTCGATAGCCGTGGGCAACTTCCTGCAGAGATACCTCACCACCACCGAACCGCGCCGCGCCCACCTCGAAGTCGCAGTAGAGTCCCTGAACAAGCTACTCCACGCCGAACAGGAACGCGAAGAAGGCATGGCACCCTTGCGGGTACCGGCAAGGTACTAGCCGCGGCGGGGACTGCATCGGCGGATCCTACGCCCGACCGTGGTTCAATTCCGGGCACTGAAGACCATGACGACCAACAGCACCAACATTTCCCGCTCTCTTGACGGTTTTGCTGTCGAGAGGATAGTAGGATTGTATGGTCAGGACCTTTAATGCTCGGAGGTCTGTTGGGTGAAAAATCGCCCCGGCGTGGAGCGGGCCGGGGCAGGTGGCGGTCTGTGAGGTGGGACCCGAAGTGCTTCAGCCAGCACTGGCCGGTGTGAACTAGACGGGCTGTTGGGTTGGTCGGATCAGGATCTCGTTTACGCTCACCCGCCCTGGCTGGGTTACAGCGTAGACGATGGCGTTGGCTATGTCTTCTGCCTGCAGTATCTCCAGATCGAGGAGGCCTCCGAGGTTCTCTTTGGCGTCCTCGTCGGTGATGTGGTTAGGGAGCTCGGTCTCGACGGCCCCTGGCTCGATGATGGTGACCCTGATGTTGTCCTGGAGTAGCTCCTGCCTGAGGCCCTCGGAGATGGCGCCCACGGCGAACTTGGTTCCGGCATAGACCCCGCTCGAGTCGTGGGTCACCTTCCTGCCCGCGACGCTGCTGATGTTGACGAGGTGCCCGCCGCCCTGGCGCTTCATGACCTCTACGGCGGCGTCAGTAGCATAGAGCAGTTCCATCACGTTCACGTCGAACATCCTGCGCCACTCGTCCGAGAGTCCCTTCCCGACGTTCGAGAGGAGCATCACGCCAGCGTTGTTGACGAGGATGTCTACGCTGCCGAACACCTCTTCGACCTTGCGGATCAAGCTGTGCGCCTGGCTTTCGTCGGTAACGTCGCAGACGGCAGCGAGCACGCGTCCCCCGTCACCCCGAACACGCTCCACCAGATCCGTCAGCCGGTCCTCCCTCCTGGCCGCGACGACAATCACCGCTCCCTCTGCCGCCAGCGCCTCGGCGGTCGCCTCGCCGATACCGCTGGAGGCGCCCGTGACCACGGCTACCTTACCGTCGAGCTTCGCCATACTTGTAGTCTTTCTACTCTTTTGTCTGACCGTCCTATCCCATGGTGGGGTATGGGCGCGGAGCTGTGGTTGGCGGGGCCATCAGGCGCAGGTAGGCGAGCGTCCAGTAAGAGTGGGAGAAGGTACCTATCGCGCCCGTTGCCACGAGCAGGAGGGGGATCAGGATAACGGCCGCTATCACGCCGGCGGCGATGGTGGCCATGGAGAGCCCCGCGGCGGCCAGCGCTATCGTCGGTATGAACAGGACGAGGCCGACTATCAGGACAGCCAGGATGAAGACGATCGCGATCCCGATCGAGAGTCCGAGCTGGATGAGCCAGAGCAGCAGGCTTCTGCCGATGTTGCGACGGAAGAGGCCGTAGCCGCTGCCCACCGAGCCGAAGATGCGCTCGCCGCGCACCACGATCTCCCGTAGGGCGTACTGCCCGACTATGGAGAGGGGGATGAAGACGACGATCAGCGCGAGGACGGCCAGAAGTCCCACCACCACGGCGACGGTTATGCGCGCTCCCACGGACTGCGTGGCCGCGAACGTACCCCCGATCAAGATCGCTACTGGAATACCGATCACCAGGAGAAGCCCGATCGCGATCAGGAAGAACACCACGAAGTAGCCGAGCACGAGCCAGAAGTTGTCCATCCCCGACCGGAAAGCCGACCCGAACCTGCGCCTATCGCCCCTGTCTATGGCCGCGACGCTGTCTGCCAGTGCCCCCTGGGAGACGATCGCCATGAAGATGAAGAACAAAGCGAGGATGAGCGCGACGACAACGAGGCCGGCGATTATGACCCCGTTGCTGAGGTTGAAGTTGCCGTCCGAAGAGAAGTTGGCTGGGAAGGTGAAGCCGGTGCTGCCGCCGGCGAAGAAGCCGAAAAACCAGAGGTAACGGTTGCGTAGCGTGATCCCGAACGCGTCTCCGATGAGTTCCCCGTAGTTCACGATTCGAGCACCCAGGTGTCTTTCATCTTGCCTCCACTCGAGATGTTGACGACGTGCTTGCCGGGCGCGGCGACGCGGCTGAGAGACCCGGGTACCGCCTCGACGACATAGGGGTCCGTAGGATCGGGCGAGAGCACGAGCACCCTGTAGTCCGCGTAGGAGTCGCGCAGAAGAAAGTCGGCGCCTTCGACCTCACACAACACGTGGGTCGAGAAATCTATCGTCTCCTGTGCGACGTACTCGACCGGATTCTCCTCCACCTGCTTGCGGAACGTCTCGATATCCTCTTTCGACTCCTCAGGGCCGATCATAACCTCCTTGCCCCCATAGCCGCCCCGGCTCTTTACGACCAGCTCGTCGAAATGGTCCATGACGTAGCGCCTCTCCTCCTCCACCGCGAGCGACCAGGTCCTGGCGTTCTGTATCAGCGGCTCTTCTCCCAGATAACGGCGCACCATCTCCGGGACGAAGACACCGACGCCCTTGTCGTCAATTATCTCCGAGTTCGGGGCGAAGAGCACGTGCGTTTTTCCTTCGACGTGGCACTCTAGGAGTCCCGGCACCTCGGCGTAGAGCCTGTCCTCGTCGACGCGCTCGTAGATTACGTCGATCCTGCGCCCGGTGGGGCGGTGGATCAGGAACCCGTCCCCTTCTACGTGCAATTCCTGTGTCTCGGCGAGGAAGGCGTCCATCTCTTCGGCGTAGATGTGGTGGTCGAGGTAGAACTGATCGTCGGGGCCGCTGGAGACGACGGCGAGCGTCGCCTCCGGTCCCTTCGGGGAGGCGGCCCGCAGGGCGTCGCCGAGCCGCTCGAGCCAACCGTCCAGGGAAGAGACGGGGAGCTTCTCGAGGCTTTCCGGAAAAAACACCTCCGCGCCCATGCTGCGCCTGCGGGTCATCGCGGCGAGCCCGACGGGCATCTTGGCGTTCTCCTCGATGACGAGGTACTCCCAGCCGCCGGTACGGCCCATTCTGCCGCTCTCCACGGCGACGACGTCGAAGGCTATCTGGCGCACAGGCACGGGGCCGAAACGGTCTTTCCAGCCCGTGTCGTAGAGGATGCTGCTCTCGACGACCTCCCTCGGGACGACCTCTTCCTTGTCGGCTTCGAGGCGCTCCAGAAACACGTTGATGGCGCGCAGGCGTTGGGCCAGGCCGGCTTCGAGGCGGCTCCAATCGGAGGCCGGGACGATGCGGGGGATCCAATCTGTAGGATGGGTCTTGTCGCCTTCCTTTATGCCGAACGAGTGCTGCTCGTCGAGCAAAAGGCCGTGCGCCCGGCACAGCTTTTTCTCCCACTTTTGGGGACCCGTGCGTTCGAGCTCGTCGAAGACCGCTTCGTAGACCGGTCGCAGCGTCCCGTCGGGTAGGAAGACCTCGTTTGTGCCGGGGAGTGCGCGCTCGAACCTCACTGGATGGGCATTATACTAGGCCCCCGGCAGACAGGGACGAGATCCAAGCCAGAGAAAGGTGAGCTTGATGGAAGGCGACGCAGGGCCAGATCGGGGACAGCGGACAAGGTTGCTCGCAGGCAGGATCTCCTGCATAATCGGACTCCTCCTCGGAGCAGGCCAGGTCTTATATGCACTCCTCAGCGGCGCTGCCAACACCTCCGCCGGCATCCTAGGCATCGCCTTCTGCATCCTCGGCTACTACCTGGATTCCAGAAAACTCGCCACGGCGACCATCTCGTTCTGCGTGGCCTCCATAATCTTCAGCTTCGCTACAAGCCATATAAGCTAGTCAGCATTTCAGCTAGGCAGCACTTCAGCAAGTCGTCCCGAAGCGCCGCGAGCGTCACTCCCGACCGCTGCGAACAGCGGTGCTTCGCGCGGCAGGGCGAAGCCGAAACTGAAAAAGCTGGAGTGCTGAAATGCTGACCGACCGAAATGCTACCTAGAGAGACAGGCCCCCGGCCGCTATACTGGCCGCAGGATGGAGAGAGTCAGGCTTACACCTCCCGGGGAGAAGAGAGCGCGGGGAGGGCGCGCCCGTCTGTACGTCCGCTGGATGCCGCACCTCGGGGCTGAAGCGGTCGCCCTCTACGAGCTGCTCCGCATCCTTCCCGATCTTGGGGACGATGATGTAGAGGTAGGGGAGCTCGCGGAGCTGTTGCGCTCTACGCCGGAGAGCGTAGAAGAGTCTCTCGAAACCCTCATCGAGGCAGGCTTCGTCGCCGCGAGGGATGGTTGGCTGGAGGTCGCCGAGCACCCGCCTTCGGCGAAGGGGCGGTCGTACGAAGCTGCGGAAGTAGAGGCGAATGAGTTTCCCGTTCGTGATGTCGAGGTGATAAGGGCTGAGCCTGAGGGGGTGTCGGCGGACGATCACTTCCGTTTTATGGGGTCTTTGCCGGCGCCGCACATCCTGGAGTTTTTAAACGGCTACTGCGAGCGGGACGGGTTGGAGCCGGATGCGGTCAGGGAGGCCTTGAAGATAGCCAGCGAGCGGGACGCGCGCAGGGTCGGCTACGTAAGGAGTATCCTGGAGCGGTGGGTCGAGCGGGGCGTCAAGACGGTAGAGGACGTGGAGCGCTTCGAGCAGGACCGCAGGCTCAGGCTCGTCGAGCAGAGCGGGGCCGTCAGGGGCGGGGCGCTAAAGATACAGGAGTCCAGAGGGGGGGTGAGTGGTGGACCGGATCGACAGTCTGCTGCCAGACGCAGAGAAGGCTATGAGTGGCTCTTCGGGGAAACGGAATAGGGCAGAGGTACTCAGGCTCGACGACCAGGTCTGCCCCCACTGCGGACGCGAGCTGCAGGCCGAGTGGGACGAGTTCCCGCCCGCCCTGCAGAAAAAATACGGCAGACCCGGCGAGTGGTACTACCATCCGTGCACGCCCGAGTGCGAGAGAAAGAACGAGCAGCGCGAGTGGGAGTTGATGCGTCGCAACGAGCGCGTGGCGACCCTCAGGGAGCGCAGCGGTCTGTCCAAGCGCATGAAGGGCTACGCGCTGGACAACTTCGATCCCACGCTCAGCAAGAACACCCAGAAGGCCTTCGCCAAGGTCATGGACTACATGATGAGCTGGAAAGACAACCAGGAAGAGGGCCGAGGCCTCTACTTCTGCGGGCCGGTAGGGGTAGGAAAAACCCATCTTGCGGTAGCGGTCATGAACGAGATCATCACCAAAAAGCGGGTGCCCGCGCTCTTCGTAACGGTGCCCGAGCTCTTAGACAACATGCGGGGGACGTACAACGCCCCGGGTCGGGACATCGACCAGTGGATGGACTCCGTAAAGAACGCCGAGCTTCTCTTGCTCGACGACCTCGGGGCCGAGAGGGCCAACGACTGGGTGCGCGAGCGCATCTTCGTGATCGTCAACCACCGCTACAGGGAGGAGCTGCCGACCATCTTCACCTCCAACATAGGACCGAGGGACCTCGCCGCCCAGTTAGGCGAGAGGACGGCGAGCAGGATCATCGCGATGTGCGATTGGATCTCCCTCGAAGGCGAGGACTACCGCGAAGCCGAAGTGAGGCGCGGCCTGTGAGAGACGAGTTCATGATCACCAGGCTAGGAAAGCAATACGTGTTATTTGCAGGCCTTTTGGACGAGGCCCACAGCCTGGGATTGAAAGGTATAGACACGGACCTGATCCAGATCCCTGACGAGTCGAACGGGAACGTAGCCATCGTGAAGGCCACGGCCGAGATGGAGGACGAGCGCCGTTTCTCAGGGATAGGGGACGCGAGCCCGGACAACGTCGGGCGCAACATCGCGCCGCACCTGATCCGGATGGCCGAAACGAGGGCGAAAGCCCGCGCCCTGCGCGACGCCGTGAACGTCGGCGCAACCGCCATGGAGGAACTCTCCGACGGCGACGACGCCCCACCGGCCTCGTCCCCGCGCGGAGGCAGGCCTACTCCTATCCGCGGTGGAAAGCAGAGCTCTTCACAGGGCTCTAACCAGAGCGTTCCCACAGAGCAAGACGCCCCTCAGAACGGGCAGGCGCAGAAGCCGGCTTCATCTTCCAAGAGGGGTGGTAAGGCTCGCAAGAGCCAGGTAGATCTCCTGAAGACGCTGGCCGTCGAGTGGCGGGGCGAGGACGGCGTCGAGCGGTTGGAGAACCGCCTCGGCAAGCCCCTCACCGAGATGACCCGCGCGGAGGCCGACGAGTGGATCGACCGCCTCACCCCGGAAGGAAGGGAGTAGCCGTTGCGGACGACGGTCGGCGTAGTGCTTGGCGTTCTCGGTCTTCTGTGCGCGTTGGTCGGCCTCTTATTTATCAACGGCCTCTCCATAGAGTTTCCTGGCATCGTCCTCGGCGCCCTTGCCTACTACTTCTGCCTACTGGGCGGGGGCCAGGGCAGGAGCCGGGCGGGCCAGATCCTGGGAATCGTCGCCGTGGTCCTTAGCGTTATCTCCATCGCCGTAAGCGGCCTGACCGGACCGCCACAGTAAAGGACCTCTCTTGAGTACGGACGGCAGCCTGGCGAGGGTAGACGAGGCGCTGGTCGAGCAGGCCAAGGCGATCCTGTCCCTCAACTGGACCGGCGAGTACACCCAGCCGGGCCCCAGGCTCTACCCGCACCAGTGGTCCTGGGACTCGGCCTTCGTGGCCTTCGCCTACGCCCACTACAACTGCGGACGCGCCGAGAAAGAGCTGAGACACCTCTTCGAGGCCCAATGGTCTAACGGCCTCTTGCCCCAGATTGTCTTCAACCCGCGCTTCCGCGACTATTTCCCCGGACCCAGCTTCTGGAACGCCAACGAAAGCCCGAACGCACCCAAACGTCGGGAAACCTCGGGCGTGGTGCTGCCGCCCATCCACGCGACCGCCGTGCTGGCCGTCTACAGGGGCGGAGGAACGAAGGAATTTCTAGAGTACGCCTTCCGCAAACTCGAGGCCTGGCACGAGTACCTGTATCGTGAGAGGGACCCGCGCGATGAAGGGTTGGTCTACATCCGCCATCCCTGGGAGTCGGGGATGGACAACTCTCCCATGTGGGATTTCATCATGCAGCGGATGCACCTCAGGGCGGAGCAGATCCCGAAATACCAGCGCGCCGACACGCACGAGGTGAGCGCGCAGGATCGTCCGGTCAGCGCCGCCTACGATCGGTTCGCCTACCTGGTGAAGTTCTTCGCCGACCGCAACTACGACGAGGCCAGGATCAGGGAAGACTGCCCCTTCCTGGTGCAGGACGTGCTCTTCAACTCGCTCCTTTGCCGGTCGGAACGCGATATGGCCGAGATGGCGCGCATTCTGGGCGAGGACCCAACCCCCTTCGAGGAAAGATCGCGGAAGACGGCACAGGCCATCGAAGAGAAGCTCTGGGACGAGGAGCGCGGCGTCTATCTCGACTGCGATTTGGCCACCGACAGGCTCATACACGTCTTTTTCGCAGCGAACTTTTCGCCGCTTTTCGCCGGTATCCCCGACAAGGCGAGAGCGAAGCGACTGGCAGATACCCTGGAAAACGATGGGTTCGGCCTCTCCGACGAGAACGTCACGCCGGTGCCGAGCTACGATATACTCGGCTTTGGGTTCTCGCCTGTCAAGTACTGGCGGGGGCCGGTCTGGCTGAACATCAACTGGTTCCTAATGCACGGTCTGGAGGACTACGGCTACCGCGAGCACGCAGACCGCCGACGATCAAACATCGTCGGGCTCTGCAGAAGAGAAGGTTTCCACGAGTACTTCGACCCGATCACCGGCCAGGGGCACGGCTCTGACCTCTTCTCCTGGTCGGCGGCGCTCCTCATAGACGTTCTGGCAAACAAGAAAGTATAGGAGGCCCTCGTGCGGCTCGAGAACAAGGTGGCGGTCGTCACAGGGTCCTCTTCCGGCATTGGGGAAGCTATAGCGCTCGCCTTCGCCGCCAACGGGGCCGCCGTGGTCGTCAACTACGCGCGACAAGAGAACGCCGCCCAGAAGGTGCTCGAAAAGATCGAAAATGCGGACGGCAAAGGCCTCGTAGTCGGGGCGGACGTCTCGGACCCGAAGGAGGTGGAGGCCATGATTCAGCAAGCCACCGACGCCTTCGGCCGCCTCGACATCATGGTCAACAACGCGGGCTTGGAGCGCAAGATGCCTTTCCTCGAGACCCCCTTTGAGGTGTGGCAGGAGACCATCGCCGTCAACCTCACGGGCGCGTGGCTCGGCTGCCAGGCTGCGGCAAAGCGGATGGTTGCCCAGGGAGATCCCGGCCGCATCATCAACGTCTCTTCAGTTCACGAGGACCTCGCCATGCCCACGAACGGGCCCTACTGCGCGACGAAGGGCGGGGTAAGAATGCTGATGCGCACGCTGGCCGTCGAGCTCGCCCCGCACAATATCACCGTAAACAACATCGCCCCCGGCGCCATCGAAACTCCCATGGACGCCCCACTAGAGCAAAACCCCGACGAGATGAAGCAACTGCTCTCGGAGATTCCCCTGGGCAGGATGGGCAAGCCCGAAGAGGTGGCTAACCTCGCCCTCTTCCTCGCCTCGGACGACTCCTCCTACGTAACGGGCAGCACCCTGTTCGTGGACGGCGGCATGATCCGCCACTCCGGAACCCTTTAGCCTCGGTTCCCTGCAAGCGCATGTAGGGGCGGGTCGCGAACCACTCGGCTGCAAACCGCTCTATTTTTCTCGGAACGGTTCGATAACCCCTGAGATGGTCGTGCGTTGTGGACGAGAGCGGGGCGGGTGATGCGTTGCCCGTGGCCTTTGCTTGGAGTTCACGGCAGTCTAAGGGTATTACAGCGATGTTAGCGTACCGCCCGCAGGCGAGGAGTGCACACGCCAAGCACACGGTCCGAGCTTGTCGGCCCCGGAGCTGTCACCTAACAAGAATCCGGCACACTCGACGGTGGGTCGGGATTATTCTCCCTATAGCAACCGGGCTTTCCTCTTGCTTGCGCCGGTGATCTTTGGTCGAGTAGGTTACTCTCGCGTCCCTTGCCGATGGTATCGTGGGCGAGCGTGCGAAAGCCAAGGGGAGTGAGAAGCGATGGGGGAAACCGCCGAACCGCGACTCCTGCTGACCGGCCTCGCGATCGGCGAGTCGCCGCGTTGGCACGAGGGGCGTCTGTGGTTCTGCAACTGGGGAACGCAGGAGTAGTAGCCGCCGATCTAGAAAGCAACAGCGAGGTGATGGCCCACGTCCCGACGACCCTCCCGTTCTCCATCGGCTGGCTGCCCGACGGCCGGTTGATCCTCGTATCGGGACCCGAAGCGCTGCTGCTGCGCCGCGAACCGGATGGGGCGCTGGTGACCCACGCCGACCTGAGCGGCCTGGCCGACGCCTTCAACGAGATCGTCGTCGACTCCCGCGGCAACGCCTACGTCAACGGCGACATCGTCGCGCTGGTCCGCCCGGACGGCTTGGCCAGGCAGAGGTGGCCGACGACGTCGCGTTCGGCAACGGCATGGCCATCACCGAAGACCGCTCGACGTTGATCGTCGCCGAGTCGTGGGCGAGGCGCCTGAGCGCCTTCGACATCGCCGCCGACGGCGGCCTGTCGAACCGCCGGGTCTGGGCCGAGCTCGGTGAGAGTCCGCCCGACGGGATTTGCGTGAACGCCGAGGGGGCGGTCTGGTTCGCCGACGTGCCGAACAAGCGTTGCGTGCGCGTGCGCGAAGGGGGCGAGGTGCTGCAGACGATCGGGCTAGACCGCGGCGGCTTCGCCTGCATGCTCGGCGGTCCGGACGGGCGGACGCTGTTCATGCTCGCGGCCGAGTGGGCCGGCATGGAGAAAATGGACCCCTCGGCGCGCACCGGTCGGCTCCTCGTGGCGGAGGCGCCCGCGCCACACGCCGGACGGCCGTAGGAGAGACGGCCGCCGCGGGATCCAGGCTGAGGAGGAAGGACGATCCATGCTCTCCGACACCTGCAACCGTTAGAGAGGCTTATTCATCGGAGTGCGTGAAAAAGAAAGCTCCTCCGCAGTTCGCTCGCTGGATCGTGTATAAGAACGCCGCCCGAAAGCCACGAGGATCGCTCCTGGGTCCTCCAGGCTACGCGGGTGGGAACTACGTGTTGTATTGCATAAAGATCCAGACTGGTGAATAAGGCCCGGAGTTACCGGACATCCGGATTTCTCAGGACTATCCTCCTACGCACTTGGGTGAATAGGGCAAGAAGAGGAAGGGGAAGTATATCCTTATGAGGCGTCCCCGACCCGTTCTTTGCCGGGCACAAGGAGGTTAGTAGGGTGGAAGACGAACACCGCAAGCAACTCACCGTGGCGGAGGCGGCCGAGTATCTCGGCCTTACCCGTGGGCAGGTCCAGGACTTGGTTGAACGCGGGGTGCTCAAGGCCGACAAGTTCGCCGGAGCGATCCACATCCCTCGCGAAGAGATAGAGCGCATCGAGCGCGAGACTGCCCCCTAAGAAACACGGCCCTCGGCTATGCGCAGACTTCCGAGAGGGCCGGTGTTCTCGGAAATCCGCTGCCCTTCCGGGCACCCAAGGAGGCCGGGGCTCGAGTAGCCTCGACCCCAACAACGCTGCGCTAACGCTTCTTCGTCTCTACATGCGCCCGTATTCGAACTTCACGGTCTTTGATTGCCCCACGCTAAAGTTGCTGAGGAGATAGAACAGGCGCAGGGCAAAGTCGCCAGGCTCAGTCGTCGTCGCCTCGAAGGGGAGACATCCTTGGCGAGAGGCGGGCAGAGGGGGGAGAAGATCCCGCTGATCCAATCTGACTGGTGCTCGATCCGCACCGCGTGGTTCGTCCCGAAGGTGAGCCCCGTGAGCATCAAGCCTACCGGTTGGACGTCGGCCCCGCCTTCGTTGTCCCACAGCCACGCCGAATCGGTGGTCAGCGCGCCCTGATCCGATGAGCTATCGCCGATGTCGAAGTCGCCGCTGCGAGAAAGCTGCCCCCCGTCGATCGGGCCGCTAGAGAGCTTCGTAAGCGTCGTGGCGACGGTGACATCCTTCTCGGTAGCATCCGGCTTGCTCCACACCTGCTTGAGCCGGAACTTGTCGTCCGTGGTCCTCCTCGTAACGGTAATTTGGAACGCCCCCGCGGTCGGCTGAGAGAACGTAGGGGCGCCGAACCCGGCTTCGAGATGCCCGGTGTCGTGGGCGTGAACCTCGCCGCCGCCCGCGCTGCAGACCGCGTAGCCCTCACAGCCGCCGAAGACCGCCTCTCGGCCAGCCGGAGACTCGAAGCTCAACAGGTTGCCGTGATTCGAAACCTTCACCCCGAGGAAATTGAAGCCCGATCCGGAGGCGAAAGTGGCCTTGGCCGCCGTAGAGCTGCTCTGGATCGCAACTCCGGAGTCCTTCTTGCCCGATGCGGGGATGCCTTTCTGGGAGTCGCTTTGCTCACCGACGGCGCACATGGAGGATACGAACAAGACCAGTAATCCTGCCGCCAGGAGCGCCAAGCCCTTGAGGTAGTGGTTGGTGTGCGTGCTGTGCGTCATCATCTACCCCTTCTGCGCGGGATTTTGTACGCCTGATAGAAACACTAGGACGCGCGAGAAGGGGCTACATCGTCAGGGGTCTATTTGGGAATACCTATTCGGGGATACCTATTCTTCGGAGACGCGTGAGGGCGCAACTAGGCAGGGTGCCAATCGCACCTAGTGAGATAGGAGAGTGTGACGCCCGGGCCCGAGGCCCTCGCGTGGCGGATCGTGGGAGCGCGAACGGGTTCGCGCCGGGTAGGGAGCGACCGTTTCAGTTTGTGCCCATGCCTTCGTCCGCCTGGGGTTCCTGGAGTGCCTTCGCTTCCCGTGCGGGCCAGAATAAGCACCCCCCAAATAGGCACCCCTGACGATGCGGTCGATCCCACGGGCGGCGATGCTTTAGCGGCAAGGCAGGCGGATCAGCTACCGCGACTGAGACGGGAGGAGGCGATTAACATGACGGCGACAGATCACAAAGCCGGGAAGAGGACCGAGCGGGCAGCCGCCCCTTCAGGGGCGAAGGCGCCAGGACGAGTCTGCGCCTCGCCGCCTGGGGAGCCCGGTCGGCGTGCGCGGCTTCCCTGGCGCTTACGGGACTCGGTCTGCTCATCGTTTCCCTGAGCCGGGAGCACCCAGACATCCCAGTCTTCGAGCACTGGATCGAGGACTCCATCGTTGCGGTGGGCTTCTCGATAATCGGGGCAGTAATTGCCCCCGTTTCCCCCCCACAACCCCGTCGGTTGGATGTTCTGCGCGATCGGCCTGGTCACGGGGACGATACTGTTCTGCACCGAGTACGCCTACTACTCGGCGCTGGCGAACTCAGGGTCGCTACCAGGCGACGGGGCCGCAACCTGGGCCGGCTTCTGGCTGTGGGTCGTGCAGGCAGGCCTGTTCGCCTACTTGGGACTCTTATTCCCCGACGGCCGGCTGCCGTCGCCGCGTTGGCGTATAATCGCCTCGTTTGCCGCGGCTCCGATAGTGATTGGGGTCGCTGCTCAGTGCCTTTCGCCAGAATCGCTCGTGGGATATGGTGCGATCCCCAACCCCCTGGGCATCGAGGGCGCGCCCAACTCCTACGGTGTTGTGGAGGCGGTCACCCACTCGCTCACGCTGATGGTGGCCTCGTTGCTGGCGAGGCTCCGCTACGCGAACGGCGTGGAGCGCCAGCAGATCAAGTGGTTCGGTTACGCCGCCGCGGTGGCCGCTCTCGGCGCCTTCTTCCTGTACATCGTCCCCGACGCGCTCGGCGCGCCGTCGTCCCACGGAAGATCGGTCTGGCGGCTACTGTGGTCGGCTTGGCGGGCCTGCCGGTCGCGTTGGGGGTGGCCGTCTTGAGATACCGCCTCCACGACATAGACCTCATCATCAACCGCACCCTCGTCTACGGTACCCTCATGGCGACTCTCGCGGGCTTCTTTGAGGTCACCCTCGTGACGCTGCAGCACGCGCTGCTCGTCCTCACGCGCGCGGAGGACTCGGGGCTAGCCTACTTCGGGACCGCGGTGGTGATGGCTGCTCTCTTCGAGCCCCTCAAGGGACGAATCGACTCTTTCGTGGAAATCCGCTCCTTCCGGCCCAACGGCGCAGGGGACGAACTTCCGGAGCCGGTCAGGGAGGAGTTGCCGATCCAAGCATACGCGAACTAGGCGACTTGCACGCGAACGGCCCGCGAGGCGCACCGCCACGGCTACTATGGCAAAGGATGTTTACCTCGGCCCGCGATCCATACGTTTCACCGACCGCTGCGAGGCTGCCGCGGACACAGCGATCGTGCTTCGCATTCCGCCTCCTGCGTGCCCGACGTCTGGCGGGCTGGTTTGCGTTCGGCTTCGCCGGCCCCACCGCTCAGAGGACCTCTTGTCAGAGGAGGTCGTGCTCGGAGGCGAAACGGGCGGCCTCGGCGCGGGTGTTTGATCCTATCGCACCTCGACCCGTGGTTTTTGGGCGAGACCAAGCAAGGGATGGCGGTCCCGGCCTACATGGACGTAAGGAGCATCGACCAGCTCAACGGCACCGATGTGCAGCTCATCTACGGCATCGAGGATAGCTCGGTGATGATG
>JBKPOM010000221.1:0-4675 GCA_046733115.1 Actinomycetota bacterium | reverse complement strand
GCCGTCGACCAGAACCTAGAGAGGAAGTGTTATGGAACATACGGCGAAAGACCCCTCGCAGATCGAGGGGAGGGGCGTGGACGCAGACCCGAAGAACGATCCGACCTACCCGATGAAGCATCGCAGCGATGGCGAACACGCGGGCTACAGCTGGGAGCGTCCTCCGCAGCGGCCGATCACCGTCGAGGTCTTGCATTCCAACGAGCGACCAGACCTCACCTCCGTGTTCGGGACATCGACGCCGCCCTCGGGGCTGAGCGGCGTACTTCGCCGCATGGCTTTCAGATATAGCGAGTCAAGCTATGGCCATTGGCTGCCCCTGATGCTGGCCGACAGGGTAAGCGTAGTGGAAGGCGTCCTGGGCGACCTTGAGCACGGCCGCGTCCCCAATGTCTTCGCGGAACGGGGCTGGAAGGCGGAGTGGAAACACAACAGGACAAGTCTCGTATGGCGGATTCTCGTCGGAGTGGTTCTAGCCTCCGCCGCCGTCGCCTACTTCAGTGGCAGAGGTGCTGATTCGTAAGTGGTAGCGAACACATAGAGTTTCACTACACTCGTACCATAAAAACTGTGCTTGCGGCATTGCCAAGCAAGGATAGAGAGCCGCACCCGGGGGTGCTGTTGGTTATCCGGGCGCAGAGACCATCAAGCGCCAAGAAACCGGTAACGAATAATCCACAGACTTCCGACACCACTTGACCTTAACCCAGACGCAATGCTCTGCAACAATAGACAATCAAGGGGGCAAAAAGATCGCCTACTTATACGGGATCTGCAACACCGTGTAACGCTCGGCAACCACTGACCGCGCATTCGTAATGAGATTGGGTCAGCGGTTCGAGTCCGCTCGTCGGCTCTCCTTATGCCCATAGATAGACAGCATATTCTACGCAGAAAAAGCCCCCGGTCTCATGCCGGGGACTGGCAACAGTAGGGCAACAGTAGCGGCAACATCGGGCGGTATTTAACGATACTCTATGGACAGAAATCCGCCTACCTATGGGAGTTTAGCGCATACCTAAGAACCTCCGGATATGACTGAAAATCAAGGTGTCCCCGGTTCGAATCCGGGTCCTGCCACTTTCATTTTTCGCCACTTTGCAGGTAAAATACACAGTATGAGTGCAAGCTGCACTCTAGCGCTGTCGCCTATGGAAGCAACCTGGTAGCAACCCCGCGAAAACTCATGGGCGCCGTTCGGAGACGCCTCCAAGTGATTCCCCATCGTCGAGAGCTCAGGATACAAGGCCGGGCAGTCCGGCGTTACATCTTCAGTTGAGCCACCAGATGGCCGCGTTGAGCGCCGCTGCGAAGGTAACCCACGCCAGGTACGGGAGGAGCAGCGCCGCTGCCAGCCAGCTCAGCGGGCGGAAGGCCAAGGCGGTGAGCAGTATGGCACACCACATAAGCAGGATCTCGATCAGCGCTAGACCAGGAGCCTGCAGGCCGAAGAAGACAGCTGTCCACAGGAGGTTGAGCGCCAGCTGGCCAAAGAACAGGAGCATGGCTACTCTAGCCCCGGAGAGCCCACTCTTGCGCCACACGAGCCACCCCGATACGGCGATGAGGAAGTAGAGGATCGCCCACACCGGACCGAAAAGCCAGCTTGGAGGATTGAAGAGGGATTATCGAGGGTTTCGTACCAGCCGTAGGGGGTAGTCTGAGCGGTGGTGATAACCGACCCTAACCCAGCTACGGCGAAGCAGGCCGTAAGGAAACCGATCAGGGCAAGAGTAGAGCGAGTGCCACCCACTGGTGCTTGCCGGTTGAGGCTATCGGACATGTTAGCCTTCCTCGGTCACTTTTGAACGGGTATTCGGGATCCCATAGGCATCGCGAGTATATGCACTGACACTTCCCGTGACTACCTGCTCTCACCGTGATGAGGAGTGTACACCTTGATCAAATTAGACGGCAGAGGCGAGGAGATAGACCACTGATCGATAATGCATTACCTCTCCAAGATAATCTAAAGCGTGTCTGACGGATGTATATGTGCGAGGATCGGTTTCAAGGACCTCTAGAGCTTACGGCAGGCCTTCACCCTCGCCGGATGATCCTTGCCACTTAAACGGCACTTACGGCGGATTTGTAGGAGACAGGGGCACCGAGCGCTAGGTGCTAGCAGCTCCTCCCTTAGGAGCGGCGGATTATTGGCGCTGCAGGATAATAAGGTGGCTTAGCTCGACCCCTAAGGGAGGGAACGCATGAACCTCGATTCTGAACTCACTGTTTGCGGCCTTGTCGTCCACGCGGTCGACGTTCCCATGAACCGTCCCCTTAAGACCGGCGGAGGCGAGGTCGGCTCGGCGGCGATGGTCCTGATCGACCTCTCGACCGAGGAAGGGCTCACCGGGTGCAGCTACCTCTTCTGTCCTACACCCTTGGTGCTGAAGCCACTGGCCAAACTCCTCTCCAACCTCGCACCTTTGATCGAGGGCGACCTCCTCGCCCCGGTTGAGATCGAGCGAAAGTTGCAGAAGACGTTCCGGCTCTTGGGGCCGCAAGGACTTAGCGCCATGGCGATGGCCGGCATCGATATGGCCGCCTGGGACGCCCTGGCAAAGTCTTGCGAGATGCCCCTGGTGAGGCTGCTCGGCGGTCAGACATGCCGGATCCCGGCCTACAACAGTTGCGGGCTTGGCATGATCGGCCCCGAGCGCGCTGCAGAAGAAGCCCAAGAGCTCCTTGCTCCGGGGTTCGGTGCCCTCAAGGTCAGGCTAGGGTACCAGGAGCTAAAGGCGGACCTCGAGGTGGTACGGGCGGTCAGGGACTCGGTCGGCGAGGAGGTGGCGCTGATGGCTGACTACAACCAGTCGCTGTCGGTCGCTGAGGCGAGAAGGCGCGCCACGGCATTGGAAGACGAAGGACTCTACTGGATAGAAGAGCCGACCCGCGCCGACGACTACTCTGGTCATGCCCGAATCCGGAGCGAAACCAAGACCCCCGTCCAGATCGGGGAGAACTGGTGGGGGCCGCACGACGCGGCCAAGAGCATCGAGGTGGGTGCCTCCGACTACGCGATGCCAGACGCCATGAAGATCGGGGGGGTTACGGGCTGGGTTAGGACCGCAGCTCTCGCGGAGGCCGCAGGGATTCCACTCTCAAGCCACCTGTTCCCGGAGATCAGCGCGCACCTTCTGGCGGTGAGCCCCACGAGGCATTGGCTGGAGTACGTCGACTGGGCCACTCCGATCCTCGAGAACCCACTTAAGATAGAGGACGGTTATGCCTCTACCCCCGATGCAGCGGAGATCGGGATATCCTGGGACCAGGGAGCCGTCCGACGCTACTCGGTGGGTGAACCATGAAGTCTTCGACGTGGGGCAGAGAGAAGCAATTCGTTCTGCCGCAACTCCCCTCCTTGGGCGCGGCGGAAATAGTCGTAGACAGTCAGCGGGAATGCAACGAAGCGTTCCAACAGCTTCTATAGCGAAAATCAGTGCAGTTGGCCCACTCCTCTGACTATCGACCTGGTGGGTGAATCGGCTATGTGTATCCGGATACGGTGCGGCCTCCCCCAACGCCCGACATAACGATGGGTCAATATCATTACACACCGCTATAGGGAATGCTGCAGGCGCTTCTCCCTCACTTGATCATCGGTGCCACTTGAAAGAGCTTTAAGGTGCCTTTGAATGAACCCAGGGTCCGGGTAGCCTCGGGAACCGCTCTGTGGGCTCAAATCTTCCGGGCTCCGGGAACCCGAGATAAGCCCAAGTGCTGGCAGATAGTGGGCTAGGGCGTGTCGGGTGATTCACAAAGCTACGCAGACCATCAGCGCGGCGATGACCACCACCGCCCGATAGTTAACCGCCCGCTTCTCGTACCGCGTAGCGATCCCGCGCCACCGCTTGAGCCGGTTCACGCACCGCTCGGCCACGTTGCGCCGCGCGTAGGTCTCGGCATCGAAATTCGGTGATTGCCCGCGGCACTTCTTCCTTCGCTCGCGCTGGTCGCACCGCTCCGGGATCGTGTGCGGAACACCCGACCACCTCAAAAGTTCACGGCAGCTCGGGAGACTGTAGCTCTTGTCTGCGACGACGTGGTCGGGACGCATACGCGGACGCCCCGTTCCCAGACGCGCCACCCGGATCGCGTCGAGCATCGACCCTAGCTGCGTGCTCTCGTGGCGCTGGCCCGGCGTCAGCACCACCGAGAGCGGCCTCCCCCGTCCGTCGCAAGCTAAGTGTAGCTTGGTCGTCAGCCCACCCCGGCTCCTCCCGAGCGCCTCGTCTTCGGGGTGCTCGATCCCTTTTTGCGTCTTCGCGCTCGGCTTTCGGCATGCTCCGGTGGCCTGCTGGTGCGCTCGGACGATGGTACTGTCCACGCTCACTACCCACTCGACCTCTCCCACCGCATCCGACTTGGGCTTTTGGGAAGCGATGCAGCCATTTACACGCGACACTGTTTACGTCAACTACATGGATATTAGAGATGAGGCGGATCGGATCAAAGCAGCTTACGGTGCTGAAAAGTATGAACGGTTGGTTGCTCTGAAGAGCAAGTACGATCCAACAAATTTGTTCCGCCTTAACAAGAACATCCAGCCGACGGTGTGACAGCGCTGCGGCATTGAGCACGGCAGCAGGGCGTGGCCGCTGTCCGGTTCAGGCTCCGATCGGTGGCAGGCGCGGCTTGGGGGCGCTTGTCGGCGGTGAATGTTCTCCGGTAG
>JBKPOM010000220.1:0-4193 GCA_046733115.1 Actinomycetota bacterium | reverse complement strand
GGTGCGGCACCAGCAGCCGCGCCGGGCCGCCGTGCTCGGGCTCCAGGGGCTCTCCATCGTATGCGTAGGCCACCCAAGCCTTGCCACCCGTGACATCCTCTAGGGGCAGGTTGGTGGTGTAGTCACCGTCGCAGAAGGCGGTGACGTACTCGGCCGCCGTCTCCACCCCATCGAGCAACGTGTCGATGGAGACCCCTTCCCACCTGCTGCCCAGCTTCGACCACTTGGTGACGCAGTGGATGTCCTTTGTGATCTCCTCCGAGGGTAGCTGCCTGAACTCCTCCCACGTCCACCTCCTGGGCTCGTCTATCTCCCCGACTACGGAGAAATCCCACTCCTCGAGTGGAGTACGGGGCGTAGGTCCTGCGGAGAGTACCGGGAAGCCGTCCACCAGGTACTGTCCTGGAGGTAGCGCCGTATCCTGGCTCCTGCGTCGACCCCTGAAGCCCCTGGAGAAGAATCCCTCTGTCATAACCTTTCCCTCCTCGATCCCCTACCCGTACCCTGACCCTTGCGAAATCCCGTCGATCTGTCGTGTCTCGTACTCGCCCCTCCTCTCGCCCGGAGACGCTACCTTGCCCACCTGTAATCGTCGGGAGCGTCATCCCCCGGGCTCACCACGTAGCGATCTAAGAAGTCCTCGTCCAGCTCCACGTACTCGCCAGCCAGCTCCCGCCGCCTGAGGTCCCACAGCACGCCCAGGGCGTGGTCTATGTCCGCGAGCCTGCGGTGGTCGCTCGCTGCCGCGTGGTGGGACCCTTCGCGGGCCAAAAGCCTCTCCCTCTCCTCAGAGAGGTCCTCGATCTTCTGCATGATCTCACTGCGCGCCATCGCTTCGCCTTCCTTTCGGGGATCGCTGCGGGGACGGACCTCCCGTTCGACCGTGGCGAGGACCGGGCACGCCTCCCCCGCCGAGAGATGCCCCGATGCCTGGCCTGTTTCGCGGCCAGTCCAAGAGCCGTCGGCGCGCCTGATCGCCATCAGGAATGCCCCGCCTCGTATCGGCTTGCCACCTCTCGCCAGTTCACCACGTTCCAGAAAACGTTGATGTACTCTAAGCGGCGGTGCCGGTACTTGAGGTAGTAGGCGTGCTCCCACAAGTCCAGCCCCAGCACGGGCGGCTTGCCCTTCATGAGCGGCGAGTCCTGGTTGGCCGTCGTCTCGATCGAGAGCGAGCGGTCTGGGTTGACGATCAGCCACGCCCAGCCCGAGCCGAACAGCGCCCCGGGGGCCGCCGCCGCGGTGAACCGCTCCTTGAAGCTTTCGAGCGTGCCAAAACCTGAGGTGATGGCCTCCGCGAGGTCCTCGCCGAGGTCCTCGTCGCCGCCCACGCCGGAGCTCGGGGCCAGCAATCGCCAGAACATCGAGTGGTTGGCGTGCTCGCCGCCGTTGTTGCGGACGGCGGTGCGGATACCCTCGGGGACGGAGCCGAGCTCGGCGATCAGGACGTCCACGTTGCCAGGGTCTGCCTCGGGATGCTTCTCCAGAGCGGCGTTGAGGTTGGCGACGTAGGTGCCATGGTGCTTCTCGTGGTGGAGGCGCGTCGTCTCTTCGTCTATGTACGGCTCCAAAGCGTCGTAGGGGTAGGGCAGTTCCGGCAGCTCGTAAGCCATCGCGTCTCATCCTTCCCGGTTGGGTTTCCCTGCGAAACGGGCCGCTACAGCAAGCACAGCTCTATCTTCCCTTCGCGGAGGCGGGACCCGAAGCGCCGCTGGGGTTCCCCGAACAGGGCACTAAGGGTGCCGTCGCTTCGAGAGATGCTGGCGAAGGGGAGCGCTGCAGCTCCGTCCGCTTGAACGCGGCGGGCGCGGGTGACCGTGTGGGCTCTGGTTGGGTCGTCATCGGAGGCCTCCGTTCTCTGTTGGCTGGTAAGCCATGGTGCTTCCTCCTTACCTCGTTCGAGTTCGCGGACGGGGCTCCGCTCATCCCTCGGCTTTCTTTTCCGCCGGCCGGTAGGTGAGGTAAACGACGCCTGTGGAGAAGGTTCTAAAATCCACCAGCTCCAAGGCTATTCGTTCGCCTCCCTCCTCGAAGAGGCGCTTCCCGCCTCCCACCACGACCGGGTGCACAAGGAGCCTCAGCTCGTCGATCAGACCCTCCTTAAGCAGCGACCGGACGAGGGCGCCGCTGCCTGAGATCACGATGTCCTTACCGGGCTGCCGCTTGAGTTCGGAGATCTCCTCCGCGACATCACCCGAGATCAGCGTGGAGTTCTGCCAATCGAGCGGCTCTTTCAGGGTCTTGGAGACGACGTACTTCCTAACGCCGTTAATAAGTGCAGCGTCCGGGTTCTCCTCCGGGTCCTGCTGCGGCCAGAAGGCGGCCCACGCCTCGTAGGTCGTCCGTCCCATGAGCATGGCGTCCGAGGCAGCGAAGCCCTCCCCGATCACCTGGCCCAACTGCTCGTTGAAGTAGGCGAAGCTCCAGCCGCCGTACTCGGACCCTTCGGCTCCGCCCGGGTCTTCCATGACGCCGTCCAGCGCCAAGAACTCCGACGCGATCACTTTTCTCACAGGAATCCCTTCGTCTCGCCTTCTCGATGCTTCGCAGAGCCTACCAAAGGACCGTGGCATAAAAACGTTGCAGAGAGCTAACCGGAAGGGCACCGGCGACACCCGCGAACTTCAGAGAAGCCAAGGGCTTACGCAAGTTCCTCATCCAACTTTGTGGTCTGGCGCACTTACTGCTCCATCACACATACACCTCCCTCAGACAGGGGTATGCTGCTTTCGTTGCGTGGCGCGCGGACTCGGCCAACGCGCCGCGAACGAGGACGACGGTGGGCCGCGACGATCCATCCTGCGGGTTCGCGCTCGTCATGTTGCCTCTTAGGTTCTCGCTTTCTCGAACGTCATGGCAGTAGCGCCAGTCTTGCTCGGTAGCGGCCCGAGCAGGCTGGCGTGGCCGACGTCCTCGATGGTGAGCATGCCGACGAGCTCTCCGTTCTCGGTGACGGGCAGCGCCCTGAGGCCACTCTGCTGCAGTATGCGAAGACCGTCCTCGAAGAGGTCGGCCTGGGAAGAGATTGTGGGGATATTCGTCTTCATCAGGTCACGGACGCTCGAGTACCGCTCAGGGGAGTGGGCTGCGACCATGATCTCGTCGCGCGTGAGCATGCCGACGAGGCGACCATCCTCGTCAACTACGGGGAAGTCTTCCTGGTAACCGTGGATGACCGAGTCCAGAACCTGTCCGAAGGTGTGGTAAGGCGTAACGGTTTCGGTGCGGGGCTTGGTACCCATCACGTCCGAGACGCTCAGGCCGCTCGTGAGCTCCCGCTGCCTCACCATCTGTGCTTCGCCGCTTGCCCCGAAGAAGATGAAGACGGCGACGAGGGCGAGCAAGAAGTTGCCGCCGAGCAAGCCTACGAGGAAGAAGGCGGCGGCAAAGACCTGCCCGACGGCCGAAGAGATGTCCGTCGCCCGGAGCACTCCCAGGCGGGTTGCAAGTAGTGCGCGCAAGATCCTCCCACCGTCCAGCGGGAAGGCTGGCAGGAGGTTGAAGACAGCGAGAACGACATTCAGGTAGCCCAGATAGAAGAAGAACTGGCCCACCGACCCGAACCCCGCAAATAGGCTGGTTGGTACCCGAGGTACCGCCCCTAGCAGATGGCCCACACCGAAGAAGATCAGGGCGAGCACCACGCTCACCAAAGGACCAGCGACGGATATCTTGACCTCGTCTGCGGGCTTCTCAGGGAGAGATTCCAAATTGGAGACCCCGCCTATGGGCAGAAGCGTTATGCTGTGAATCTCGATGCCAAGGCGCTGAGCCACGAGCGAGTGGCCGAACTCGTGCAGCAACACGCACAAAAACAACGCCACTATCGTGACGGTGGCTGTGAGCGCTCCGAGCGGGCTCCCCGAGGCCTGGTAGCCGACGAAGGCGAAGAAGGCCAGAAGCAGCAAGAAGGTCCAGTGCACCCTCACCTCTATACCCGAGAATCGTCCTATCTTGAATGAACCGCCCATATGAGGTCTCTCCAGTTCGTCGTGTAGGGATTAATTACGCTCTGCCGTGGATCAGCCGAACGTGAAGCAATAAGCCTCCACTTCCGATTCGAGAAACTCGATCTCGAAGTGTCGATCGGCGATGGGCTTCGGTTGCCGGATCAGCTGGTACAGCCGCTGTTCGCCGACCGTGCCGTTGCCCCGCTCGTCAACGTCGGTTCCGTGAGCGGCGCCCGGCACCTG
>JBKPOM010000219.1:0-22843 GCA_046733115.1 Actinomycetota bacterium | reverse complement strand
ACTTTGTCGACGTATCGTTTTACGGAGGAGAGACTCACGGAGAAGGTGCGAGCCGCCTGGGCCTTGGACATGTCGCCTTCTACCGAGGAGACTATCCTCCATCTGAGGTCTTCCGAGTAACCGCTCATACGGCCATGTTCTTATCGGCTCACTACCGCTGCAACGTGCTGTAACACGGGCACCGAGCATCGTGCAGCATAACAGCCCGGCGTAGGACCATCCGAACGAAGTCGGGGCGAGGGTGGTCAAGGGGCGAGCGAAACGATCGCAGGGCCCGGGGCACAAAGAAGCCCCGGGCCCTTTCTTTGCACGGCGGCCTGCAATGAAGTTGGACCTTAGGGCGAGAGCATTTCAGCTTTTCGTTCTTGCACGACGGCTAATAGCTGAAGGCTGACAGCGCGGTTCAGCAAAGGGTCTATCCTTTTGCCGAACCGCTCTAAGCGGCGGCGCCGACAGCGGGGCCGTACTCGCCGCGGGCCAGCATGCGCTCGGCCTCGCGCTGCACCTGTCTTACGCGCTCGCGCGAGATGCCTAGCTCGTCGCTTAGCTGCGCGAGCGTGGCCGTCCCCTCGTCGCCCAGGCCGTAGCGCCTGACGAGCACCTGGCGGTGCCGCTCGGGCAGGCCCTCGACGGCCTCGGAGAGCCACTCCGTCTCCATCTCGCCTATGACCTCGCCGGCCACCTCGGAGGCACCCTCGTCCTCCACGAACTCGCCGACCTCCGAGGCGTCGGCCTCGGAGCCTATGGGCTGGTTGAGGCTCGTGGCGTCCCACAGCGAGCTCTTGAGGTCGCGAACGTCCTCAACAGGCCAGTCGAGCCGTACGGCCACCTCCTCGTCTTTAGGCTCGCGCTCGGTCTCGGCAGAGAGCTCGTTGTAGACGCGGGCCATCTTTCGTAACTTGTCGCCCCTATGAACCGGGATCCTGATGGTGCGCCCCTTGTCGGCCACGGCCCTCTGCACCGCCTGCCTCACCCACCAGGTCGCGTACGTGGAGAACCTCCACCCACGATCGGGGTCGAACTTCTCGACGGCCTTCATGAGGCCTATGTTGCCCTCCTGGATGAGGTCCTCGAACGGAAGCCCCATCCCACGATACTTCTTGGCCACGCTCACCACTAGCCTGAGGTTCTTCTCGATGAGCCTCTGGCGGGCCCGCATGTCGCCGGCCTTGGCCCTCTTGCTGAGGTCTACCTCCTCGGCGCGCGTGAGCAGCTCGCCATTGTCGATGCGGGCGAAATAGCTGGGTATGAGTTCGGGGGCCTCGGAAGGCCTCTCCGGAGCGCGGATAGCTGCGGTCTTGCGCTCGGTCGCCGTCTTTGCGGGCAAATGTGTCCCTCTTTCTGTTCGTGCTTCTCTTAAGCTTTCTCTTGTCTCTAATACGTGGGTATTATATACTATCTACTACACAATTGTCAAGTAAATACAGCAAAAAGTGGTAACGCGACACGAAAGAACGAGGATCGAAGATGGGCGAGAAGAAGAGGAGCTACGGCCAGCACTGCACGGTTGCGAGGGCGCTCGACGTGGTGGGGGAGCGGTGGACGCTTTTGTTAGTACGCGAGCTCTCGACGGGTCCCAAGCGGTTCAAGGATCTTCTGGAGGGGCTACCGGGGATCGGGTCGAACCTCCTCGCCGGGAGGCTGAAGGCGCTCGAGGGGGAGGGGATCGTCCGGCGCTCCACGCTGCCACCGCCGGCGGGGTCCAACGTCTATGAGTTGACGAGACTTGGGAGGGGGCTCGAGCCGGTGATCGTTGCGCTCTCGCGGTGGGGGGCGAGGCTGTTGGGCTCCCCGGGCGAGGACGACGAGGTGAGGGCGGGCTGGGCCGCGGTGGCGATGAGGTCCGCCTTGGGACCGGAGGCTTCGGGCGGTCGTCCCGGTACCTACGGGTTCCGCATCGACGGCGAGGCGTTCCATGTGCGCGTCGGTCACGGCGGGGAAGAAGTGGAGGCCAGGCAGGGCTCGGCGCCGGATCCCAACCCAGTCGTCGTGGGCGACTCCGAGACCCTCATCGCGGTGGCCTCGGGCAAGCGGAGCCTGGATGAGGCGCTGGAATCGGGGGCACTTCTGATCGAAGGTGAGGGTGACTGGGAAGCCTTGCTCGCGTGGTGCCGACACCTCGCCGGCCCGTCCGCCGCATAAAGCGGTTCGCAAAAGGCCTGGCCTTTTGCGAACCGCGCTGTCAGCCCTCAGCACGTCAGCCTTTTTATAGCTGAAATGCTGACTAGCCGAAATGCTGAGAGCTTGCAAAGAGGTTAGAAACCTCTTTGCAAGCTGCTCTTCGAACGACCCCGTGCGTGTGCCTCTCTCATCGGACTTCTTCAAGGAGCACCTGGACCGCCAACCCCAAAGCCACCGTGGCGACGAGGGCGAAAATCCACACCGCGGTCACCCCGGGGGAGGGAGACGGAGCAGCCTTCGGTGCTCCGTACATCGGGACGACGAGCCGCAGGTAGACGGCCAGGGAGAGCACGCTGTTCAGGATGGCGACGACGGCGAGTGGGGTGAACCCGGCCTGGATCGCCGCGCCGAAGAGAAGAAATTTGCCGGCGAAACCAGCCAGCGGCGGCACGCCGACGAGCGAGATCAAAAAGATTACCATGGCCACCCCCGCGGCCGGCCTCGACCTCCCGAACCCCGCGAAGTCGCGCAGGTTCCTTCCCGCCAGCATGACCACCGCGAACGCGCCGATGTTCATCGCCGCATAGGCCGCCGCGAAGACCACCAACGAAGGTAACGCCAGGTCGCTCCGCACTATCGCCACCACGCCGAGCAGGAAATAGCCCGACTGCGCGATGGCGGAGTAGGCGAGAAGACGGACCACGTTCTCCTGCACGAGCGCCGCCAGGTTACCGTAGGTCATCGAGAGGGCCGCGAGCGCCGCGACGATAAGCGGCCATCCCGCGGCGCTCACCGGCAGGTCTCGCAGAACCTGGGTGAGCGCGTAGATAGCGCCGACCTTCGGCACGACCGAGAGGAAGGCCGCCACGGAGACGGGCGCACCGTCGTAGGCGTCTGGCGCCCAGAAGTGGAACGGCGCTATGGCAGCCTTGTACCCGAGGCCGACGAGCACCGCCACGAGCCCGGCCACCGCCGCAAGCCGCAAGCTCCCAAGCCCTCCCAGCTCCGACAGGAGCGTGGAACCCGTCGCCCCGAACCAGTACGTCAGCCCGAAGATCATCACCGCGCTCGTCACCGACCCGAAGACGAGGTACTTCATCGCGGCCTCGGTCGAGCGGTCGTCGCGCGGATAAGCCACGAGAGCGAACGAGCCCAAACTGCTCAGGAGCACCCCGAGCACGAGGAACATCAGGTCCCCCGCCCCCGCCAGAACGAGCGCCCCCAGGGCCGTGAACGATAGGAGGGCGTACACTGTCCCTTCCCGGTCTGTGCCCCCGACCTCGCGGCGGGCGAGCACGACGCATAGGGCGGTAGCCGGCAGCAGCACGAGGTCCGCCCACACACTAAGCGCGTCCACCCTGTAGGTGCCCATGAACACGGTCGTGTCGGTGCCCACGAGCAAGCTCGCGAGCCCGGTTCCGACCAGGAGGCCAACCACAGTGAACGGCAGCCCCACCTTCGGCAACCGCAGCATCTCGAAGACGAGAGCGCCTACCGCGGTGATCGCCACGGCGAGCTGTGGCGCAAGCAGCGCCAGGTCACGCGCCATCTGTATGCCGCTTCCCATGCTTTACGTCCCGCCCTTCGTGCTCCGGGCCAATGCTGAGGCTGTCACGGCAGCAACCCCTGCGTGGTTGCGTGCACGACGTCGAGAACCTCGAACGGAACGATCCCGATCAACACCGTCAGCAGGAGTAGCGGTGCGGCCGAGACGGCTTCGCGCGCGTCCAGGTCTTCCATCTTGCGCTGTTCCTCGCCGGGTTCGCCCAGAAAGGAGGCCTGAATGGCGCGCAGGTAGAGCCCGGCGGTAACCGCGATCCCCAGGACGACCATTGCTGCCACCGGGTAGACGTAGAAGGTGCCGAGGAAGATCTGGAACTCCGCCGGAAAATGCGCCAGCCCGGGCAAACCCAGCGAGGCAAACGCCGCGAGCACGAACGCCCATCCGAGGAGCGGCACGATCCGCAGCAACCCGTCGAACTCGCCCATTTCGCGCGTGTGGGCGCGGTCCTGGAGCATCCCGACGAGCAGGAACAGGGAGCCGGTGACGACGCCGTGGCTCACCATCTGCAAGACCGCCCCGTCCAGCGCAAGAGCCTGCGCGTTCGCGTCGGTGGCTGCGGCGGCCACCCCCACACCCAGCACCACGTAGCCCATGTGGTTTACGCTCGTGTACGCGACGAGGCGCTTGAGATCGGTCTGCGCGAGCGCCACGAACGCGCCGTAGAGCGCGGAGAACACGGCGATGGCCGCCACGTAGGGGGCGAGGGCGCGGAAGGCGTCCGGCGTCATCTGCAGGGCGAAGCGCACCAGGCCGTAGGTGCCGAGCTTCAGCATAACGCCGGCGAGGATCACGCTCCCGGCGGTGGGCGCCTCGACGTGCGCCGCAGGCAGCCAGGTGTGTACCGGAAAGACCGGCGTCTTTATGAAGAACGTTACGAGCATCGCGACGAGGACGAGTATCGCCCCGATCCCCGCTAGCGGCGGCGAGTCTATGTACGCCCGCATGTCGAAGGTGTTCGGCTCGCTGGAGAGGTAGAGGGCCAGGATCGCGAGCAGCAGCGGCAGGCTCCCGAGCAGGGTATACAGGAAGAACATGAGCGCGGCCCGCTGCCTGCCTTCGTAGCCCCAGCCCGCGATGACGAAGTACATCCCCACCAGCGTCACCTCGAAGAAGACGTAGAAGAGCACCGCGTCCAGCGCCACGAAGACCCCCAGGCACGCCGTCTCCAGGAGGAGGAAAAGGGCCACGTAGGAGCGCGCCCGCTCGGAGACTTGCAGCGAGAACACGAGCGAGACGAAGAACAGGATAGTTGTCAGCAGGAAGAGCGGGAGGCTGATGCCGTCGACGCCCACCCGGTAGGCGGCGCCGAGGGAGGGGATCCAGGCCACCTCCTCGACCTGGCCGAACCCGTCCGCCGGCGTGCCGCGTGCCCATACGAGCATGGAGCCCAGCAACGTTAGACCGGAGGCGACTAGGCCGACCGCGTGTGCACCACGCGCCGAGATACCCTTCCATGCCGCCAGCAGACCGGCTCCGAGGAGCGGCAGGAAAAGCGTTACGGACAGGAGCGGGAACGTCACGGAGGGTGCCTCCTCACCACGATCCAACCATCAGGAGTACGAAGATCACGGCCCCACCGACCACTGCGAGCAAGAGCTCCTTGTGGACGAGGCCGCTTTGAAGTGTACGTGCACGCGCCCCGAGCGAGCGGGTCCCGCTCACCAGCGCGGCGATGAGACCGTCGATTCCCCTCTCGTCGAAGCGCCGCGCGGCGCCCGCCAGGGCAAGCCCCAGAAGGCCCGTGCCCAGCACGCCCGCGTGAATCCCGTTGTCGAGCGCATCGGCGCCCCGCGCCACCGCGAGAGCCGGCCGTACAACGAGCCCGTAGAACCCCCCACCGAGACGGAACCCTCGCTCGGCAGGAATACGCAGCCGTCCGAGCAGACGCCCGGCGGGTACGAGCCCTCCGAGAACGAGCCCCGCCGCGCCGAAAAGGAGACCTATCGCCGCGACGGGCAGACCGCTGGGGGGCAGGGTTCCGAGTAGTTGCGCTAGCGGCTGCAGGGCGAGCCCTAGGGAGGCGGCCAGGATCACGAGCCCAGCGAGGCCCGCATCCATCCACCCCATCCCGGCCACGGCCGAACCGCGGCCCTCGCCCCGCCACAGCAGCCGCACGGCGCGGGCGACGTAGACGCCGGTGAGCAGGGTCCCGGCCAGGGCAAGCGGGGCGAGAAGCCACGGGTACTCACCCTCGAAGGAGGCTGCAAGCACCGCATCCTTGGACCAGAACCCGCTGAGGGGCGGGACGCCCGCGAGGGCGAGGCTCGCGACGGTAAACCCGACGAAGGCCCACTTCTGCTCGTGCGCCACGCCGCCCAGGTCCTCGAGCGCCGTGGAGCCGCGGGCATGCTGGAAGACGCCCGCTCCCAGGAACAGCGAGCTCTTCATCGCCGCGTGGGCGATGAGGTAGAAGATGGCGGCGAACGGTACGCCAGCCCCCAGGGCCAGCAGCATAAACCCGTACTGGCTCGAGGTGGAGGCGGCGAGCAGCCTCTTCAGGTCGCGCTGGGCGAGGGCCACTAGCCCCGCTATCAGGGCTGTCAACCCGCCGAGGAGGCCAACGGCGAGCAGCACGCCGGGTGGGAGCAGCGGGTAGACCCGTATCATGAGTATCGCCCCGGCGGCCACCAGCGTCGCGGAGTGCAGGAGCGCCGAGACGGGAGTGGGACCGGCCATCGCTTCCTGCAGCCAGCCGTAGAGCGGCGCCTGGGCCGACTTGCCTGCCGCGGCGACGAGCAGGGCGAGCCCGGCGACGCTTGCCGCGACGCCCCCGGTGCTGAGTGTTGCCGGGATCTCGCTCGTCCCCGTGCTTGCGACGAGCACGAAGATCGCCACGTAGAGCCCCAGGTCCGCAGAGCGGGTGTACAGAAAGGCGCGCGTGGCCCCCGCCGCGGCGTCGGCCCTTTGCAGGTAGAACCCGATCAGCAGGTACGAGGAGAACCCGATGAGCTCCCACGCCGCGAGGAACAACACCCAGTCGCCGGCGAGAACGACCGTCTGCATAGCCGCCACGAAGAAGGACATCTGCGCGAAGAACCGCCCCCGATCCTCCTCGCCGCTCATGTACCCGACGGCGTAGACCATCACCAGAAAACCCACAACCGCGACGAGGACCGAAAGCATCGCCGTCAAGGGTTCGACGGCCAGGCGCAACGGCAGGCCCGGAAGCCCCGGCAAGGTGGCGGCGTACCGCCCCCCGCCAGCGACGCCGGCAATCGCCAGGCAGGACCCCACGAGCCCGATGAGCGTCCCGAGAAGGGCGAGCATCGCCGGGGCACGGCGAAGCACTAGCACCAAGGCTGTGGCGGAGAGCGGGCCGAGGATCGTCAGGGAGGCCGCCGTCATCCTTTCAGCTCCTGAGCCTCTTCCATCTCCACCGAGCCCCTGGCGCGGAAGCGTCCGGTCGCCACGCCGAAGCCCACCGCCATCTCCAGCGCCATGACGGTCATCACGATCAGGACGAACATCTGCCCGGCGTAGACCTCTGGGTGCAGGAAGCGCCAGGAGGCTACGAGGTTCACCATCGCGGCGCCAAGCATCAGCTCGACGCCCATCATGATCATGACCAGATTCGTCTGGCTGAGCGCGCCGTAGAGGCCTATGCCGAAGAGCACCGCCCCGACTACGAGCGCGACGATCAGGGTCGGCATCAGCGCCTCCTCCGTATGGCGATCGCTGTGGCGGCGATCATGGCGGTCAGGATGGTGACGCCGGCGGTTTCGAAGATCAGCATCGAGCGCTCCATGATCTCGATGCCGAGTTCGTGCACCTGCTCGGACGCGCCAGGCACCCGCGCCGCCACCGGCCCCCAATCGGCGAGCAGGGCGACAGCCAGGGCCGCCACGGCACCGAGGGCGCCGGCGGCGAGCGAGGCCCGCTTCTGGTGCGTCATGTCCATGCCGCCCAGGCCCCCCGGGTCCATCATGAACATCACCATGAAGATGGCCATGATCGCCATCTCCGTCGCCATCATCATGAGCTGCAAGACTCCCAAGAACTCGGTCTCCATGGCCAGAAACATCGCCCCGATAGCGGCCTGCGAGAAGAGGAGCGCCAGGGCCGAGCGCACCATGGAAGAGGTCCTGAAGACCACGATCCCGAACCATATCGCCGCGACCCCGAATAAGCTCGTGAAGACGGCCTGCCCCATCACATCGCCACCAGCAAAACCACGCCCACGTAGAAGATGTTGGCGAGCGCCAGGGGTATCCCGAACTTCCAGCCCCACGCGAGTACGTCCGCCTCCCTGAGCCGCGGCACATACCGCCCTACAAAAAGCATCATCGCCGCCACCGCAAGTGTCTTCGACGCGGTCCACGCCCACGGCGGCAAGACGGGCCCGAACCAGCCGCCCAGGTAGAAGACCGTAACGGCAAGCGCCAGCGTTAGCACCAGGAGCGCGCGCCCAAGTCGCATCACCCCGAGTCGCCAGCCCGTGTACTCCACCCAGGCCCCGCCCGCCAGCTCACCCGCTGCGATCGGCAGGTCGAACGGGGGCAGGAAGGCTATCGCCATCGCCGCGAGCAAGAAGAGCACGAACCCCAGCGGCTGGTAGGCGACGTTCCACAGTGGGGCCTGAGACGCCACCACCTCGGTCGTCAGCAAGGACTTGGCCCGCATCGCCACCGCCGTTATGGGCATGACGACGAGCATGGAGTAGGCGACGAGCTGGCCCAGGAACCTGAACCCGCCGACCATCGCGTAGGCCCCGTCCGTGCCCCATCCGGCCATGAGGATGGCGACCATTACGTAGGCAAAGGCCGCGTTCACGAAGAGCGCGCCCGTCGCCAGGTTGGCGACGGTAAGACCCGGCGCCAAGGGTAGCATCGCGGCGGCGAGCACGGCCGCAACGAGCAACAGCGGCGGGGCGACCTCGAAGAAGATCCGGTCTGGCTTCCTGGGCACGAGCGACTCCCGGCCCAGGAGCGCCAGCCCCGACACCAGCGGCCCCGCCGGCCGGAACCTGCCCGTGGAGGCCCACCCTTCCAGCACCGCTACCAGGTACGTCCCAACCAGCAACGCCACCACAACCAGCACGACGCTCACCGCGCCAACCCCCACGGGGACAGATCCAGCGACGCCACGCCCAGGAGGGCGTCAGCCACCTCGCGCTCCTCAGCCACGGCCTTGATGAGCCCGTGGTGCAAATTCGAAGGTGTTTCGAGCTCTACCGCGGTTGCGACACCGCCTTGCAGCTCTATCCTGAGCGTCGCCACGCCGCGCGGCGTCTCCATCGTCGCGTGTCCGTTGCTGTCCGAAGGCGAGACCCTCGCCCGCTCAGGAAACGATACGCTACCAGCCTCCCGCACGAGCTCGAGGCTCTGCTCGACCTCCGCGAGCCGCGTTTGCAGGCGGGCGAGGGCGTCGCCACCTTCGCGGACGATGGGCTCGAAGCCGAGTGTTCGGTAGATGCCCCCCGAACGGGCGTCCTTCCCGAGGCCGGCGGCGCGCGCGATCGAGCCCGAGGTCTCCGCAGCGTCGGGTAGGGTCCCGATCCCCTTCAGGCGGCGTGCAAGCATGGGAGTGCGGAAGACCCTCCGCGCGAGCCTGCCGACCTCGGGTTCGAGTCGCGCTACATCCTCCGCGTCCGCCGCCCGTAGCAGCGACACCTGGAGCTTCCCGGCTCGCGTCTGCAGCCACGAGTAGCCTAACAGCCCGCCAAAGCCCGAGAGCCAACCCAGGTGGCTCGCCGCGCGCTCCCTCTCAAGAGCGCCAATCCGCACGAGCGCGGTCTCCTCGTCAGCCATCGTGTTTGCCGCAACCTCCAGGGCTTGCAGCGCGAGCACGCGGTACGCGGTGGGGGAGAGGGGATCCGAGAGAGCCAACTGGTCGGGAAAATCACGCACCGGAACATTGTTCAGGTCCCTACCCAACCCGCCTCGCGGTGCCTCCACGCTGGCAACCGTGTCGCCGTCCAGCGTGAACGTCAGGGACAGTCCGCCGGGTAGGCCCGGGAAGAGCGGGCCGAACGGCGCGCCGTTCCACTCCATCTGCAGGCCGTCGCTGCTGCGAGGCGTTCCCTGCGTCATCTCCACCATGGACATGAACCCCATGTCCCCGTGACCCTGCTCATCGGGCCCCTCTTCCGAGCCGTGCCCATCGTGGCCGGTACTCCCGGTCGACTCGCGCGGGACGAGGTTCATCCGGCACCTGGGGCAGGAGCCCGGTTCGTCGCTTGCGACCTCGGGATGCATGGGGCAGGCGTACTCCGTCTGCAGCCGGATCTCTTCCACATCAAAGCCGGAAGCCTCCGTCGTGAACGCGCCCTCCGCGAAGAGCCGCCGCAACTCACCGACGCCGGCGGCCAACTCCTTTTGACCCGCTGCCACGGCCAAGTCGGACTGCGGAAGCGGCGTGATGTTTCCCGTTCCGACGGCCAGGATTGCTCGCGGTCGGGGCATCTGAGCGTAGGCGACCGCCGTGGCTTTCTTCAGTCCGGGCGGTGGCTCGCCAACCAGTACGAGTACGGAGGCGTGCCGCGGGCTCTGCGCGACGCGAAGTCCGGCCGCGTCGAGGTCGAGACCGCGGGAGCGGGCGACGTCGGGTCCCGGGACGACGAACGCGGCCAGGTCACTCCCCATCGCCCACGCCGTGACCCGCCGCAGAAGGGAGGGACGGGCCTCCCGGGAGCCGGAGAGCGAGGCGCTCACTGCCGCCTCAGCGCTCCCTGACTCCACCCGTAGAGCAAGCCCAGGAAGAGGACCATCAGGAAGACGCCCATGTCGAGGAGCGCCGTGAGCCCGAGCTCCTTGTAGACGACTGCCCAGGGGTACATGAACGCCATCTCCATGTCGAAGGCCAGGAAGAGCAGCGCGTACCCGTAGTACCGCACGTGGTAGCGGACCCAGACCGGCTCGGGCGAGAGCTCTCCGGCCGTCGCCGGCACCTCCTTGGCTTTCTCCGCCCGCGTCCGGCCGATCGCCCTGGCGACGGCAGCCAGGCTGAGCACCAGCCCGACCGTCGCCGCGACAATGCCGAGAAGAAGTGCGTACTGCTGCAAGAGGCTCAAGCCCTTACCTCCTCCGACCAATCGGCGCTCTACCATTGCCTCTTACCCGCGCCTCCCAGCCCCGCAACCTCGTTGCGGGAAAATGGGCCGTTCTATGCACGCTGACCGCGCCGTGCGATCGCTATGCCCGCAGGGTGTAGCCGACCTCCGCTATGGCCTGCCGGAACTGCACTTCGGTGACCCCATCGGCCTCGTAGGTCACCTCGACGGTGCCCTCATGGTGATCTGCCTTTGAACTCCGAACTCCGTCGAGCTCGTCCAGGGCCTCCTGGACGCTCAGCTCGCAATGGCCGCAGCTCATGCCCGGGACGTTCAGCGTCCTGGTCTCCGTCATCGCGAAGCTCCTCTCTGCTAGACCCTCAAAAACCGCTCCACGGCGGCGGTCAACTCTTCTATCTTTTCGTCGGCGTCCTCGCCCTTCTCTATGGACTCCCTGACGCAGTGCTCGACGTGGTCCTTGAGCAGGATCGTCCCGACCTTCTCCAGCGCCGAGACGACGCTACCTATCTGGGTGAGAACGTCCACGCAATACGCTTCTTCGTCCACCATCCGTTGCAGGCCGCGCACCTGCCCCTCGATGCGCCTGAGACGGTTCTGCAATTTCTCCTTATCTTTCGCCTTTATGTAGCCGTGCTGAGCCTCGCGAACCTCCTCCGCCGGCACACCTTCGACTCCTCTCTGCGTCAAACCCGTCGCCTCCTCTCGTTCTCTCTATCTCACCCTGACGCGACGCAACCTCAGAGCGTTCGTAAGCACCGTGACGCTGGAGAGCGCCATGGCCGCCGCCGCGAGTACGGGGTTCAGGAAACCGTACTCGCCGAGGACCAGCCGCAACGCTTCCGGCACGCCACCGGCCTCGCCGGCGAAGATCGGGTAGAGGACGCCGGCGGCCACCGGGATGAGTAGAGCGTTGTAGGTGAAGGCCCAGAACAGGTTCTGCTTGATGTTCCTCACCGTGGCCTTGCTGAGGGCGATGGCGCGCGCCACGCCGCGCACGTCGCCGCCGATCAGGGTCAGATCCGAAGCCTCTATGGCCACGTCCGTACCGGTTCCTATGGAGATCCCGACGTCTGCCTTCGCCAGCGCCGGGGCGTCGTTCATGCCGTCGCCGACCATCGCGACCCGCTTGCCCTCGGCCTGCAACCGCGCGATCTCCTCGACCTTGGCCTCGGGCCGCACCTCGGCAAGAACCCTGTCTATGCCGAGCTCGCTTGCGACTGCGGACGCGGTCCGGCCGTTGTCGCCGGTGAGCATGACGACCTCCAGTCCCAATGCGTGCAGCCGCTCTGCGGCCTCCTTTGACTCGTCCCGCACCACGTCGGCGACCGCGATAAGCCCTGCCGGCTTGCCATCGATGGCGACGAACACCGGCGTCCTGCACGCGTTTGCGAGTTCCTCGCTGCGCGGTAGCAGTCTGTCCTCGGCGACATCCGATTCCCCGAGGAAGCGCAGGTTGCCGATCAGGATCTCGCGTCCCTCGATGGCGGCCCTCACGCCGCCCCTGCTCGTCGCCTCGAAGCCTTCGGCGTCCGCCAGCGTCAAGCCACGCTCCCTCGCGCCCCGGACGATTGCCTCGCCGAGCGGATGCTCGCTGCCGCGTTCCGCCGAAGCGGCGAGCCGCAGCAACTCGTTCTCGGTGATCCCGTTCGTGACCACCACGTCCGTAAGCTCGGGCTCGCCCTTCGTGAGAGTGCCGGTCTTGTCGAGCACGACCGTATCCAGCGCGTGGGTGGCTTCGAGGGCTTCGCCGCCTTTGATCAGGATGCCCATCTCGGCGCCGCGCCCGGTGCCGACCATGATCGACGTCGGCGTGGCCAGCCCCATCGCGCACGGGCAGGCGATGATGAGGACCGCTACGAAGTTTAAAAGCGCCAGCGTGAACGCGGGCTGCGGCCCGAACAGCAGCCAGACGAGAAATGTAGCGGAGGCGATCGCCATAACGACGGGCACGAAGACGCCGCTGATCCTGTCGGCCTGCCGCTGTAGCGGCGCTTTCGACCCCTGCGCCTCCTCCACCATGCGCGAGATCTGCGCGAGCACCGTGTCCCTGCCGACCTTGGTCGCCTCGAAGCGAAACGAGCCGCTCTTGTTGACCGTTGCGCCGATGACCTCGGCGCCCTCTTGCTTGGTGACCGGCACGGACTCGCCCGTGATCGCGGCCTCATCGACCGCCGAAGCGCCAAAGACCACGACCCCGTCAACCGGAACTTTCTCCCCGGGCCGCACGACCACCACCTCGCCCACACGCACGTCCTCGACGCCGACCTCCACCTCCTCGCCGCCCCGGAGGAGGCGAGCCTTCTTCGCCCGAAGGCCCGCGAGCTTCTTCACCGCCTCGTTGGTGCGCCCCTTGGCCCGCGCCTCCAGCAGTCGTCCGAGCAAGATAAGGGTGACGATCAAGGATGAAGTGTCGAAGTACACCTGCACACCGCCGGCGGCCCCGGCGAACAACCCCGGTGCTAACGCAACGGTCGCGCTGTACAGGTAGGCCGCGCTGGTGCCGAGTGCCACGAGCGTGTTCATGTTGGCCCGACCGTGCCTGAGGGCACCCCATGCCCCCCGGTAGAAGCGCCAACCCGACAGGAACTGCACCGGCGTCGCGAGGATCAGCAACCCCAGGTTCAGCCACGCCACCGGCACTGGGGGCATGAAGCCGAGCATCATCGGCAGGCTCCCGATGAGGATGAGCGCCGTCAGAGCCGCCGCCATGAAGTAGTCGCGCCTGAGCCTTTGGTATCCGCGCGCATCCTCGGACGACGCCCCTGCTACCTCGTGGGCCACGTCGTACCCCGCCACCTCGACCGCGCGCACCAGGTCGCCTGTCTTCACCTCGCCCACCAGGTAGCGGACTGTGGCCGTCTCGCCCGCCATGTTCGCACTCGCCTCGAGCACGCCAGGCACCTCCTCCAGCGCCCGCTCGACCCGACCTACACAGGATGCGCACGTCATCCCCGTCACCGGAATCGTGACCGTGTTCAGGTCCCGTGTCTCCATTACCGAAACTCTTCCTCGTTTTCTTTTACCATACCCCCCTATCCTATATAGAAAGGATCCCGCTGTCAAGGCAGCAGGCGTGTCTATCTCGAACGGGCTCGATGATTGTGACAGGAGATCAATCGGCTAAGAAGGTCAGTAGGGCGAGCGATCCGGTTCCGATGTTGGCGCCCCGTCGCGTGCCGAACCTGTCGTTCACAGCGTTGGTGAAATACCGCCGTGGACGGTGCCTTTTGGGCCGCCGCGAGAGCGATGAGTAGTAAGTATCATGGGCTGGCCTTCGAGATAAAGTAAAAATACCTGCAAAACAGGCCTTTTCGTGGCACGCTCGGCAGGACTCGAACCTACGACCTTCTGATTCGTAGCTGCCTACGACCGATTCCCACCCGTCTCAGTCTGTACTAATAGCAGTCTGTACTAATAGCCGAGGAAGAGCACGGCTTCTTCGGTCGAGCTGTTGGTTTGCTCCGAGTAGGCCTCGCGTACAAGCCGGGCAGAGGCCAGGTGTATGGCGTCGAAGCCTCGCACGGCGTGCTCCTCCGCAAGCTCGCCAGCTTCGCGAACGAGATCCTCTGTTACTTCGAGCTTATCCAGGGTCTCCCAATCCTCGTCAAGCGCCTCAACGGCCGCCTGGTGCTTCTCGGATGGGAACACGCTCTCTATCTGAGCTTGCGGGCGAACGCTGCGCGGGCCTCGGCGTAGGCGACGACGGAGGTCGCGATCGCTTCCGCCTCGTCCGCGGCCCGCTCGACGGTCTCCGTGCCCTCTTCCTCGGCGTAGAGCTTGACCAGGGTGCTAGTGTCGAGGTACAGGATCAAGGATCGTGAAGAGGGTGGCTCAGCGCCGCTCCTCGTTCACCGCGGCTCCCAAATTGTCCGGACCCTCTATCCGCACCCGCTTCTCTCTAGGCACACCTCTGCCCTTGCGGCCGGATCGGACCGAAGAGGAAGGCGGCAGGTATCCCCGACCCGCCAAATACTCCCTCAGAGCCGCCTGCACCACATCCACCAGCCTCGGCGGTATGTCCTGATCCCGCTCGTACGCCTCCAGCGCCTTCTTTACATCGTCCGCAATGGTTATCGAAGTACGTTTCATGGCCCCGATGCTAACCGCCTTAGTGCGTTGGTGCAAAAGGTGTAAACGGTGCAAAAACGTGCTTGATAAGAACCATGACCCTCACTTTCGCAGCCCCGGAATCTGACCTCGCACCTGGGCGACCGAAGATGGTATCCTCAAAATCAAGATCGAGTGCAGCGTTCCGGTACGCCGCGGAGTGCTCAGGCGTTGCCTCCGAGATCAGTATTGCGTTGGTATGGTGTAGTGGTGGTCGCTAATATGCCTGCGTGTCCGCTGATGAATCCATTTAGAGGTATCTCCGGCTGTTTGCTGGCCTGAACGCCGACAAGAGCGCCAGCAGGCGGCCTGAGCACACACGGAGTTGCGCTCCACAGAAGCCCATACTGCCGCTCTCGGTGTTGGATCTCTTCGAGCCCGCTGAGAGCAACTCCAACCTTATCGAAATAACCGAAGACCTCCTGGACCTTTTCGACAAATACTGGGTGCAGGCTCTTCCATTCATGCGGCCGAGCACACTCGCTATGCCGTTCGTCCGTATGGAGAGCGAAGGCTTTTGGCATGTAGCCAGGCATAAGGAAGGCGAATCACTCTTTGGTAGACCCGAGAGGTCCGTTGCGCAACTGCAGGAGCGAGTGCTCGGTGCTCGCCTCGACGAGGCACTATACCAAAACCTTCAGGGAGCGGAGAGTCGCACACTACTTCGCTCCGTTCTTGTAGGCGAGAGATACGTCTCGAACGAAGCAAGAGAAAGTCTTCTGCAGCAAGGTTTCATATACCGGAAGGCGTTTGTCTACAGCGAAGAGTTGCTTGAGAATCCTAACGATCCCAAGGTAAGAGAATTATGCCTTTAGAAGAAGAGCACATTCCCGTACGAGATCAGGGCTTCCGGCGGGCTGTCGTTACGGCTCACGATCACCGCTGTGCTATGTGTGGTATGCCGTCTCCCGTCACCCACGTAACGGGGCTCATGTACGGTCTGGAGTTGCCATTCATGATCCAGGGCAAAGTGGTGTTACAGGACGTCTGGGACCCTGACCGGGCCCTTCAGCTAATCGTTAGGGAAGGCGGCACGTTCACGGTGGGGGCGACGCCCTTTCTTGGAGGAGTAGTCGAGAGAGCAAAGGATCTCGGTAGCGAAGGGCTCGCTTTCAAGAGCTTTGTCTGCGGGGGCGCGGACATTCCGCCGGAGCTGATCGAGGAGGCAACCCGGGTCCTCGGCCATACAACACCGGTCTACGGCTCCACCGAGCACCCGACCTCACCGGATGCGGATACGAAGAGCCCGTGCAGAAGGCCGCTCACACCGACGAGAGGCTGATGGAGGGGTCTTCAGCAAAGATAGTAGACGAGGCCGGGGACGAACTGCCAACGGGCGAGGTGGGGGAGATAGCTGCCAAAGGGTCGGAGCTGTTCCTGGGCTAGCTCCAACCCGAGCACAACGAGGCCGCCTTCATCGACGACGGCTACTTCCTGACCGGGGACCTGACTGTCATCGACGACGAAGGGTACTTCAAAATCATGGGCAGGAAGAAGGACATCATCTTGCGGGGCGGGCAGAACATCAGCGTTAAGGAGGTCGAGGACCTGCTCTACGGCCACCCGAAGGTCTCCGAGGTAGCCATCTTCGCCATGCCAGACGGGAGGATGGGCGAGAAGGGCTGCGCCTACGTCGTCCCGAAAGAAGGCCAAACGTTCTCCCTCGACGAGATCAAGGAGTTTTTGCCTGGCGATCCCCTCGCCAGGCAAAAACTCCCTGAGCGACTGGAGGTTATCGACGAAATGCCCACGACGGCAAGCGGCAAGATCTAGAAATACGTGCTCAGGGAGGAGATAAGGTGTAAGGTCGAGGCATACCGGTAAAGGCGGTCAGACGAACGCTACGGGTCGGCACCAGCCGCCGCTCGCGCCCTGGACCTTGACCGGGAAGCAGGCGATCTTGAAGCCTGTGGGGCGCGGAATCTTATCCAGGTTCGCGAGCTTCTCGATCTGGCAGTATTCCCGTTCTATGCCGGCGAAGTGGGCCTCCCAGATGACCCTGCCGTCCCCGGTCTTGTGGAACTCCTTCGCCACGTCCTCGAACTTCCGGTCGAAGCCGTACATGTCGACCCCGATGATCTTGATGCTTCGCTCGACGAGCCAGAGCGTGGACTCGCGCGTCATCCGCGGCTGCTCGAAGTACTCGGTGCTCCCGAGGTACTTGTCGCGCCCGTTCATGATCATCACGATATCGAAGGGCTTTAGCTCGTACCGAATGTCGCGCAGGGCCTTTTGGAGGTCCTCCGCCGAGATCCTCTCGTTCGGCTTCTTGTGCCGGAGATCCAGGACGACCCCGTCGGAGAAGAACCACTCCAGGGGCAGCTCGTCTATCTTCTTGGCCGGTCTTCCCTCGGACTCTGGTCCGTAATGCCAGGGCGCGTCGACGTGGGTGCCGGCGTGGGTTATGGCCGTCACCTCCTCGAAGGCGGCGCCTTTGCCCCCGGACCGCACCAGGTCCTCCTCCGTCGCCCCGAAGGTGTTCTTGATGAAGTCGAGGCCGCCGCCCTCATGCGTGAGGTAGTCGACCTGCGGCTTCCACGGTTCGTGCGGAGCGTCGGGAACGATACCGACGCTGAGGTCGATCATCGTCGTGAACGAGAAGCTTTGTTGCGTTTGCATGACGGGATCTGACGCACTCACTATTGCTCCTCCGTGGTCGTTTGTCCTACAGGCGGCAGTTTATCTCGCTGCGAGCCTTGACGCGCCTCAGCCGGGCAAAGGCGGGGATTCCGGGTGCAGCGCCTTCTTGAGGGCCGCGTCTCTGTCGGCGATGAACCTCTGGGAGCTGGCGGCGGAGGGCGCGAAGATGTCGGAGCCGTGGAAGAGGACCTGGTAGACGTGCAACTCCGCCGGCACGTAGAGCCCCGTATGAGCGCCAGGAGGAGGACAACAACGGCGTCGAAGTGGTCGTCAACGGGAACGGTTTCGCACATGCGCGGCCAGGCCTAGAGATAGTGTAATTTAAGGCCAACAGCATGACGGGATTAGTGGAGGGTGAAAATGGATATTGGCGAGTTGTTTTCGGTGCGGGCAAGCACGTGGTCGTCACTGGGGGGACCTCCGGAATCGGGCTGATGATCGCGCGGGCGTGTTTGTGGAGAACGGCGCTACGGGGATAGGGGACGCTCGTCACCGAGCCGTTAGAAGAGGTGATCGATGCCTACCCTGCCCGAAGAGATGATACGGGTATTGGCCCCATTTGCGCCATTGTTTTCCAAACGCGACTGGCAGCATGTCCAGCTGCTCACGGGGACGATCCTCGCCCCGTCAAAGAGGACCATAGCCTCAGCCCTGCGGGCGATGGACTTGGAGGACGAACGGCGGTTCTGTTGCTACCACCGGGTGCTCAACCGCGCTGTCTGGTCGAGCCGGGAGGCAAGCCGCGTCCTGCTTGGGTTGCTCGTGGAAGCCTTCGTGGCCGAAGGTCTTCTGGTGTTGGGAGTAGACGAGACGTTGGAGAGGCGGCGTGGGAAGAAGATTTCCGCCAAGGGTGTCTACCGTGACCCAGTGAGATCCAGCCGCGAGCACTTCGTCAAAACGAGTGGCCTGAGGTGGGTATGCCTGACGCTTTTGGCAGAGGTCCCCTGGGCCTCTCGGGTTTGGGCCTTACCATTCCTTTCGACGTTGGCTTACTCCGAGCGCTATGCCAAAGAGCAAGGCAAGCGGCACAAGCCATTCACAGAATGGGCCTGGCAGCTGCTCTTGTTGGTCAGACGCTGGCATTCGGAGCGTAAGATCGTGGCCGTAGCCGATCGCACCTACGCATCCCTCAAGCTTCTTGACCGCTGTCGTAGACTGTCTAACCCCATCACTTTCATCACCCGCCTTAGGCTGGACGCAGCGCTCTATGAGCCGGCTCCGCCGCGCTATCCCGGGCAGTTAGGACGGCCTCGTCTGAAGGGCGAGCGTCTGCCGAACCTCTCGGTGGTGGCTGAAGATCCTTCCACCGATTGGAAGCTGATCGAGATTGCAAACTGATACGGCGAAGAAAAGCGCTCAGTAGAGGTGGTCTCGGGCACCGCCCTCTGGCACAGCACGGGCTTGCCCGCCGTTCCGTTGCGCTGGGTGTTGATCCACGATCCTAAAAAAGAGTTCGTCACCCAGACCTTGCTATGCACCGACCTCGATGCGAAGCCCGAGCGGATAATCTCTTGGTTTGTGAGGCGTTGGCAGATGGAGAGCACTTTCCAAGAGGTTCGTCAGCGCCTGGGCTTCGAGACGCAAAGGCATTGGTCACAGATAGCGATACAGAGGACTGCTCCAGCGCTTTTGGTGCTGTTCTCGTTGGTCACGCTGTTTGCTCACCAGCAAAAGGCTCGGATCTCGAACGCCGCGCGAGGGCGGCCTGGTACGAGAAGGCCCATCCGACCTTCTCCGACGCTTTAGTGCTGGTACGCAGGCAGTTGTGGGTGCAGGAAGCTACTTTTTGCGGGTCGCCCGCGGATACCGAGACGGTAAAAGTGCCGCAGGCTCTAAGGGAACGGCTGACCGACGCGGTTTGTTACGCGGCCTAATGGCTAAAGTCCAGCTAAGTGGAGTTGCATGATTCTGCAAGAACCCAAGAGTTGAGTGCCTGGCTTCGGGCGCAGAGCCTTCCTCAGTGTCGCTCGACTTGCATTACGATTTCGACCCGGCGTGACGCTTCAGGAAATCCCTGAGGGTGCTGATGTAGGCGTCGTTCTCCTCGACGAAGGCCATGTGGCCGCTGGATTCGAACACCACAAGCTCCCCCCGCCGCACCCCCTCTGCGATGGTCCGTGCCGCCTCGACCGAACACGTCCTGTCGTGGCGTCCGGCAAGTACCAGCACCGGCTGGGTAACATCGCTTAGACGAGCCTCGACCTCTATCCCGCCGTACTCCTCAGAGGCGAAGCGTCGCAGCACGTCCGTGGAGTAGACCGCTCCGGCCGTGCGCCGCTCGTACTCCCCGATCCTCGGATCCCGTGGATCAGCGAAGTGGAAGGGCAGTTGGTCGTGCAGAAGCTCCGAGACATCCTCCTGGATCCGTACTGACTTCTCCCGCTCCCAGGAACTGGTGACCTGCTCGCGCAGCTCAACCGGCTCAAAGGCGGCCAGGTTTTCGGCGACATGCTCAAGGAAGCGAGCCGAGGGGATGCCATTCGACACTATCGTCTGCGCGGCACCCCCAGGAAAGTCCACCGCGTGCTGCAGCACGACGAAGGCGCCATAGGAGTGGCCCAGCACCGCGTACTTCTCTAGGTCCAGCGCCCGCGCGAGGGAACCGACGTCCGCGGCCATCTGCTCTAGGGTCCAGGTCTCCTCGGACGCACGATCGGAGCGGCCGTTGCTTCGTTGGTCGACCAGGATCAGCCGATACTCATCGGCTAAAGCATCGAGGTAGTCGCCGAAGCAATGGTGGTCGAGGCCCGGTCCCCCGTGGAACACCAGTAAGGGGTAGCCATTGCTGCGCTCGACGACGTAGAGGCGCGTATCCCCAATATCTACGTAGCGCCCACCCGTTTCATTATCGCTCGTCGTCATCGCCCACTTATTCCTGACAGCGGCACCCGAGCGGCATTCTGGCACAAGCCTCAGGTTCTCGCACTTTTAGATGTCCCGTCTGCCTGACTCCCTATCTTGGTGCACAGATCTATAGAATAAGCCTTCATGCATCTGTGTCGCGCGCCGGTGCGGCCACATTGAAACGTGCTGTGAGACCTCCTAGAAAACCGCTTCGAGACTGAGGCAAGAACAAGGGCCGGAACCCCTTCACAAAGTGTGAATGACTTCGGCCTACATCTCACAGCGGGTTGCATCGATACTGGCCTGCCTGCAGGTCGACGTAACTTCGGCCAATCAGTCAAGACCCTCATCGAGACCGCAAACGTGCATCATGCGAGATGGGTCATGTTCACTGAAACCCGCTGTCACAGCATACGCTTGGGTGTCCCAAGGCGCTTCTGGCTACGCGGCGCCGTTGTCATCCCCAACCTCTACGCCGTCGTTACCATAGTCGTTCCCAAGCTCTGGGCCGTCGTTTCCGTTGTCGTCACCGTAAACTCATACCATTTGAGGCTGATTATCGGGGACTAAAGGCGGGTAGATTCGAAGAAGAACAAGGGTGGAAAGAAGGAGGTTATGTTCGCATGACTACTCCGAGCGATGGACTAACTTCTATCAACGTGGTGCCACACTTCTCCCGCCTCCACGAGTGGATCGCTCTGGAGGAAGAGTACTTCCAGGCTAAGGGCCTTGAGCCGCATATGCTCACCAACGTTATGCACTCGGTCTCCAGCCATCGGGGCGACGAGTACGGCCAGCGTCCCCAGGATCTCCCCTTCGTCCAGGAGCAGGAAGTCGCCAACTCGGCCTGCGAGTGGGGCACCGCGTGCAACGCGGGCGCCGGCATGGGCAGGGTGGTGCCCGACCTTTACAGCGTGGGACGTTACGCCATCTTCGTGCGGCCCGGCTCCGAGATCGAGAGGCTCTACGAGCTCAGGGACGTGCCCATAGGCATAGGCCAGATGGCTGGTAGCCACTTCACGACCCTGAAGACCTTGGGCGAGGTGCTGCCCAAGGAGCACATCGAGACCGTGCACACCGGCGGGCCAGGCGAACGCCTGGTTGCGCTCCTGGACGAAGAGATCGAGGCAGCGAACCTTCTAGATCCCGAGATCCCGATCGCGGAGGCGAAGGGCTTGCGTAAGCTGGCGCAGGGCGAGTTCGTGATCACGTTCTGGGTGTCGCCGACTATAAGTCGGGAGACCCTCGGCAAGTTCTTCGGAGCGCTGAAGCTGGCCGAGGAGGCGCTCGAGCAAGATACGGGTAAGTACCTGCACCTCTGGAAGCACAACATACCGCCCGCGCTCGAAGGCGACTATGATTACGTCTCCTTCGGTAGGGGCGAGAAGCTGATCTTGGAACCCTATTCACTGGAGATGTTCGAGGATGCCATGCAGTTTGCCGAAACCTGGGGGCTCCACGAGCACGTTCGCGAGAGCAGCTACGAGAGGCTCGTGGCTCCGCTGTCTATCTAACTCGGCCTCTTATGTAATGCTACTGGTCCTGGAGTAGACGAGGAGGAAGCGTTGTTCGACCTGGTAGTGAGCAACGGCACCGTCGTTCTTGCCGGGGGCAGAGCAGCGATGGACGTCGGCATCAGCAACGGTAAGGTCGCGAGCCTGTCGGGGCCTGGGCGACTGGAAGGCGTCAGGCGGGTTGACGCCTCCGGCAGGTACGTCTTCCCCGGCTTTGTCGACGCGCACGTGCACGTTAATCAACCGCTCGGAGAGGTCGTGACCAACGACAGGTTTCCGGATGTGACCCGGGCTGCGGCATACGGTGGGACGACCACGATGGTCGACTTCGCCATACCAGACCCGGGGGAGTCGCCGCTCGCGGCCTTCGAGCGCAAGCTCTCGGAGGCTGAAGGAAACGCCTACGTGGACTTCTCCTTGCACGCCTGCCTGACGAAGGGAGACGCCCGCTCCATCGCACAGATACCCGAGCTTCTGAGCCGCGGCGTCGGGACCTTCAAGATGTTCATGGTCTACAAGGATCGTCTATTGCTCACGCCAGGGGAGATCCGGGACGTGATGTTCGCCCTCAGTCGGCACGGAGGGACCGCGCTCATCCACGCCGAAGACCCTGGGATAATTGACCACCTCGTCGAAATACAGGTCACGAACGGCGAGACGAAGGCTAAGGCTCACGTCAGGGCCCACCCCAAGAGTTCCGAAGTGACGGCCATGTGGACGATCGCGACGCTGGTCGAAGAGACGGGATGCCCCACCTACTTCGTCCACGTCAGCGCCGGCGGCGCGAGGAACGTTCTCCGCCACGCGCAGGGCAAGGGACTACCCCTCAAGGCCGAGACCTGCCCTCACTATCTGAGTCTCTCTGCGGAGCTCTATGACGTAGAAGACGCGGCCAAATACGTCTGCAGCCCACCTCTGCGCTCCACGCCGGATGCGGAAGCTCTGTGGCGCTTGATCCGCGAAGGATACATACAGGTGGTCAACAGTGACTACTGCGGCTACGACACGCAGCAGAAATTCCGCTTTACAGCACGTTTCACAGTA
>JBKPOM010000218.1:0-2687 GCA_046733115.1 Actinomycetota bacterium | reverse complement strand
CGCCGGACATGACCTACCCTACTTGCGACATGGTAGTGAGGCGAAGGAACTAAGGGCCAGGGGGATGCCACTGGGGCTCATGCCGGCAAGTAGTTATGGGGGAGAAGGAGATAGTGCTCGACGCTGGCGAGAGCGTCCTGTTCTACAGCGACGGTCTTGTAGAGGCTCACGACCCAGAAGGGCAGATGTTCAGCTTCCCCAGGTTGCGGGACCTTGTTGCCTCGCACGGTGAGGAAGGGTCGCTAGAAGACGTACTCCTGGAGAAGCTTTACTCCTTTGTGGGAGAGAGTTGGGAGCAGGAGGACGACATCACACTCCTTACGCTGAAGCGTTCCGAATGCCCAAGCTGAACTTCCGAGACCTCCGTACACGCTACCTTCAGAAAATTCACCTCTCCGTCGCTCTCCAGGCCAGCAATTGGGTCCCGGAGAATCCCTACGGCCCGTTCTCGGCTACGCGGCAAGTGACAGCGGCGTCTGCGCCACAGCTCTTTAGCACTTTTAGACGCGAAGCCAGGCCCGTTGGCGGCGTAGTGGCGTTGTAGGAGTTGGTAAGTTCATAGGCATCGGACTCCAGGTTGTAGAGCTCCCTTGCGCCGCCTGCATACTCGACGTACTTGCGCCTGGTGATGCCGTTAGTGCTGACAGTGCGGATGCCGTAGTAGGCAGGTGAGTAGTTGGCCGCAGCTTCGAGCAGGATGGCGCTCCTCCAGTTCGTTACACTGCCATCGAGCACCGGCCCAAGGGAGCGTCCATCCACGTAGGGTGGGCTCTGTTCTCCCGCCAGATCCGTAAAGGTGGGCAAGTAGTCAGTGTTGAGGACCAGCTTGTAGGTAGTCGATCCTGCCGCCACTCCGGGGCCGCGCACCACAAGCGGCATGTGTATGTCCTCCTCGTAGGGGCGCCACTTCTGTCTGGGTATGCGGTGCTCGCCACGGTGGAAGCCGTTGTCTGAGGTGAAGAAGATGTAAGTATTGCTCAACACCATCGCGTTCTCTAGCTCGTTAACCACCCCCTCCACCAGGTCGTCCACCGCCTGCAGGGATTCGACCCGTTTTTCGTGGCGTTTGTTTATGGCAGTGATTCCGTCGGATGTGAGCCTCGGCAGCTGCCTTATCCAGGAGGGTTTGTCTGAGACGTCCCTTTCGTTGAAGGAAGGCAAGCGTGGAGCTTTCAAGCCGTCGAAAGTGTGCAGGTCGCGCGGGGCCGGTGTGGACGGCTCGTGGGGAGCGATGGGCGCCACGTAGGCAAAGAAGGGTCTGCCTTGGGAGGCACTGTTGCCAATGAATGCGTTGGTCTGCCTCCTTAGCACGTCGGTCTTGTAGTCGCTATCTTTGGTACCGAAGTGCCTTATGGTGCCCTGGTCGTTGACGTCGAAGTCGAAGTAGCGGGAAGAGAAAGCGGCGAACCATCTATCCCATCCCTGGGGGATGAAGGTGGTGTCCGTGTAGCCGTTAAGATACTTGCCGAAGAGCCCCGTCCTGTAGCCAGCATCTTGCAGGCGCGTGGCCATGTTGTCTTTCTCGTTTCCATTGTCTTGGTAGGCCTGCCAACCGCCGATGGTGGTGGAAGGACTGTCGGTTGAGGAGTTAGACCAGACACCGTTGTTGTGGGAGTACTGGCCCGTCATTATGCTGGCCCGAGAAGGGGCGCAAAGCGCGTTGGAGACGAAGGCGTTGCGAAAGCCCATGCCCTGCTCCCTAAGGAGAGAGTGCGTCTTTGGCATGTACATCATGTCGTCTTTGCGCATGTCGTCGGTGAGTATGAAGACGATGTTGGGCTTGGCGGTTATTGTCTGGGCTTGCGCCTCGCTCATGAGATCTGCCACCCTTCCGAAGTGTTTCCCTCATTATGTTCGATCATCCCACACATCAAAGCAGTGCGCGATGAAGTGCGGATGTATCTGCGCGGTCCGCAGGAGTATATTTGAAACTGTTGTCGATGGCCTTATAGGAGACCTTCCCCAAGGTGGCCTCTTGAGATCGGCTTTCTATCGGGGTCGAACGAGGTTGGGCTTCCGCCCGATTGGATGTGCCCAAGCACGGTGAGGTCAGCCTGATAGGAGTCTCCGGCGTCGTTGACGAAGTCGCGGAACTCGCCGGCTGACGGGGAAGCGCCCTCCGACGCCACCACCGTGAAGCGCAGCTTGCCTTTGTCGTAGGATTCGTCGAGGAGATCCAGCAAGTCCTCCGGTTGTGTCTCGAACTCGGGGACCATGACCGCGTCGGCGCCGCCAGCGATGGCGCTCATCACGGCCAGAAAGCCGGAGTCGCGTCCCAGCACCTCGACTACCATGGCCTTGCGGTGGGAGGTCGTCGTGGCCCTATGCGGTCTATGACCGTCGCGGCCGTGTTCAGCGCCGTGTCGACCCGAATGGAGAACTCGGTGCCAGGGATGTCGTTGTCTATGGTTGCAGGGACGCCAACTGTAGGCAGGCCAAGCCCACGCAGCTCCAGCGCCACGGAGAGACTCCCTCCGCCCCCGATCACGACGAGCCCCTCTGCGCCCGCGTGACGCAAGCGTTCTATCGCCTGCTTCTCGCCCTCCTCGAACTCAGAAGAGCGGCCCGTGCCGAGCACGATCCCGCCCAGTTGCACGTAGCCCCAGAGCTCGGCGCGATCGACGAGCCGGATCTCACCCTCCAGCAGCCCGTAATACCCCTCCTCGACGGCGACGACCTCCCAGCCC
>JBKPOM010000217.1:0-6458 GCA_046733115.1 Actinomycetota bacterium | reverse complement strand
GTTCTGAGAAGTTCGCCAAGGAACGTTCTCGAACATCACTCATTTGGGTGATGCGCTCCTTGCTCTGCGCAGTTAAGCTACCTTTGTGACGTGACAAGGAGTGGATACGACGCTCCGGTGAAGGAGGCGATGGCCATGCACAACGATGGGCATCTTCTGCAGCGTGTCGGCAGGGAGTTCGTGAAAAACGCGATCTGGATGGTGGTGGTCTTCGGGGCGCTGGGCGCCATCTTGGTCGCCGCGACGGATCTGCCGATGGTAGGGGTTATGGTCTTCGTCGGCGCCTTCGTGGCCGTCCTGGCGGCGATCATGACGGGGGTAGCATTCTGGAGCGGCGCCCGCGAAGATACTTCCCCCGGTGGCGGGCATAGAGCCACCCTGAATTCCCCCGGTGGCTCCCCCGGGGGCGGGAATAGCCACCCTGAGTCTCCCCCCGACCGAGGCGATTGGCCCAGTGGCGTCTGGGATGGCGGGAGAGGCGCAGGCGGTGGTGGCGGCTAGGGAGGGTAAGCGAGCTTCGCATCTACCCGGCCTCTAGGCCGTGACCGTTGCAGTAGCTAGGGCCGGGGTGTAGCAGCCTGGGCCCTTCTCCTTATGCCCTTATTCACCGGAGTGCGTGGAAGGGGTATTCTGCGAAGTTCGCATCCAAGATCTTGCATATGACGTCGCCCGAAAGCCGCGAGGACGGCTTCTGGGGCACCTCGCGGTACGCGAGGGGGGACTAGATGTAGTGGTGGTGCATAAAGATCCGGGGCGGTGAATAAGCCCCGCTCCTTTAAGGCATCCGAACTTCTTAGAACTACCCTTCCACGCACTCGGGTGAATAGCCGTCCTCCCATGCGTCAGGAATCTACCCATCACCCCGGGCGTCGGAGCGCGCCACCGAAAGGTTGCCCGCGTCGTCCACCGCGACCGGGAGCGGGTCGGCGAGCTCGCCCACGAAGGCGCCCTCGGGGTCGAAGTTGCGCCACGCCAAAAACCGCAGTCGTCCGTCCGGGCCCTCCACCAGCTTACCGCTATAGAGCGAGCCCAAGGGATCGCCGACGAGGAAGTCGTGGGTGGAGAAGCGGAACGGGCCCAAGGGGCCATCGGCGACGAGGTAGTGCGTGCCGCCCACCGGCTCGAGGCGCGTCTCCTCGCGGCGCGCGGCGGAGTGGGCCTCGGCCCACGTGGAGAATAGCAAGTAGTGGTGGGCTCCGACCCGGACGAGCTGGGGCACCTCTAGGGCGTAGAAGTGGCCCGGCTCCGTCAGCGGCGGCAGGGTCTCCCAGCGGACCAGGTCTCTCGAGCGGGCGTGCCCTATCACGCCACGACCGTCGGGGGGACCCTCTATGGCGCGGGCGGTGAAGAGCGCGTGGTACTCCCCGGTCCGGGGGTGCCGGAAGACCCATGGGTCGCGCCACATCCGTTCGCACCCGACGGCGCCCTCGTCCCTCTGCCCGTAGTATCGCGGGTCGGCCTCGATGAGAGGGTTTTTGGGGTGCCTGCGCCAGCGGATCAGATCCTCCGAGGTGGCCGATCCCACGCGCTGGACGACGGCGTCGCCTTCGACGCTCACCCCCGTGTAGAACATGTGCCACCTCCCCCTGGACCGGATCACGCACCCGGTCCAGACGGCGCGATCGTCCCAGGCCCCCGGCGGGCCGGCGCTCAGGGCGTCCGGCAGGACGCGCCAGTGCCTCAAATCCTTCGAGGCGGCGTGGCCGACGGCGGCGTTCATGTGCCGCAGCTCCGGGTCGCCCAACGAGCGGTGCGCCTGAAGGTAGAAGGCGTGGTAGTCCGCGCCGTCTCTGACCAGCCAGAAGTCCCACACCCACTTGTCGGGAAGCCGCAGGGTCATCCTTGGCCTCTACCCCCTTCTGGTTATGGGTGATCATCGGCAGGCCGGAGGCCTCCGAACCGGCTCGTGGTCACCTGGAGGCCCCGTCGCTCGAACCCCCGAGGCGCGGAAGGCCCTTTCCCACGCAAGCCTGCTTCGACTCGGCTACCGTTCGCTCACCTCGAGCTCGTCTACCGCCTCAGACAGATTCGCGCTCGACGTAGGGGCAGACGATCGCGTGCCGCGTCGGGGGCGCTTTCCCGCTCTCGGCCTGCTCGATCAGGCAACCCACCGCCCACCGGCCCATCTCGTAGTGCGGGAGCGCCACCGTGGAGAGGGCCGGCCTGAGTTGGGCGGCGATGAGCTCTTGGTTGTCGAAGCCGACGACCGCCACGTCCTCGGGGATACGGAGGCCCCGCTCCTTGAGCGCCTCGTAGGCCCCCATGGCCGTCTGGTCGTTTCCGCAGAAGATAGCCGTCGGGGGGTCCGGCGCCCGCATCAGCTCCGCGGCGAGCCGGTAACCGCTCCTCGCGGTGCCGTCGCCGTTCCTAACCAAAGAATGGTCGAAGGGTAGCCCGCGGGCCTCGAGCGCCCGCTTGTATCCCTGCAGCCGGCCGATCGCGGCCGGCAGTTCGGGGTGGAGGTTTATGAAGCCCACCCTCTCGTGCCCCTTGTCGAGCAGGATCTCCGTGGCCGTGCGTCCGCCCCACGCCCCGGGCGGGGCCCCCCACGCCCACGCTCCCGCCTCCCAGTATCAAATGAGCAGAACGGCCGGCACCTCTCGCGAGTCGGCGGGCGGACGCACGGCCCGGTGGTACATGGCGGCGTGGATGATGCCCTCAACCCGGCGCTCCAGCATCATCCCGACGGCCGCCTCCTCGATCCTTCGGTTCTCGCCGGTGTTGACTATCATCAAGATCTTGCCCGCGTCCCATGCCGCCTCCTGCGCGCCCTCGATGACGTTTCCTGCGAACGGGGTCGAGGCGATCTCGTCGGTGACGAAGCCTATAGCGTGCGACCGGTCCGTGCGCAGCAGCCTCGCCGTCGCGTTCGGCCGGTAGCGGAGCTCGCGGGCGGAGGCCCTGACCCGCCTCCTCGTCTCCTCGGGGATGCCGCTGCCGGCGACGTCGTTTAGCACGAAGGACACGGTGGTCGGGGAGACGCCGGCACGCCTCGCCACGTCCCCGATGGTCGGCGACCGCCCCCTCCTCGTCTTCCTCGTTCCCGTATCCATGCACCCCATTATCCAGGTTGCGCCGGCGATGATTCTAGCAACCGCCCCTGCGCTTGACAGCGTGTGGTCACGAATGTTACTTTTCCGTGGCTCCTTACTAATCGGCTTTAGTAAAAACGTTTAGTAAAGGGGCAGCAGGAGAACCAGCCCGATCGGCATCGGGGGCGGAGCAGGCGCAGCAGGGGGTGTGTCATCGTCAAGAATCGTCAAGAGGTGTATGCCAAAACGACCATGACCGGCGACCCAAACACGTAGACGGGAGGTTTTTCCATGGCGATCGCCGCACAAGAAGGCGCGCAGCCCGAGGCCCAGTGGGCGGACCTCGAGCGCAAGCCGCCGTTAAGCTTTACGCAAATCCTCCTGATGAACTTCGGGTTCTTCGGCATCCAGTACAGCTTCGGCCTGCAGCAGACCGCGATAAACCCGATCTACGAGCTCCTCGGAGCCGACCCCGCGCAGCTGCCGCTCCTGAACCTGGCGGGACCGATAACCGGCCTGTTCGTCCAGCCGCTGATCGGCGCGATGAGCGACCGGACGTGGAGCGACCGTTGGGGCCGAAGAAAGCCGTACTTCCTGATCGGCGCGATCGGCTGCTCGATCTGCCTGTTCCTGTGGCCGTTCGTGTTCGCGCTGTGGTTGGCCTTCATACTCCTGTGGCTTCTCGACATCTCGAACAACACGGCGATGGAGCCCTACCGGGCCTTCATTTCCGACAGGCTGCCCAAGAACCAGTTCGCCCGCGGCTTCCTGACGCAGAGCATGTTCGTAGGCGCCGGCGCCGTGACGGCGAACCTGTCGCTGTTCGTGTTCCAGCGGGTGCTGGGTACCGAGTCCGGGGGCGGCCTCCCGACCTGGGTGTTCGTGGCGTTCTGGATCGGCGCGGTCTGCTCCATCGGCACGGTCTTGCTCTCCGTCATGTCCACGAAGGAGATCCCGCCGACGGAAGAGGAGATCGTCGAGCTACGGTCCAAGCCCAAAGGCCTCGTGCCGGCCGTCGCCGAGATCGCCAGCGCGGTTCGCGCGATGCCGCTCGGCATGCACAAGATCGGCATCGTCTTCGCGTTCCAGTGGTACGCGATGTTCATCTACTGGCAGTTCGTCGCGACAAGCATCGGCCGGACGGTGTTCAACACCGACCCGGAAGGACCGCGCTTCCAGGCGGCCGTCGGCTGGGTCGGCGCGATGAACGGCGCCTACAACTTCGTCACCATCTTCGCGGCGCTCGGCCTCATCGCCCTGGCGGCCCGGCTCGGCGCCAAGTGGATCCACGCGGCGGCCCTCGCGGGCGCCGCGATAGGCTTGATCGCGCTCTCGCAAATCGGCAACCAGTACGTCGCGCTCTTGCCCATGGTCCTGCTCGGCATCGCCTGGGCTTCCATGATGGGCATCCCTTACATTCTCGTCGCCAGCATGGTGCCCAGGGAACGCACCGGCGTGTACATGGGCATCGTGAACATGATGATCGTCGTCCCGATGCTCCTCGAGACGCTGACGTTCGGGTGGATCTTCAAGCACCTGCTGGGCAACTATGGACCCAACGCGATCGTGTTCGCCGGCGCCCTGCTCGGGTGCGGCGCCATCGCCATGCTCTGGGTGAACCCGCCCAAGGAGACCGAGGAATCCGACATCATGCCGCTGGGAGCGCCCCGTCGCATCGACAACGTCTACGACCGCGTGATCGTCGGCTCCGACGGTACGCCCAACGGCCTGAGAACGGTCAGCCACGCTGCCGGGGTCGCCGCCGCCGCGGACGCGCAACTGGTCGTCGTCTCGGCCTACAACCCCGAGAGGCAGGGCGACGGGGCCAGCGGCGGTCGGACGGACAGCGTTCGGCGGGAACTCTTCGGCGAGGAGGCCGCCCGAGAGGCGCTCCGCGCGTCGGTGAGGCAGCTCCAAAAGGAGCGCGTCCGGAACATCAAGCAGCGGATCGTCGAGGGTGACCCGGCGAAGGTCCTACTCGAAGTCGCAGGGGACAACCCGGCGAACCTCATCGTCGTCGGCAACCGCGGCCTCGGTGCCGAGAGGAACGAGGCCCTCGGGGAAATTCCGAGGGAAGTGGTGAAGTGCGCGGTCTGCAACGTCATGGTCGTCCAGACCGGCGACGAGCAGAACGAGAGCTCTACGCACGACGGACAGGCCACCGGTCGGGACGGCCAAACCTAGGCTTCGACTTTGGTTGGGGTTGGCTCGGCTAGAAACCGTCTAGCCGAACCCGCCCCGGTCACGCCCGATACAAGAAGCGGCCGTTTCTGCGTCGGGTACGGGTCCTAAAGGAGGTTTTATGGCGCAGTGGAAGCAGATCCTCGTCGGCGTCGACGGCTCCCCAGAGAGCCGGAAGGCGCTCGAATGGGCCGGTGACGAGGCGGTTCGGCACGGCTCGGAGCTTGTCGCGTTGACGGCCTACCTGGCACCGCCGCCGCCGCCGTCGTCGTTTGGCACGGTAGCCTTCCAGGGGGCAATCAATTCCAGCGAGGCGGCCAGCGAGGGGGCGAAGCAGTTGTTGATGGAGGCGATACGGGACGTCCTCGGCGAGGATCCTCCGGTCCGCGTACAACCTCGGGTCAAGCAGGGCAACGCGGCGAAGCTGCTCACCGACCTTTCGGAAGACGCCGATCTGCTCGTAGTCGGCACTCGCGGCCACGGCGGGTTCGCCGAGCTGCTCCTGGGATCGGTGAGCCAGAACGTCGTGGCTCACGCTAAGTGCACGGTCGTCGTTGTTCGCTGACCGAGCCGTGTCCTTCTTGGCGCTGTCGCCACCAAGAAGCCCCTCGCAAGCCGTTAGAGGGGCTTTGAGGGGCTGTGGTTGAGGGGTATCAGGTGGTCGCTACCCAGAACTCGAGTCCTATAAGCAGCGCGTAAATCACCACGATCGCCACACCCAAGATGATGATCCACGTCTCCCGGCTCACGAGGCTTCCACGCAGCGGCGGCAAGGGACGCGACGGTACCGGACCTCTTCGCCGTCGAGGTCGTGCTTGGACTCGACCACCTGACCGACGTAAACGTAGCCCGCGGCGCAGACGTGCGGCTGCTCCAGAGGAAAGCGGAAATTCAACTTCCGAAAACTCCGTCAAGCGGAAGTTCGTAGGATCCCAAAATTCTCGGGAAGCTCGACGCTAGCAAGTCGCAACCGCTTGCAACGAACCCTCGCCACGAATGTGCTCAGCGCTGAGCATTTTGGGGAACGCGATACCGCTCGGCCCCACTCCGCTAGGGGGTAGGTACCAGACCGGGGGGAGCTTGCTACTTCGTACTTCGCAGAATTTCTCTTTTTTCCACGCACTCCGGTGAATAAGGGTGGTGAATAAGCCCACCATGCCTATAGCAGCCCGCTAGTAACGCCAGTACGTACATCATTGATGGTTTGGCACGCTCTTGAACCAAAAATAGGTGAAACCATCTATG
>JBKPOM010000216.1:0-2842 GCA_046733115.1 Actinomycetota bacterium | reverse complement strand
TCTACAGCATCGGTCATAATGGTTGAACCGATATACCATACACACGGGTGTCCAAGAAATCCCGGTTCTGTGGCTCAGACTATCTTCTAACGGAGGTGTTCAGAGTAGGTTTCATGCTTCTACGAGCGTCCCCAGGTCAATGATTTTGACCAATGCTGTAGTAATGAGCAGTAAAGCGGTTCGAGTCCGCTCGTCGGCTCCCTCTTTGCACCCATTTGCGAGCAAAATAGCAAGAGCTTGAGGAGGGTGTGGAAGCGCTCGGATTCATCCCTGCCTTCGAGTTAGATAGTACTTACTCAAGCGGGAGAGGATCTCTTCGGCGACGGGTTCTATCTTACCCTCGGCCTCCTCACGGGTGGAGGCCCTGGTAGTGACACGGAGGTGGACCTCCCCCCGACCGACCTGACCCGGACCGACCAAAGGAGCGACCGTGGGATCCAGGGCATCGAGAAGGTCCTGAACCTTCTCGCCTAGCTCTTCCTCGCTAATTCCGGCGAACTTGAGCATCAGGGAGACGATCACGCCTTCGCTGCGCTTCCCGATTAGGGGCTCGAGCGTCTCCTCGAACATCCTCTGCATCTCCACGGGCACGCCGGGCAAAGTGGCAAAGAGCACCTCGTCTAGCTCTAAGAGCGCGCCCATCGCTGTGCCCAAGGGGTTAGGGATGAGCTTGGAGCCCTCGGGGAAGAGGGCCTGCTTGTAGGCCGAAGGGGGTGGCCTGCGGCCGGTGAAGCCGTAGAACACTTCGTCTATATGCCGCCTCGCTTCGGGGTACTCGGCCATCTCCCGGCCTATCGCTTGCCCCAAAGCGTCGTTGGTAAGGTCGTCAGTGGTTGGTCCCAAACCGCCGGTGGAGAGCACAAGGTCCGCCCGGGCGGCGGCTTCCGAAAAGGTGGTGACGAGGCATCCTTTGTCATCCCCGACGGTGGTGTGGCGGTAGACCGCAACACCGGAGGCCGCGAGCCGTTGGCTAAGCCAAGCAGTGTTGGTGTCCACGAGGCTTCCGAGGAGTATTTCGGTTCCAACGGCCACGATCTCGGCGCTCACTAGACGCCGAGGCTTCATGCAGCTTCACCCGGGTAAACTGGGCCAGTACACTGCGCATGAAGTCCGCGATGGTGCGCGAGGACCTCTTCATAGTCGCCTACCCCATCGTAGGGACTCACTACGACGTAGGTGTGAGACACTTGGCAGAACTCTACGTCATTAGGGAGATGCGCGTCCACGAGTCTATTCTACTGAGACGCTGGGGTTCCTGAAGAGCTTGCGTCAAAGGGCCTACTGTCGCCTTCATCTTGTTCGTCTATCGTTCTCTATCGCGAATCCCGCAGCCAACTAACGTACTGCAACCGTACTGCAACCGGAGTAGGATGCAGCGGTACGCAGCGGACAAACGTATTCCGCAAAACCGCCGAAAACCCCATAAATATGCCGAATAATCGGACGCACCAGGACGCACTGTAACGAGTTACATTGGATTGTGGCTCTAGAGAAGGTCGCGGGTTCGAGCCCCGTCGGTCACCCTCGCATTTGCAGGTAAAACACGACTCCTGCTCGCCCGCCCAATGGACCGTGGCAGCAGTAGGGCAGCAGTAGACTCGGCTTAACGCTGTTGCGAGCGCCGTGGCAGCAACGTCGCCCATCTCATGCAGGATACGCGGGTAAACATTCATGGATTGCGTGGAGGAGTTACTTGGTAACCTCACCTCCACGATTTTTGGGTTGACCTTCTGGGAGGACGCGAGGGCCCGCTCGGCGTTTGACGAATGCTCGCGGATTCAGATGCCCTGAAGGGTCTCTAGGTGGCCTTGAAAACCGTGGCTGAGGAGCTGAGTAGGAAGGGTACGGAGAACACGTTGACGAGCGGGTAACCATAAGTACTCTCTGCGTGGTTCGCTCGAACGCAAGACCTGCTGATGGCTTGCCGGAGCGACCGGAAATGCTGCGGTTGTGGGGACGCTTTAAAGCATAATCGCGTACCGGCACAAGGTAGGGGGTGACAGAGGCGCGTCCTACGTCAGAAACGTCGCTTGGCGCGTACGGGCCTCGCGACGTTTTTCGGATGGTTGAGGATGACTAACGAATCTGGTAGCCCAGGAGTCCCAATCTCCATCTCGACGTCGAAAACCCGACAACGATTTGTAGTGTTCCCTTACCGGTACGCAGCTTTCGGCGCGAGCGAAGATCCACTATACTCCCATACTGTTTTTGGAAAGGGAACAGAGCACCAGGGAGGCCGTAAACGTGGCCGTGCCAACCGAAGGTCTACCGCAACTGCTCGCCGAACTCGACACCATCCCTGGTGTCTCGGGGGCAAAGGAAGAGGTTGCCGAGTTCGTGAAGGGCGGGCTGGACGGCTACTACGACCAGCTCCAAAAGGATGCGTTGGGGAACCACTTCTTCACCAAAGAGGGAGCGAATCCGCAACTTGACCTCATGTTGAGCGCCCACATGGACGAGGTGGGGTTCGTGATCCACCACGTCGACGAGAAGGGGTTTGGGCACTTCACGCCGGTGGGTCTTCATGACGATAGGACGCTGGCGAACCAGGTGCTCACCGTGCACACCCAGAAGGGACCCGTGCAGGGGTTGACCGGTGGCAAACCCGCCCACATCGTGACCAAGGAGGAGGCTGAGAAAGCTCCGCCTATCTCGGAGGTCTACCTGGATCTAGGTACCGCCAGCCGCGAGGAGTCCGAGGCTTTAGAGCATCTGTCATAGTAATTGGGCCGGGGCTCGGTAGCCGCAGTGGCGCAAGAAGCCGGACGCCTCCCGGCTGGTGATGGCCGAGAGCGCCTCGCCCATCGCCCCGATCAGGGCCTCTCTGGTGCGGGCCCCGGCT
>JBKPOM010000215.1:0-7273 GCA_046733115.1 Actinomycetota bacterium | reverse complement strand
ATGTCTATGTCGCGCTCGAGTCCCTGCACGCTCTATATACCTCCTCTGCCGAAGGCACCGGGTGGCTCCTCCAGGTTGCCCGTAGGTTCGTCGCGGCTGAGGTTTATGCCTAAAGCCCGGGCGGCCTCGTCCCAATCCCTGCGGTCCTGGTCCTCGGCCGCGGCCTCGGCGTTGTAGACCGGCTTGACCGAGAGCCCCAGGGACTGCATCTCTTTGAGCAGCACCTTGAAGCTCGCCGGGACGCCCGGCTCGGGAATGTTCTCGCCCTTGACGATCGACTCGTAGCTCTTGACCCTACCGACCCGGTCGTCGCTCTTTATGGTTAGCAGCTCCTGCAGGGTGTGCGCCGCGCCGTAGGCCTCGAGCGCCCACACCTCCATCTCGCCGAACCGCTGTCCGCCGAACTGGGCCTTGCCGCCCAGCGGCTGCTGCGTGACCAGCGAGTATGGTCCAGTGCTTCGTGCGTGGATCTTGTCGTCCACCAGGTGCAAGAGCTTTAGTATGTACATGTAGCCGACGGTGATCTTGCCGTCGAAAGCCTCCCCGGTCCTGCCGTCGTACAGGGTGACCTTGCCACCCCGGCCCATGCCGGTTTTGGCGCCGCCGTCCTGGTTGACCTTCTCGATGGCCTCGTCTATGTCCTTGACCTCGGCTCCGGAGAAGACGGGCGTCGAGACGAAGACGGGCTCGCCGCCTTTCTCCCCGAGGCCCTGGCTCGCGGCCCACCCGAGGTGGGTCTCCAGGATCTGGCCTATGTTCATCCGGCTCGGCACGCCGAGCGGAGAGAGGATCACGTCCACCGGGTGGCCGTCCTCCATGAAAGGCATGTCCTCTTCGGGTACGATCTTGGAGATGACGCCCTTGTTGCCGTGGCGTCCGGCGAGCTTGTCACCCTCCGCGATCTTGCGCTTCTTGGCCACGAAGACCCTGACCATCTCGTTGACGCCGGGCTGGAGCTCGTCGCCCCCCTCTCGACTAAAGCGCTTGACGTCGATGACAACGCCGCCCTCGCCGTGCGGGACCTTGAGGGAGGAGTCCTTCACCTCGCGCGCCTTCTCGCCGAAGATTGCCCGCAGGAGCTTCTCCTCCGGCGTCGGCTCGCTCTCGCCCTTGGGCGTGACCTTGCCGACGAGCACGTCCCCCGAACCTACCTCGGCACCAATACGAATGATGCCGTCGACGTCGAGGTTCATCAGCACGTCGTCGGAGGCGTTGGGGATGTCGCGCGTGATCTCCTCGGGCCCCAGCTTGGTGTCGCGGGCCTGTACCTCGTACTCCTCGATGTGTATTGAGGAGAGGGTGTCGTCCTTGACGATGCGCTCGGAGATGATGATGGCGTCCTCGAAGTTGAACCCCTCCCACGGCATGAAGGCCACGAGCAGGTTCTTGCCGAGAGCCAGCTCGCCCTGGTCGGTCGAAGACCCGTCGGCCATGACGGACCCGGCCTCGACCTCTTCGCCCTCCTTGACCAGCGGCCTCTGGTTGACGCAGGTGCCCTGGTTGGAGCGGGCGAACTTCCTCAAGTGGTACTCGTCCAGCTCGCCGCCCTCGCGGCGGACCGTGATCCTGTCGGCCACGACCCGCTCGACCGTGCCTGCATGCCGCGCCAGCAGCACGTCGCCGGTATCGGCCGCGGCCCGGAACTCCATCCCCGTCCCGACATACGGAGCCTCGCTCCTGAGGAGCGGCACCGCCTGACGCTGCATGTTGGCGCCCATGAGCGCCCTGTTGGCGTCGTCGTGCTCGAGGAAAGGAATGAGGGCCGTACCGACGGAGACCGTCTGAAGCGGCGCCACGTCGACGTAGTCGACTTCTTCGGCGGCCACGGTCGCGACGTCCCCGCCCTTCCTGCGGGCCAAGATCTGGCCGTCCTCCAGGATCTGGCCGGTCTCGGGATCTATTGGCGTGTTGGCCTGAGCGATCGTGAACTCCTCCTCCTCGTCGGCGGAGAGGTACTCGATCTCCTCGGTGAGCATGCCGTTCTCGACCTTCCTGTACGGCGTCTGCACGAAGCCGTACTCATCAACGGTCGCGAACGTGGAGAGCTGCCCGATCAGGCCGATGTTCGGTCCCTCCGGTGTCTCTATTGGGCACATCCTCCCGTAGTGGGTAGGATGCACGTCGCGTACCTCTATGGGCGCCCGCTCCCTGCTCAGGCCACCAGCACCCATCGCGGAGAGCCGCCTCCTGTGCGAGAGGCCGCTCAAGGTATTCGTCTGGTCCATGAACTGAGAGAGCTGCGAGGAGCCGAAGAATTCCTTTATGGCGCTGCTCACGGGCTTGACGTTGACGACGCTCTGCGGCGTTATGGAATCCTCGTCCTGGGTCGTCATGCGCTCGCGCACCACGCGCTCCATGCGGTACATCCCGATCCGGAACGCCTCCTGCACCAATTCTCCGACGGTCCTTAAGCGCCTGTTGCCGAAGTGCTCGTACTCGTCGAGCTTGTGCCGGATGCGCTCGTAGTTGACGCGCCCGAACTCCTCGTCCTCGGCAACTTCCTCCGAGGTCTCGATGAGGCGCTTGAGCAATGCCTCGATGTCCTCAATAGTCAGCGTCTGATTGTCCAATGGCACGTCGAGCTTGAGCTTCTTGTTGACCTTGTAGCGCCCCACCTCGGAGAGGTCGTAGCGCTTGGCGTCGAAGAACAGCCCGTCCACCAGGTTCTGCGCGTTCTCGATGTTGACCGGCTCGCCCGGCCGCTGCCTGCGGAAGACCTCCAGCAAAGCCTCATCCCTGGACGGCGTATCGTCCCTCTCCAGCGTGTTGCGGATGAGCCAGGAGTCATCGAACCTGTCGAGTATCTCCTCGGGTCCGCCCATCCCGAGTGCCTTCAGGAGCACGGTTACGGGCAGCTTCCTCTTGCGGTCGATGCGGACGGAGACGTAACCCCTGGCCTCGACCTCGAACTCCAACCAGGATCCGCGTCCCGGCATAAGGCTCGCCGTCAGGACCTGCTTGGTGGCGTCCTTGGGCTCCATGATGTAGGCGCCCGGCGACCTGACGAGCTGCGTGACCACCACGCGCTCGGTGCCGTTTATGACAAACGTGCCGGAGTCCGTCATGAGCGGGAAGTCGCCCATAAAGACGTCCTGCTCCCGGACCTCGCCCGTCTCCTTGACGATGAAGCGCACCCTGACGAAGAGCGGGGCCGCATACGTCTTGTCCTTGGACATGCACTCTTCCACGGAAACCGGCGGCTCTTCGAAGCGCCCCTCCCCGAACTCCACGGCATAAGAGCCCGTGTAATCCTCTATAGGGGAGATCTCCGTGAAGGTCTTCTGGATACCCTCGTCTAAAAACTTCTGAAACGAGTTCAGCTGGATCTCGACCAGATCCGGCAGCTGAACCTCTGTGGACTGTAACCGAGCATACGGGTGCCGTTCCCGGCGCACGACAGGGGTCACCAAATTAGCTCTCCTCCGCATGATTCGTTAAAAGATGGGCAAACACGCAAACGGATATCTTACCCCCGGAGTCAGGGCAAGTCAAGGAGTATTTCAATAGAAGTATGTGGTCGGTCTTTGACCGACGGCGGCAGTCTAGCATATCTCTTCGTGGCATGCCACGAAGAGAGCATTTCCGCGTCTCAGCCGGCCAGCATTTCAGCTATTGAGGGTGCGAGACGCTACAGGGCTAGGACCGCGATACATATCGAGAAGAGCCTCTCCATGCAGTGAGGCGACACTCCCGTTCGGGAGGGCCGCCAGAACTTGCTGACTTGCTGAAGTGCTGACCGGCCTGGTATTAAAGTAGGCGAGCCCTACTTTAATACCACAGAGGCGCCGGCCTCTTCGAGCTGCGCTTTCAGCGCGTCGGCGTCCTCGCGGCTGAGGGCCTCCTTGACGGGGTTCGGGGCCTCGTCGACGAGGGCTTTGGCTTCCTTGAGGCCGAGGCCTGTGGCGGCCCTGACGACCTTGATGACCTGGATCTTCTTCTCGCCCGGGCCCTGGAGCACGACGTCGAACTCGGTCTGCTCTTCCTCGGCGGCAGCCGCGCCGTCGCCGGCAGTACCCGCTGCGGGGGCCGTGGCTACGGCCGTGGCGGAGACGCCGAAGCGCTCTTCGAGGGCGCTCACGAGCTCTGAGAGCTCGAGAACGGTCATGTTCTCGATCGTTTCCATCAACTCTTCTTTGTTTACAGCCATCTCTCGTCCTTCCTGTCTCTACTTGACTACGACTGTCCGGCGCTCTGCTTCTGCTCGGCGATCTGGCCGAGTGCCACGACCAGACCCTGGACGGTGTTGTTGAGCACGGTGACCAGCCCCGTGAGAGGGGAGGAGATGCCGCCGACAATCTGGGCGAGAAGCTGATCCCGGCCCGGCAGCTTGCTGAGGGCCACCACCTCGTCCTCGCCGAGCACGCGCCCCCCTTCGAGAAGGCCGCCCTTCAGGGCGAACGACTCGACCTGGTCGGCGAACTCCGCCATCAGCTTCGCGCTCGCTACGGGGTCCTCGGAGAAGGCGAGGGCCGTCGGCCCGACGAGGAATTCTGAGAGCCCCTCGACGCCGGCCTTGTCGGCGGCCCGCCTGGTCAGCGTGTTCTTCGCGACCACGAAGTCGACGCCCGACTCGCGGCTGCGCCGCCTCAGGTCCGTGCTCCTGGCGACGTCCATGCCCTGGTAGTCGACGAGCACCGCGGAACCCGCCCGCAGCTTCGCGGTGAGACTCTCGATCACCCGCACTTTCTCTTCCCTGTTCACCACAACTCCCATCTCAACTAGAAAACCCCGAGGCCGCAGAGGCGCCCGGGGCTAAAAGTTCCCTCGAAAGCTTTCCGCAACCTCGGCCGGATGATTAAGTCCGCGGCGTCTGCCCGGACCCCGGCTGTCTTTGGCTTGCTCTTGACTAAAGTCCGCGCGTGATACTAATCCCTCTCCACCGCGGGGTCAACCTTCACCGAAGGTCCCATCGTCGTGCTGAGCGCCACGGACTTGAAGTACCGGCCCTTTACCGGGGCTGGACGTGCGCGCTGCAGCTCCTCGCGCAGGGCGAAGTAGTTCTCGACCAGGCTGTCCAGGTCGAAAGACTTCTTGCCTATCACGCCGTGGATGATGCCGTAGCGGTCGACGCGGTACTCGATCTTGCCACGCTTTATCTCCTCGACGGCCCTACCCACCTCCTGCGTTACAGTACCGCTCTTGGGGTTCGGCATGAGCCCGCGCGGACCGAGAACGGGACCGAGCTGGCCCACGGACCTCATCTGGTCCGGGGTCGCAACGGCCACGTCGAAGTCCATGAAGCCGTCGTTCCTGATGCGGGAAGCCAGGTCGTCAGAACCGACCACGTCGGCCCCGGCCTCCTCGGCCTCCCTGGCCTTCTCGCCCTCCGCGAAGACGGCGACGCGACGCGTCTTGCCCGTGCCGTTGGGCAGCATCAGCGTGCCGCGCACCATCTGGTCGGCGCGCCTGGGGTCGACGTTCAGGTGGATGTGGGCTTCGACGCTCTCGTCGAATTTCGCGCCGTCCAAGCTCTTCAGCAGCTCCAGCGCCTCGCGCGGCGTGTAGCGCTGTTCGGGGTCTATCCTCGACTTCTGTTCAAGTAGTTTTCTACCCATTGACCGTGATCCCCATACTCCTTGCCGTGCCCTCGACGATCCTCGATGCGCCCTCTATGTCGGCGGCGTTGAGGTCGGGCATCTTCGTGCGTGCTATCTCCTCGACCTGGGCCCGGCTCACCGTGCCGACCTTCGCCCGGTTCGGCTCGCCGCTGCCCTTCTCCAGGCCCACGGCCTGCTTGAGCAGGAACGCTGCAGGCGGCGTCTTCGTGATGAAAGTGAAAGAGCGGTCCTCGTAGACCGTGATCTCCACCGGGATGGTCTGGCCCATCTGGTCGCGCGTGGCATCGTTGAACTGTCGCACGAACTCCCCGATGTTGACCTGGGCCTGTCCCAGGGCCGGTCCTACCGGCGGCGCGGGGTTCGCCTGCCCGCCGGTGATCTGCAACTTCAGCTTGCGCGCAACGCGGCGCCCGCGTCCTCTACCCATAAAATCCTCTCTAAAGCTTCGCTACCTGGTTGAAGGAGAGCTCCACGGGCGTCTCACGCCCGAAGATGGAGACCAGCACCTTCAACCGTGACTGGTCCACGTTGATGTCCGAGATCGAACCGGTGAAGTCCGAGAGCGGACCCCCTATAACCTTGACGGTCTCCCCGATCTGATAGTCCACCGTGGTCTTGACCTTCTCGCGCGTCTCGACCTCGCCTGGATGTAGGAGCCTCTCGACCTCGGCGCGGCTGAGCGCGAGCGGCTTCTCTCCGGCGCCGACGATCTGGGTGACGCCTGGCGTCTGCCTGACGAGCTGCCAGGTCGCGTCGTTCATGTCCATGTTCACCAGGACGTAGCCGGGGAACTGGCGTTGGATCGTCGGGACCTTCTTGCCGTCTTTGATCTCGATGACGCTCTCGGTCGGGATGCGGATCTCACCGAAGTTCCGGTTCAGGCCCATCGAGTCGATCCTGCGCTCCAGCGTCGTGCGGACCTTGTTCTCGTGCCCCGAGTATGTATTTACGACGTACCACTTCTTCAAAACTTGACTCTCCTATACCTGCGGGAGGATCTACAGGAAGATCAGACGTACCAGGCTCTGGAAGACGAAGTCCACGGCGGCCACGTAGATGGCCAGCACGAAGACGATGATGAGCACCACTGCCGTGCTCTGCCTGAGCTGGTCGCGGTCGGGCCAACTGACCCGCCTGAGCTCGCCGCGCACGTCCCTGGCAAACTTCCTCGGACTGGCCAGCACGCCGCTCCTCTGCGGCTGCTTCTGCTGTGCCTTCTTGTTGGACCCCTTCGCCGTAGCGGATCCGCGCTTCTTACCCATAACGTCCTTTGCCTCTCGAAGCAGGGCAGGAGGGACTCGAACCCACGACCTGCGGTTTTGGAGACCGCTGCTCTTCCAACTGAGCTACTGCCCTCTGTCTTGCCGGTACTACCGGGTCTCCCGATGCGCCGTATGATGGCGGCACCACGGGCAATACTTCTGTAGCTGGATGCGATCCGGGGTGTTCCGCCGGTTCTTCCTGCTGTGATAGTTCCGGCGCTTGCACTCGTCGCAAGCCAGCGTTACCAATTGTCGCACAACTTACCTCCGAATCACAGGGGCGGCGAACTCGCCGCCCCCAGCACCAAATGCGCTACTCCACGATCTCGGTGACGACGCCGGCTCCTACCGTCCTCCCGCCCTCACGAATGGCGAAGTTCAATCCCTCGTCCATCGCTATAGGACTGATCAGCTCTACGTTCATCACCGTGTTGTCCCCAGGCATCACCATCT
>JBKPOM010000214.1:0-12628 GCA_046733115.1 Actinomycetota bacterium | reverse complement strand
ATGGGTACACGCAAAGCGCAGGTCGTAGGACCCGAGGGATTGCTGGGAGCTTACGAACTCGCAGACAGGGTATGCCGGGTCTTCGGTTGTCCGCATTACGAGCATCTCTCCGTTCCCCGGAAGGTCGCTTGATCATGCACTGGGCTGTGATCCTGAGTTCCGCCCCCGCTGTCTCTCTTTCTTGCACGAACCTACTCGCCTCTCACCCGGTCTTCTCGTCGGCGCGTTGCGGAGGGTGCGGGGAGAAGGCACGGTGGCCGGTTATGGCCTGCCCCACGATGAGGGTGTTCACGTCGTTCGTGCCCTCGTAGGTGTAGACGCCCTCGATGTCGGCCATGTGCTCCATCACGCGGTAGTCGAGCAGGATGCCGTTGCCCCCGAGGATCTCCCGCGCGGTGGCCGCGATGCGGCGCGCCTTCGCGACGTTGTTCATCTTGAACATCGAGACGGTAGCGGGGTCGAGTTCGCCGGAATCCTTCAGGCGTCCGACGTGGATGGAGAGGAGCTGGCTCAAGGAGATCTCATTCACCATCTCGACGAGCTTCTGCTGGACGAGCTGGAACGAAGCGATGGGCTGCCCGAACTGCTCGCGCTCTTTGGCGTAGGCCAGCGCCGTCTCGTAGCAGTCGGATGCTTGCCCGAGACCGTCCCAACCGACGCCGTAGCGCGAGTGGGTGAGGATCGAAAGCGTCGAACCGAGGCCGTCGGCCTTCAGCAATCGGGCGCTCTCGGGAACGTGGCAGTCCTTTAGCGTGATGTGTGTCTGCCAGGCGGCGCGCTGGGAGGCTTTGCGGGGGAGAACGTCGGCCTCGAAGCCGGGGTTGTCGGTCTCGACGAGGAAACCCGAGACCCTAACTTCGTCGGTCCTGGCCCAGATCACGGCCACGTCCGAGAAGGAGGCGTTGCCGATCCACTTCTTCTCCCCGTTAAGGACGTAGCCGCCGTCCTTCTCCACCGCCGTCGTACCGAGCGAGCCCGGATCGCTACCCGCCTCCGGTTCGGTGAGGCCGAAACACCCGATCTTCTCGCACCTCGCCATGGCCGGCAGCCAGCGCAGCTTCTGCCCCTCGGACCCCAGCTCGTGGATGGTCGTCATCGCGAGCCCGCCCTGAACGTGTAAGAAAGTGGCAAGACTCCCCGAACCGCGCGCTAGCTCGGCGATCGCAAGCCCATAAGCGACATTGTTCCAGCCGGCGCACCCGTACTCCTCCGAGAAAGTTCCGCCCATAATGCCCAGCTCCCCGAGCCCGGGCAGCATCTTGAACGGGAACTCGGCCCTGTCCCAGTAATCCGCCGCCCCCGGAATCACCTCACGGTCCACGAACTCGCGTACCCGATCCCTGACACCCTTCTCCTCATCCGAGAGCAAACGCTCCACGTTTACGAAATCCACGGGCCGCCCCTCCCGCCGCACTCCCTCAGACGTAACGGTCATGTCTCAAACTCCTCACTCCTCCGACTTCAAACACCCCACAGAGAAGAGCATAGGTTCTGACCAGGACCTAGTCAATCTAAAGCGCTCAGCGATCAGCTTTCAGCCAGAAAAGCTGCTAGCTGACCGCGTGGTTCGCAAGAGGCCAAGCCCCTTGCGAACCGCTTTGGAGTGATGCCTTTCACACCCCCCGCCTGCCCATCACAACAGACCACCTAGAATAAATACTCTCAGCATCTAAGTGTCAAACGCACATATTGTTTCGGGGGACTCTCTGGGACGAGGAGCGAGGTGATCAGGTAATGCCGTAGCGATCACGGGGACCACCAGCATCGACTACGAAATCAACGGGGATGGGCCGCCCCTGTTGCTAATCGGCGGGCTCGGTTTCGGCCGTTGGGGGTGGTTCAAGCAGGTTCCAGCGTTCTCGCGCCACTTTCAGACCATCACCTTCGACGTGAGGGGCGAGCGCAGGCTCGAGAACGGGGTCGGCGACCTCGTAGGCGAGGTGGTGTCATTATTGGACCACCTGGGCGTAAAGAAGGCCCACGTGCTTGGGACCTCGCTCGGCGGATTCGTGGCGCAGGAGCTGGCGCTAATCAGGCCCGACCTGGTCAACCGCCTGGTCCTGGTATGTACCAGCTACGGCGGCCGGGGGCCGGAGTCTATGTCTCCCCAGGCCCTCTCGGACATGCTCGGGTGGGGCTCCTTCAGCGCCGAGGGTATGGTCAGAAGGGGACTGGAGACGGCGACCTCCGAGGCGTACCGCGCGGAGCACCGGGACGAATTCGAGCAGCTCGTGGATTGGCGGCTCGCCGACTCGCCTTCAGAGGTGGCGTACTACGAGCAGGCCCGGGCCGGTGCCGGGTTCGACCTGTCACGCGACATCGGGCACATAACCTCGCCGACGCTGGTTGTCCACGGGGCGGAAGACCGCTACGTGCCCGTCGCCAACGCCGCCGCCCTCGCCGGGACCATCCCCGGGGCCAAACTTCGCGTGCTCGACGGGGCTGGCCACCTCGTCTTTATCGAACGGTTCGCCGACGTGAACAGGGAGGAAGTCACCTTCCTCAGGCCCGGCGGATACCGCAGGCAGAGCACTCGGGGACAGCGGGCGGGGTGGCCTGCCAGGGTGCGCAGTTGGATCGGGAATTTGCCACGGTCTCTCGGTCTCTCGTCGAGGAAGGCGCGGTAAGATACGTTTCTGGCCCGCGTGCCGAGCGTCTTTAAGTTACTGGCAAAGTGGGTAGTATAGTAAAGTCGCACACAAGCTGGCGGCGATCTGGCCGCCGGATCAATCTGTCCGAGGAGGAACACTAGATGAGCGAAGGCAACACCCCCGATCGTGGCTCCGAAACCCTGTTCCCGATGGCGCCGTTCGACGCGTGGGCCGAGTGGATGCGGGCGAACATGGGCGCGGTATCCGCGGCGCCCGGTGCCAGCGTACCCTGGCTGATGTCGCCAGGCGTCAGTACCGGAGAGGAGACCGCGCAGTTGCCCGAGGGGGCCGTACGTAACGATCCTTTGCTCTCCGTCTTCGAGAAGCTCTGGGATGCCAACCCGATGCAGAACGTTCTGCCCATCGACTGGGTCGAGATCACACACGCTCTGCAAGCCCTCTGGGCGCGCGAGATGTCCGACCCCGCGCGCGCCACAGAGCGGGCCACAGACTTCAACGCGAAGCTCTTCGAAACAACGATGCGCAACTGGCAGAAGGCCACCAACCGCCTGTGGGGCCTCGAGACGCCACAGGAAGAGGAAGAAGGGCGTCCCGACAAGCGGTTCTCCGCGCCCGACTGGGAGCAGAACCCATTTTACGAGACGCTTAAAGAATCGTACCTGCTTGCCTCGAACTACCTGCTGGAGGAGGCCGAAAAGACCGACGGCGAGGACACCGCCGAGCAGCGGCGCCTCAAGTTCCACCTCAAGCAGTTCGTGGACGCCATGGCCCCTGTCAACTATTTGCTGACCAACCCGGTGGCGCTAAAGCGAGCCTTCGAGACCGGGGGCATCAGCCTCGCCGAAGGCGCGCGCAACCTGCTGTCGGACCTTCAGGAAGGCCGCATGAGCATGACCGACGCGAACGCCTTTCAGCCCGGCGAGAATTTGGCGATCACGCCGGGCAAGGTCGTTTATCGCAACGAGCTTATCGAGCTCATCCAGTACGAGCCGACGACCGAGCAGGTCTACGAGACGCCCGTCATGTTCATACCGCCCTGGATCAACAAGTACTACATCCTGGACCTGCAGCCCAAGAACAGCTTCGTCAAGTATCTGGTGGACGAGGGCTACACTGTGTTTATGATCTCGTGGAAGAACCCGGACGCTTCGATGGAGGATACCCAGTTCGAGGACTACATGACCAAAGGACCGCTCGCCGCGGCCGAGGCCGTCAGGGACATAACGGGTTCCGAGAAGGTAAACCCTGTCGGCTACTGCGTAGGTGGGACGCTGCTCGCGATCACGCTCTCCTGGCTCGCCGCGGGGGACGACGAGAACCCCTTCGGGCCGCCGACCTTCATGGTCGCGCTGCACGACTTTACGGAGGTGGGAGATACGGGGGTCTTTATAGACGAGCCGCAGATAGAGTTTATGGAGCAGCAGATGCTCGAGCGCGGCTATCTGGATAACCGCAAGATGGCCAACATGTTCAACCTACTGCGCTCCAACGACCTGATCTGGTCCAACGTCGTGAACAACTACCTCCTTGGCCAGAAGCCCCCAGCGTTCGACCTCCTGTACTGGAACTCGGACGGCACGCGCATGGCCCGCGACGCCCACAGCTTCTACCTGCGTAACACCTACCTGGAGAACAACCTGGTAGAGCCCGACAAGGTGAAGATAAAAGGCCGCCCGATAGACCTCTCCAAAATAGAGGGCGACATCTACGCCGTCGGCGCCGAGAGAGACCACATCGTCCCCTGGGCTTCTGCGTGGAAGATCTCTAAGCTGGCCGACGGCACCACCCGCTTCACCCTCGCCAACTCGGGCCACATAGCGGGCATGATCAACCCTCCGTCCAAGGGCAAGGGCCGCTACTGGGCGACCGAGAACGGCGGCGCCTTCGACACCTCCTCGGAGTGGCGCGAGAACGCCAAGGAGCACGAAGGCTCCTGGTGGGGGGACTGGAGCAAGTGGCTCGAACCCCGCTCCGGCGAGAAGGTTGACCCCCCCGAGATGGGCAGCGAGAACTATCTGCCGATGGAGGACGCCCCAGGCACCTACGTGAAGGAGAAGTAAGCCCGCAGATCTCAGGCATCACGAAGCGTTGACAAGCCGAAGTGCTGACATGCGTGCGCAGGGGTTCCGAACCTCTGCGCACGCCGCTCTAATATGGTCTGATTGGTGAGCGGCCCACCTGGGCATAAATAGCGAGGTTATCAGAGCTGTGTCTGATATGGGGAAAGAAGTGAGGGTGCGAACTAGCCGTAGATCGGCAAGCTCCAACTCACGAGACCGAAGAGCGAGCACGAACAGGAGATCAGCATGGCTCAGGCAGCGCCCGCCGATGGATCCGGTGGCAGCAGGCGGTTCGTCTATGTGGTGGCATCAGTCGCGGCCCTTGGAGGGCTGCTCTTCGGCTACGACACGGGGATCATATCCGGGGCGCTCCTCTTTATAGGCAAGGACTTCGACCTCAACGCGTTTCTCGAAGGCTTCATCGTAAGCTCGTTGCTGCTCGGAGCCGTGGTCGGGGCCGGGGTCAGCGGGGCGCTCTCCGACAGGCTAGGTCGAAGGACGATCATACTCGTTGCTGCCACGGTCTTCGCCATCGGGGCCATCGGCGCCGGGCTCTCGCCCAGCGTGTGGGTTCTCATCTTCTTCCGCTTCTTCCTGGGTCTTGGCGTCGGCAGCGCTTCGGCCCTGGTGCCGTCTTACATCTCCGAGTCCTCCCCAACGGACGTCCGTGGATCGCTCTCCTCGTTGTTTCAGCTTGCGATCACGCTTGGTATCCTGGTCGCCTACCTGGTCAACGCGGCCTTCGCTACCACAGGCAGTTGGCGTTGGCCGCTCGCACTCGCCTTCGTGCCCGCGCTGATTCTGCTGATCGGCATGTACTTCTTGCCCGAGACGCCCCGCTGGCTCGTCAGTAAGGGCCGTGACGAAGACGCCCGGCGGGTTCTAAGGCGGACCCGGACAGATGAAGAGGTAGAGCGCGAACTGCAGGAGATCCGGCAGGCAGAGAAAGAAGAGGGAGCGCAGGCAGGCTACCGCGAACTGCTCGCCCCGTGGGTCAGGCCCATGCTCGTGGTTGGCATCGGGCTCGCCGTCTTCCAGCAGTTCGTCGGGATCAACACCGTCATCTATTATGCTCCCACGATAATCAAATCCACCGGGCTCGCGGACGTGGCCTCCGTGCTCGCCACCGTCGGCATCGGGGTGGTGAACGTGGTGATGACCATAGTCGCCATAGCCGTGATAGACCGCGTGGGCCGTAAACCCCTGCTGCTCGTCGGCCTCGCCGGCATGACGATATCGCTCGGGATCATCGGTGCTGCTTTCGCGTTCTCCGGGCTCTCAGGCATCATCTCCTGGGTCACGTTGGCCGGTCTGATGTTGTACATAGCGTCGTTCGCCGTCAGCTTCGGCCCTGTGCTCTGGGTGATGCTGCCGGAGATCTTCCCGCTCAATGCTCGCGGTACCGGCACTGGCGTCTCTGCCCTGAGCAACTGGGGGGCCAATTTCGTTGTTGCCCAGGCGTTCCTGCCGTTGGTTGCCCTTATAGGCAGGTCGGCTGTCTTCTGGATACTCGCAGCAATCTGCATCGTGGCTGCGTTGTTTATCCAACTCCTGGTGCCCGAGACGAAGGGACGCAGCCTGGAGCAGATAGAGGCCGACCTGCGCAACAGGGTTTCGGGCGGCTCCTAGCCTCGGCATTTCGCTAGGTTAGGCGGCCAGGGCCACTTTACAGCCAACCCCTCTTTTCTGCCAGACGCGCCGCCTCCACGCGGTTGCGGGTCCCGAGTTTCTTGATCGCGGCGGAGAGGTAGTTCCGGACTGTGCCTTCGGAGAGGTAGAGTTTGGCCGCCACGTCTTCTATGGTCGCCCCGCCCTCGGAGGCGGCGAGCACTTCTCGCTCGCGCTCGGTGAGCGGGTTGTCGCCGGCGCTCAGGGCCACGGCGGCGAGGTCGGGGTCCACGACGCGCTCGCCCTGCATGACCCTGTGGATGGCCTTCGCCAGCTCGGAAGACGGGGCGTCCTTGAGCAGAAAGCCGGCGGCGCCGTTCTCCATCGCGCGCTTGAGGTAGCCTGCGCGTCCGAAGGTGGTAAGGATGACGACACGGCAAGAAGGCAGTTTCTCGCGTAGGGCGGCGGCCGCCCCAAGTCCGTCGCTGTCGGGCATCTCTACGTCAAGGAGCGCCACGTCCGGTACGGATTGCAGGGCGGCGGAGACGACCTCGTCACCGCGAGACGCCTCTGCGACGATCTCGATGTCCCCTTCCAGGTTCAGCAATGCCGCGATGGCCCCGCGCACCATCGCCTGATCCTCCGCCAGCAGCACGCGGACGGTCATCGGATCTCCGCCGTCCCGAGGGGTAGGTCGACGCGCAGGCGAAACCCTCCTCCCGGCAGGAGCCCCGCCTCGAATTCACCGTCTCTAAAGCCGGCGACGCGTTCGGCGAGCCCCGAGAGCCCGCTGCCGGAGGTCTCTTCGTTCGTTCCCCCCCGGCCGTCGTCCGTGATCTCCGCGTAGCATTTGTCCTCTTCGCGCGCCAGAACTATGCGGCAATTCTGGGCCTTGCTGTGCCGGATCACGTTCGTCGTCCCCTCGCGCACCGCCCAGGCGAGCACGCCGTCGATCTCCTTCGGCAATAAACCGGCTTCGTTCTCTATCCGGCAGTCGATGCCGGCCGCCCCGAGCATCTCGGCGGCACCTGCGAGCTCTTCGTCGAGCGTGGGGCTCCGGTAGCCGGCGACGGCCTCGCGCACCTCGCGCAGGGCCTGGCGCGCCACCTCTTCGATGTCTTGGACCTCCGCTTCGGCCTTCTCCGGCTCGTTGGGGAGCAGCCTGCCGGCCAGCTCGCTCTTGAGCGTGATCAGGGAGAGGCTGTGGCCGAGGAGGTCGTGCAGATCCCTAGCAAACCGCAGTCTCTCTTCGTTGACGGCCAACCTGGCGAGCTCTTCCCTCGCAGATTGCAGCTCCGAGACGGCGGCAACCTGCCGGACGAAGGCGGTCGCCCACAACCCGATGGCTGCTGTCGGCAACGCGAGCCACGCCATGCCCGAGACGACGCCGAGCCCGAACGTCACGACCGCGAGGCCTGCTATCGCCACGTAGGCGTCTCTCGTCAACAGCATAATCCCGGCGGCGACGTTCACGTGGAAGAAAAGCACGCGCCACTCGGTGCCCAGCACGAGGTTCAGCGAGATCGCCAACAGCGCAAGAAACGCCACCGTCGCCCGATGCTTGCGGATTTCGGAAGGCTCCGCGGACGGTGAGCAGAGCGGTTCCTGCGTCCACATCAACCACAGGAACACGCCTGAGAAAAGTGCCGCCTCGCCCAGGGCGAGGGCGACCCGCGCGGGCGTGGGCTCCGACGTGAGCACGGCCCGTACCGGGTAGATAAGAAAGACCAGCCCGAGTAATGGGCCGAGCAAATGCCCGCCACGCGGAAGACGGGAGTTCATGCCGCCCAACGGACGGCTCTCGCTCTTTACGCTTTCGGTCATGAGATCCCAAACCCCTTGCAAAACCACGCGATCAGCGCGATTGTATTACCGACGGCGGCGTCATGCGACGGAGCGCGGTCCGTCCCGTGGGCGACAGTAACAGAGCAAGGAGCGCCACAAAGACCACCACCATGACACGGTGGTAGATGGTGTTCAGTTCGGTCGAAGGACCCGCGCCAACAGCCAGCGCCGTTATACCGAGCAGAACGCCTCCCAGTGCGAAAGCGTGGGCCGCGAAGGCGATCATCCAGGCCCCATTCCTGCGGGCGAGCACGGCAAAAGCGGCTATCGTCAACGCTATTCCGCACGGACCTTCGACGCTCGTAGCGGGCAGGATTCTGGGCGCTTCGAGAACCATGGACCCGAGTGGAACCTTTACTCCCAGGTGCAACAGCGCCCCGAAGAAAAAGGTAGCGGCGTAGATGGCGGACAGGACGCCGATCGCCGTCGCGACCCCGTCCCTTCGAAAGACGATAGGCTGCTCGGTCATGGCTTCTCCTCTCATGCGTCAAATATCACAGGTCAGGGCGGGCCGTTCGCGAACCGCCCCTACACGCTGTTCCTAGAGATCGGCCACAGCGGGGATGACCTCTTCGCCGATGATCTCTAGGGGCGAGATCTCGTCCACGTTCGGTACGAAGCCAATAACTGTCTCTATCCCCATCCCCGCGAGCCAGCGCAACTGCCCGACCAGTTCCTGAGCCTTCTCGCCTCCCTCGCCAACGTCGAAGCGGAAAGCGCAGGTCTTCTCTATCGAGTCGTAATCAGTGTCTTCGTCCTCGCAGTGCCGGCGCAGCACGTCGAGCTTTTCGGGCACCTGGGGACCGGGACGCAGGCTGCAGGCGTCGGCGTAGCGGGCGACCAGGCGCAGGGTCTTCTTCTCACCGTCGCCGGCGACCATGATCGGCGGGTGCGGCCTGCTCGTGCTCTGCGGCAGGTTAAGGGGACGCTCGAGACTGTAGTGCTTTCCCTCGAAGGGGTGTTCGTCCCCGCGCTCGCCGCTCCACATCCGGAGGGCGATCCGGAGCGTCTCCTCCAGCATCTCGAACCGTTCCCTTTGCGGCGGGAAAGGTATTCCCAGTCCCTTTGTCTCCTCTTCGTAGTGGCCGGAGCCGACGCCGAAGTGGGCGCGCCCGCCGGAGAGCACGTCCAGCGTGGTCGCCGACTTGACGAGCACGGCGGGGTGACGGAAGTGTATCCCCGACACCATCGCTGTGAGCCCGATCCGATCCGTGTTGGCCGCCAGGAAGGCCAGCATCGTGTAGCACTCTGGCTCGTTCGCCTCCGGGCCGCCCATGATCGGGTGCTGCCACACGTGGTCCGCCACCCCGATGCGGTCGAAGCCGGCCTCTTCCGCGACCCTGCCGATGTCCGCAAGATTTCTGCCGAACCGCTCCGGTCCTCCGGCCCAGTCGAAGCTGTTGAGTTGCAGTCCGAGTCTCATGATTCCAGCCAATCCGTGTCCATGCGCCCGCTGGCGTGGATGTCTACGTGCCTCGCCCGTCCGGTCCCCGAGTTGACGTACTTGTGGGGTACGCCAGCCGGCACGACCAGGCCCTGGCCGGCCTTCGCGTCGATGGTCTCGTCACCGGAGGTGAAGGTGATCTCGTCCTCCTGGATCACGAAAACCTCAGCGTAGGGATGAGTGTGCAACCCCGGGCCGCCTCCCCGATCCGAATCTATGAGAAAGAACGAGACGTTCGCGTCGCCGTGCTCGTAGCCCTCGAATCTGTGCGCCGTCTCGCTGTGCGGAAGCTCGTCTTTATTGATGATGTAGGCCATGGTCTCCTCCGTTCTCTACCTGGACAGACGCTCGACGAACGCCCTGGCTATCGCCTTCTGGCCGGCCAGGGAAGGGTGAACGCCGTCGGGTTCCTGGATTTCCGGTCCGCGGGGAGGCCGAAAACCACCTGGATATCTACAACGGGGTCTTCTTGCTCGCGGATGAACTCTGCTATGGCTACGACGTCCGCATTGCGCTAATGTGACTGCCCCATCTGGAAGGGCGGGTATGCGCTGGCCCTTTCCTCGTCGAAGGTCGGCGGGGTGATCCAGACCCACTTCGCGTCCGTTAGCCTACGGGTGATGGGCCGCATCGCCTTCAGGTTCTCGATGGTCACGTGCAGGCCGACTTGCGCCTTGTTCGGCTCGGGGCCGACGCGGGTAACGTCGTTGCCGCCGAGAAAGCAGACCACCCAGTCGGGTTCGTGAGAGGCGAGGGTCGCAACGAAGCGCCGCAGCGCCATCGCGGTGGTCTGCGCCGATACTCCCTGATTGACGACGCGGATTTCGTCTTGCGGGCGTCGCAACTCAAGCAGGTGGCGCAAGATTTCCAGCCAGGACTGCAAATCGTCGGTAAAACTGTCGCCGACGCCAAGCACGGTATCCCCGGAGCGGAAAGGCAACCGGTCGACGCGTCCGGCGAGATCCTGGTCCTCGAGAAGTTCCCGCGCTGCCCTACGCGCGTTCTCGCTAAAGCGGTCTCTTGTGTCCTGGTAAGCTGCCTCGTCCGGGCCGAAGAGCGCTGCTACCGTGGCGTCGCTCATGCCTGGGAGGTATCCGTACGTCTTCTCCAGGTGCGTAAACTGGACCAATTGATCGATCATCTGGTTCTTCATAAGGTCTCCAGTATGATACTGAGGTGCAGGATCAAGGCCTTCCCAGGATGGGGCTCAACTGCAGGCTGGCCAGCCGCCAGTGCCCATCCTGTTTTACGAAGACGAGCGTCGCACGGAACTGCTCGTTGAGGTCGAAGCGACCGTTCTCGCCTTCGTATGCGCCCACTGCGCTCTGACGGCACACCATCACCGCGGCATCGCCGTAGAGACGAACCTCCACCTCGTCAAGCCCGAAAGACTCGTACCTCAGGCTTCCCAGGTCGTGGCGAGAGAGCCACTGGTCTCTGGTCAGCATGAACCCGCGCGGCCCCACGCCGATGAAGTCGTCAGCCAGGATCCCTCTCAGGGATGAGGTGTTTCCGCGCAACTCTGCCGCGGCCCAATCCTCGCCGAGTTCCGTTATCTTCTGGGTTTGATCGCTCATGAACTATCCCTCCTGCCAGGTGTTTATCTCAACTGCTGTCGTCCTCGCAGGCTGGTCAGAGCATGGTCCTGCCCCCTGACACGTCGAGCGTGACGCCGGTGATCCAGGATGAGGCATCCGAAGCGAGAAAGAGCGCGGCGAGGCCCACGTCCTCGGGCGTTCCGAGCCGGCCCAGCGGAATCTCAGCCGCAATCTGCCTCTGGCGGTCCTCCGGCATCAAGCGCCGTACGCGCTCGGTGAGGATCGTGTGCGGGGCCAGGCAATTCACGCGGACGCCGTGCGCTCCGACCTCGTTAGCGAGTTGCCTGGTGAGCATGATCACCCCCGCCTTGGCCGCGGTATAGGGCGCCGGGGCGTCGGTCGGGAAGCGGGCTGCTGAGGAGGCCATCGTGATGATCGAGCCGCCGCCACGCTCGATCATGTCCGGCAAGAAACTCCGTATCGTGAGGAACGTGGCCGTGAGGTTGCCGTCTACCGAGGAGCGCCAATCCTACTCGGAAATCCCGGCCGTCGGACCGGGACGGGCGATCCCACCCCCGGCGAACGCGAAGAGCGCGTCGGTGGGACCGAACTCACCCTCGACGCACTCGCGTATACCCTCGACCGCGGAGAAGTCAGTGGCGTCGGCCGCGGCACCGATAGCCTCTCCTCCCTGGTCCCGTATCTCCGCGACCACGGCCTCAATAGTGGCCTCGTTCCTGCCGTTGACACCCACCCTGGCCCCGTTGGCTGCCAGCAAGCGGGATATCGCCTCGCCTATGCCGCCGGAGCCACCCGTGACCACCGCGACCTTGCCGGCGAAGTCAGGATAGGTTGGAACGCTCGCTTTTCGCCGGGCCGACGCCTCGTTTTGTATCTCGCCTCCTCTCGTCTGATTGCGTAGAGAGGAGTGTATGGGGGCACCCTGGCGCCCGGTAGTGAAGAACCTCGTGGGTTCTGCGTGACGGATGTCATGCGACGAGTCGCGGAAAAGCGAAACAAAGCAGAGGGGGCGGCCCGTGGGCCGCCCCCTCGGGGATTCTCGGTGGTGACTACGCTATGCGCCGGAGCGAGTGCCGAGCCAGTCGCTGACCTTGGGCCAGAGGCCTTTCCTGGCGCCGCGGCCGGTCATGAGGCCGACGTGGCCCGCGTCGAGGACGAAGAACTCCTTGTCCTCGCTGCCTACGAGATTCATGGTGGCTTCGGCCTGCGGGAGGGTGCAGATGTGGTCCTTCTTGCCCGCGATATTCAGGAGCGGGACCTCGATGTTCGATAGGTCGACGCGGCGGCCGCGGAGGACTATCTCGCCCTTGGCAAGCTTGTTTTGCTGGTAGAACTCGGAGATCCACTGTTTGAAGGTGGCGCCGGGGAAGGGGGGACCGTCGTTGACCCACTTGTTCATGGCGAGCCAGGTCTCCATCGGCTTCTCCTCGAAGATGCGCTCCCACATGTTGACGTAGGTGCCGACGTAGTTGGTGACGGGCTTGAGCATCCTGTTGCCCG
>JBKPOM010000213.1:0-2109 GCA_046733115.1 Actinomycetota bacterium | reverse complement strand
GTCCGCCAGCTGCAGCGCGAGGCCGAGCGGATGCTCGGCAGCGGCGAGCTCGGCATGGTCCTGCGCGGCGCCGCGTAAGCGATTTGCTGGGTAAGCCAGCAAATCGCTCTGGTCAGCACTTCAGCATTTCAGGTTGTTTGTGCTGAAGCGTTTCCCGCTGGTGGCCGGAGTACGAAAGAGAACCCCCTAGAAACGGGGCTCCCTTTCTCTTGCTTTGTGGGGAATCGCTTGCTGCTCCGGCTCTGCTCCGGAGAGTCCTTGCGGCTGACGCGGAGCATGACCTTCGCATGACCTTCATAACTTCAGCTTCTCACCCGCCATTCCCGCGAAGCTTGTCCCCGCGGAAGCGATCTACCGGTTACGTATGAGACCCGACGCCCGTAGCCCGAAACCCGAAATCTGCAATGATCGGATAGTGATCGCTCGGATAAAGACCTGAATCTTCGTCGGCGCCGCGGATGATACTGTGTGACTCTATTCGTAGCCTTTCCTCGGAGCCTTTGAGGAGGATCCAATCTATGCGCCGTGGTCCGCGGCCAGGGTGTGGGTCGTGGTAGCGTGTTCCCCTGAAGGCGTGGAAGGTGTTGGCGTTTTCATCGTCTTCGTTGCCCGCGGCAACGAAGGTGTCCACGAAGCCCGACTCGGTGAGGTTCTTGTAGGTTCTGCTGCCGGGCCTGGCGTTGAAGTCTCCCGTAAAGACGATTACAGGATCTCCGCTCGTGCGGTCGGCTATTTCCACGATCTCCTGGACGATAAGCCTGCTGCCTTCCCGCCGCGCTTGGGCGCTGACGTGGTCGAGGTGGGTGTTGAGGTGGAGGATGGAGAGGCCTGTGCCCGTCAGGCCGAACAGCGCCCACGTGGCGGAGCGGGCCACCCTTGTTCCCCAGCTTCTGGAGTGTCTTTCAGGGGTTTCGGAGAGCCAGAAACCACCGGTGTCTAGCGGTCGAAGCTTTTCGGGGTCGTAGAGGATCGCGTTGGAGTCGTAAGGGTAGGCGTTGCCGTATTTGGGCCCACGGATCTGGGCGTAGCGTGGCAGGTGTCGGCGGTAGGTGGCGAGGTTGCCTCGCTGGGACTCCTGGAGCCCGATCACATCCGGCGCGTAGCATTCTATGGTGGCGACGTTGAGATCTGCCCGGTTGCGCCAGGCGTTCTTTTTGGTCGCGTCGCGAAACGACCCCCTGACATTGAAGCTCATCACCCGGATCAAAGACCACTCCAAACCCTTGTATATACCTCCCCCGGACCACGCGCGATTCTACCCGACCGGTTTTGCAGGCCGCTTGCACATATAGCAACCGTAGTTGAGATCAAACATGGCGCGTGATACATTGCGGGCGTGTAGGGAGAAGAACAGGAGGTCGACGCCGGAGGTTCTGCAGCAGCGCGTCCAGGAGAGAAGGTTTCCCGTTACGGCACCCTGATGAGGAGGGAGTCTCTTGCACATACCCTATGACACCCCGAGAATCCACATGTACACCCGGATCCGCAAGTCCCCCTACTTCTACGCCCACCAGCGCCACGGCGTCCAGTCCTATACGGTCTGCAACCGCCAGTACCATCCCAGGCACTACGACGACATATTCGCCGAGTACTGGAAGCTCGTCAACGACGTAACGCTGTGGGACGTGGCGGTGGAGCGGCAGGTCGAGATCACGGGCCCAGACGCCTTCGAATTCACCAACATGCTCACGCCGCGCGACCTGACAAAGTGCGAGGTCACACAGTGCAAGTTCGCGCTCAACACCGACGTCGACGGTGGGGTCATCAACAACCCTGTGTTGTTGCGTCTGGGGGAGGATCACTTCTGGCTCTCCGTCGCTGACGGGGACGTGCTCCTATGGGCCAAGGGCATAGCGAGTATCTTGAACCTGGACGTGCAGATCCGAGAGCCAGACGTCGCGCCGGTCCAGATACAGGGTCCCAAGTCCAGGGACCTCATGCTCGACCTCTTCGGCGAGAAGATCCTGGACATCAGGTACTATTGGATGGCCGAGTACGAGCTCGACGGTATGCCCGTCGTCGTCTCCCGGACGGGCTACACCGGCGAGGTGGGGTACGAGATCTACCTCAAGGACGCCAGCCAGCACGGCATGAGGTTCTGGGATACGG
>JBKPOM010000212.1:0-7271 GCA_046733115.1 Actinomycetota bacterium | reverse complement strand
CTCGCAACCGCGCTTGCCGAGAGAATCAAGAAAGCGTTAGGGTGGAGCACGCTCGTGGGGTCTTCATCGAAGCTCGTCCGGTGGAGCGGGCTGGCGGCTGCGGCGGGCGGCTTGCTGCTGATCGCCTACGGGGTCCTCTCCTGGGTCAACGACGCCCGCTTATACCTCGAGATGAACGACCTCGGCGGCCAAAAGCTCGGCCCGCTATGGGCCCTGGGCCTCATGCGAGACGTTGGCTACCTGCTGTTCATAGGGGGGCTCGCGGGCTTGTTCGGACTTGTGGAGCGCGCCAGACGGGCTCGACCGAAGCAGGCCGGATCGGCCCGTAGCCTCAGTCTAGCCCGATGCTGCGCGGTGGCTGGCCTCGTCCTCATCGGCCTCGCGGCGGCAGCGACGGTGGCGGATTTGGTGCAAATGTCTACGGTCGGGATGGTCACCATCGGGGGACCTGGTGGTGTTCCCAGGGGATCCGTCCTCGACGTGGCCCTCGGCGTCCCCCCTATGCTGATGGTGTGGGGTCTGCCGCTCGGGATCGTGCTGCTGGGCGTCGCCGTCCTCAGGTTGGGGCTACTCGGGCGATGGAAGGCCCTCCCCCTGGCTGTCGGGCTGCTGATGAGCCCGCTGGGCAACCTCTTGATATTCCTGCCCGCCCCGGACACGCTGGTTCCCACCGACTGGCCCGACTGGCCCGCCTTCTACGTATTCGTGGTGCCCAACGCGATCGTCGGCACGAGCTGGGTGCTGCTGGGGTGGGTGCTTCTATCGGGCCGCCGCGGGTTGACCGCCCGTACCGACACCTCGCGAGAGCAAAGGAGGGGAGAGGCATGGCAAGACGGACGCTCTGTACGCCGCTGATGATCGCGGCCGCGGTGTTGGTGGCATGCTCGGTGGCCCTGCTCGTAGCGGTCTCGGGGGAGCAAGCCAACTGGAGGTGTAGGTGGAGAGAATACGACAACTCAGGAGTGAGATGGGCTTGAGTCAGGCTAAGCTCGCCGTCCAAGCTGGTATGGACCTAGCGACTTTGAATCGACTCGAGCAAGGCAAAGGTAACCCGAATATACGCACCCTGGAGCGCGTAGCCGCTGCTCTAGGCGTCGAGGTGGTGGAACTCCTCCCAAAAGCAAAGCGCCGCTCGTCGCCTGAGCCAAAGTCATTTGACGGCCTTGAGGACGAGCGGCACCCATCAATACTCGCCGATGCAATCACCGCTGCAGCCGAAACATGGTTAACGGCGGTAACAGACCCAGATATCAACATCCACAAGCGATTCGGCATCAGGGACGCGGCCATCGAACTCTTTGACCGTATCAACGAGCGGCTCATAGGGAAACTGGAGACGCTCCCTCTCGACGAGCGGAACAAGATCGTGCTAGCGATGAAGAAGCTCAACGAGATTCCAGAAGAGGCGTACCGCGCCATGCTGGACGAGACACTCAAAGAGTCTCTCGAAGCGCGTCGGAAGAAGATACGCAGATGGACGCAGCAAATAAGTGCATGAAAAAGGGGCCGCGCCACTACGCAACAGCCCCGAAGACAACCCTTACCCAAAGGAGTCTTATGAAGATTCTACCAGAGGCTGAAGCCCAACTCTACGGGCGACCCGAAGCAAAGAGAGGGGGGACCGGCACCCGCCGCCAAGCCAGCCCGGACCCCCGCACCGCGCACGGCCCTAAACCAAAGATTCAGGGGGTGTGCTGATGGCATTCTACCCCAACCGCGGGCATCGCCCGCTATTGGGTTCACACCGGCGGATGCTCTTCGACGAATCAGGCATAGACCCGAACGTGGCCAAGGAGCGTGGATACTACACCGCCCGCCTGCGTTCGGAGGTCCCGAAGGCCTTCAAGGATTACCAGCGCAGGCGAGGCCTGGTCGTGCCGATGTTCTCGCCTGACGGGGAGACGGTCGGCTACCAGCTCCGACCGGATAAGCCCCGCAGGGGCGGCCCGAAGTACGAGACCCCGGGCGGTATCTCGCCTGTGGTGGACGTGCACCCGCGGATGCTTGAGGAGGTCCGCCGCGGCGACGGCCCGCTCCTAATAACCGAGGGGGCGAAGACCGGCGACGCGGCCACCAGTCGGGGCATACCCACCGTGATGCTCGCCGGCGTGTGGATGTGGTGCGTCCCGAAGGTCAAGCCCTATCGTCTCAAGCCGTGCTTCGATCATATCCGGCTCGAGGGCCGGGAGGTGTTCGTCGCCTTCGACTCCGATTGCATGTCGAAGGCGGGCGTACAGGACGCCCTGGCGGCGCTGGTGGCGGCCCTGAAGGAACGGGGTGCGTTGGTGAAGGTCGTATACTTGCCCGACGCCGCGGACGGCTCTAAGCAGGGCGTAGACGACTACCTGGCCGCCGGCGGGACCATTCGGGAGATGTTCATGCTGGCGCGGGAGTTCGACCCGGCCGACGTGGGCCGGGTACGCCTGAGCCGGGACGAGAGACTGCGGGCCACTGTCGAGAACCTCGAGCGCCGCTGGTGGGCCGAGGAGTGGAAGGGCCGCGGCGGCCACACGGAGCGCGACGTCGCCCTGAAGCTGATCGAGGCAGCGGCCAGGAGCGGCAAGATCCACGCGGACGGGCTGCGGGTCAAGGTGTCGTGGGGAACGCTGCAGGTGGGGGCGAAGGTGGCGCGCAGGACGCTCTCTAAGGCCATCGGCCACCTGGAGGAGCGCGGCTTCATGTACCGGGACAACGAGGGCCGGAAACCCGACAAGACCGGGACCTTCGTGCTGCGCGCAAAGGTAGACCAGCATAGGGAGAGGGCCACGCCGGAGGGAGCCGCGACCCGGGAGTTGCGAGCGCGTGACCCTGGTGGTCTACTTTTGCGCGGGGTCCCGGACGTGCCCCGGCTGCGCTGGTCCCGACCGAAGTACACGCCGCGGCGCGGGCTGGTGTCGGGGACCAGGAGGGTGCGGAACAGCAAGTCGCTGCCGCCGCGGGACCGCATCGAGCGGCTCGGAAAGATTAGGGGCGCCGTGGTGGACGCCCTGGAGGCCGCCGGCGGTGCGCTGACGCTGGAAGAGCTGTGCGAGGTCCTCCACCGCAAGCGGGCGCGGGATGTGCGGCGCCGCGTATTGCCGATGCTCGAAGACGCTGGCGTTATCGAAGTAGATGCCGACACCTTGCGCCTGGCTGCCGACTGGTCCGAGCGCTTGGAGGCCGCCCGAGTGGCCGGCGGCGAGCCGGAGGCCGACGAGCTCGCCGAACGTCGCCGTAAGCTAAACAGCCGCGCCTACCATCGTCGCAACGAGGCGCCGAAATCCCAGCCGAGCGCCGCCGGCCTGGAGGCCATAAGGCGCAGCCACGAGCAACGCCGGACCGGTCTTGCCGCCATAGCCGAGAGGGCCGCCGCGGCGGTGAAGTCGGAGGAGCTGCGCAAGGCGGAGGCCTTCGTCCGCGACCGTCTCCAGGAGCTGGGCCGGATCCGACTCGCCCTGTTGCAAGACATCTGGCACGACGCCGGCGGCGACCCCTGGAGCATCCCCCGAGCCGTCGAGGCGCTGGGGTGCCGCGTCGAGGAGCTTCAGGAGTTCGATAACCGAAGATTCGTCTTCGCTCCGATGGAGGGTGTTGCATGAGCGCCAAGCTAGAACGGACCATCTTCTCGGCATCGAGGGCCGCGGAGTACTTCGACGCACGCCAATTATCGGCGCTGACGGGGGTGCCCACGGAGGAGTTCGCCAACGTCGTCCTCAAGGAGCTGGTAGACAATTCCCTGGACGCCTGCGAGACGGCGGGCGTCCCCCCCGAGATAACCGTTACGGTTGGCGACGGCGGCACGGGCGGGGCCATTCGCGTCCGCGTCTCGGACAACGGGCCCGGCATCCCGTCCGAGGTCGTGCGTAGCCTGCTCGACTACGACGTCAGGGTGAGCGACAAGGCGGCGTACCGCTCGCCGACGCGGGGGGCCCAGGGCAACGCCCTGAAGACCGTCATCGGCATCCCCTACGCCTTGGGCTCGCGCGAGCCGCTGACCGTGGTGGCGCGCGGCGGCGTCAAGCACGCCATAAAGCCGAGCGTAGACCCGGCCGGGAACGTGCGCATCGGCCACGAGGAGAGCAACGGGTTCCCTTGGACCGGGGGAACCAGCGTGGAGGTGCCCGTCGTGACGGGGTTCGTGACAGAGCCGGCTTCGGAGCACCTCGTGCAAGACTTTCACCCCCAACACTGGGTGCGCTCATTCGCGGCCTTCAACCCCCACGCGACCTTCCGTTACCTTGCTAACAGGGGCGGTTCCAAAGACGCAGAAATTTACAAATCGACCCGCGAGGAGATCAAGAAGTACGTGCCATCGCAGCCAACGAGCCCGCACTGGTACAGCACCGAATCGCTGAAGGTCCTCGTCTTCTCCCACGTCGCACACGCGCACGATGGCGGTCAGGACCTCCCGCTGGGGACCTTCGTCAGGCAGTTCGCGGGGCTCACGAGCACGAAGAAGGCGAAGGCCGTCTGCTCGCAGATGCCCTCAGGTATCACGCACCTCTCCGACTTCGAGTGCGACCCCTCTTGGGTCGGCGTCCTGCTTGCGGCGATGAAGGGGGAGACAAAGGAGCCGAAGGCAGCCTCCCTCGGACACGTGGGCGAGGAGCACTTCCGCACCTTTTTCGAGGGTATCTACGACGTGAACGAGTTCAAGTACGTCAAGCGCTCCAGCACGCTGCCCTCGGGCCTACCGTTCACCTTCGAGTTCGCGCTGGCCACCCTAGAGGAGCCGGGCCACCTCTACTGCGGCATCAACTTCTCGCCGACCTTCGGCGACCCGCTGGAAGGGACCACGCTGGCCGGGCCCAAGTTCAGGGCCAACGGAATCAGGGGCTTCCTCTCGCAGGGATACGCGCTGCCGGATACGGACGCCGCGTGGTTCAGGTCGCCCGCGAGCGTGGCCGTGGCGGCCCACATCGTCACGCCGGCGCCGCTGTTTTTGGATCGCGGCAAGACCCGCCTAAACATGGAAGGGGCCTAAAGGATGCCCAGGAAGAAGGACTTCACCGGCGACCCGGGCGGGCTGATCGGCGACGCCATGTTCGGCGTCATCAAGCCCATCTACAAAGAGGCCAAGCGGCAAGAGCGGGCCGCCCGGGCGCCGCGCAAGAGCTACTACAAGCCGACGCCGAAGCTGCCGCAGAAGTACATCGTCTTCGAGGTTCTCCCGCGGGCCATCCGAAACGCCGGCTCGACCTTCAGCGGCCGCGACCTCTACTACGCGACGCGGCCGCTGGCCTACGCCCACTACGACTGGGAACCCGACAAGACGCTCGACTACAACTATTTCGCGCAGACGCTCCTCACCGAGTACCAAGAGAGGCGGGGGCGGATAGCGGGCCTGTGGCGCGACCCGCGCGGCCACCTGCACGAGCCGCACACGAAGAAGAGCATTGGCCTCGGCACGCGCGAGGTCCTGGAATACGAGTTCCCCGAGTACACCTTCGACAAGATCCTCTACGTCGAGAAGGAGGGCGAGTGGCCGAAGCTCAAAGCCGCCAAGCTCGGCGAGCGCTACGACATGGCGATAGCCTCGGCCAAGGGCTACCCGGTCGAGGCCGTCAGGGAGCTGTTCACCCGCGCCGAGGGCGGCGACTATCAGCTCTTCGTCTTCCACGACGCCGACCTGGATGGCTACAACATAGCCCGTGTCATGCGCGAGGCTACGCGCCGGATGCCCGGCTACGACGTGGACGTCATCGACATCGGCCTCACGGTCGAGGACGCCCTGGACATGAACCTCGACCCCGAGCCCTTCAGCCGCAAGAAGGACATCTCGTGGGAGCTGCGGATGAGCCTCTCCGACGTGGCGGAGGAGTACCTGTACCGGCCGTTCTACGGGGGCGTGAGCGGCGAGCGATTCGAGTTAAACAGCATCTTGCCGGACACGTCGCGCATCGAGTACATCGAGCGCAAGCTGAAAGAGAACGGCGTTCGCGGCAAGGTGATACCGCCCGAGGAGGAGCTGGGCGACCTAGCCGACGAGAGGTACCGCGAGCTGAGTGCCAGGTGGGTGGCCGACGCGATAGACGAACTCATCTCATCTGAGGACTTCAACAAGAAGATAGCCGACGAGTTTATAGACGAGTTTGAGTTGGGCGAGTCTCGTAGCCGCATCGAGGAGCGCTTCGAGAAGGATCGCTCCCTCTCGTGGCGCGATGCGTTGACCGCAAGGCTTGAAGAGGTGCGCGAGAAGGACAAGGACACCATCAAGGGTGCGGTAAGAGATGCCATTGAGGACGCTCTCACCAGACCGGATGGCCCGTGATGACCACCGCCGACGAGCTGCCCCCGTGGGATACCGAGTGGGCCACGCAGAAAGCCGCCGAAGCCCTGCGGTACCTGGGGCGCAACTTCCCCGAGTGCCTGGAGAACCTGCGGGCCCTAGACGAGCACGAGACGGCCGCCGACGAGGCCGCCATACGTGGTGATGAGGACGCCTACCTCAAGGCCCTCTGAGGGCCTACATGCGAGCCGGCAGGGACGAGGCCCTGCGGATTCGTCGAGGAGCGGCATGACGGAGCCACGCGGACGGGGAGGAAGGCAGAAAAGGGCGGTCGGAAAGGGAGCGTCGGACGTGAGTGTTGAACCGGAAGCCCTCGAGCGTCACCCTTCCCGACGCCGGGAAGGCTCGACCCCCGGTCGAAACAGGGGCTTTCCAACAGGGACCTTCCCAATCGGTTGGGATTTTCTTTGGGGCACGCCCTCATTGCTCTCTCTGAGGATAGTGAATTATCTGGGGAATCTTGAGAAGATGCAGACACAAACACACGTTTGTAGTAGGAGGCTTAGTTGATAGACGACGCGCCAACCAGGGCGGCTATAAACCGCGACATAAGCCCAAGGGGAGCAGGTCGAGCACGAGCCGACCGCCAGGATCTCCCGCCACCCGCACGAGCGGCGGGTGTGGACCGGATCGGATGGTTACGCCGTCGACAGTTCGAGGCTCCGCGACTATGCCCGCGGAGGGGGGGGTGGGTAGCTGATGCCCCGATGCGCCGGTATAAAGCGGGACGGCGGGCGGTGTGCTGTGGTCGTTGGGCCGGGGCACAGCCATTGTTACGCCCACGACCCCGACCGTTGGCAGGAGCGCAAGCGCAACGCCTCGCGCGGGGGCAGGAGCAGGGGCCAGGGCGAACTCGGGGAGCTCAAGAAGCGGATAAAGGACCTCGCGGCCGAGGTCCTGGACGGCACGGCGGACCGGGGCAGGGCGGCGGTTGCCAATCAGCTCTACAACACCCTCATAAGGGCCGTAGAGCAGGAGCGCAAGATGAGGGAGCTCGGGGAGC
>JBKPOM010000211.1:0-19869 GCA_046733115.1 Actinomycetota bacterium | reverse complement strand
GACTCGACCACCGAGAAGTTCTTACGGCGCAGGCGGTCTTTGAGCGAGCGCAGGGTCTGGCGTTTATCCTTCAGGCTAGAAGAGAAGGGCAGCTCCAGTTCCAGCCTTACGGCGCAGAACAAAGGCCGCCTTTACCGCGGGACCTCTACGGTCTCGAAGAACTCCAGCACGTCGCCTTCCATGACGTCGTTGAAGTTCTCGACGCCGATGCCGCACTCGAAGCCCTCGCGCACCGAACGCACGTCGTCCCTGAAGCGCTTCAGGGAGGCTATATTGCCCTCGTAGACCACGATGCCGTCGCGGACGACGCGGACGCGGTTGTTGCGGAAGATCTCACCGCTCATCACGTAGCAGCCTGCAACGACGCCGACGTTCGGAACGCGGAAGGTCTGGCGCACCTCGGCGGTGCCCGTCTCGCGCTCCTCTATCTCGGGGGCGAGCATGCCGCGCATGGCGGCTTCGATCTCCTCGAGAGCCTTGTAGATCACGTCGTACGTCCGAATCTCCACGCCCTCGCGCTCGGCGACCTGCTTGGCCGTGTTGGTCGGCCTTACGTTGAAGCCGAGCAATATGCCGTCCGAAGCGCTTGCGAGCATGACATCGGAGTCGGTTAGCGCGCCCACGCCGCTGCGCACGATGTTGACGCGCACCTCGTCGGTGGAAAGCCTGGCGAGCGCCTCTTTGAGCGCCTCGACAGAACCCGCAACATCCGCCTTGACTACGAGGTTGAGGTCCTGAGTGCCGCCCTCACCGAGGAGTTCCTCCAGCGTGCGGCGCGAACCGCCCTGGGCGAGCTCCTGCCTGCGCAGCTTCTCTTCGGCCTGCTGGGCGCGGTCGCGTGCGATTCGCTCGTGTTCCACGACCTCGAAGCGGGTACCGGCCTCGGGGACCCCGGAGAGGCCCAGGATCTCGACCGGCGTGCCTGGCCCGGCCTCCTTAACGCGCTTGCCCGTGTAGTCGAGCATCGCCCGCACCCTGCCGTAAGCCGTACCCGCGAGTACGGCATTACCCTTCTCCAGGGTACCGCGGCTAAGGAGCAGGGTGGCGACGGGGCCGCGGCCGGGGTCGCGTTCGCCCTCGATCACGTACCCGCTAGCCGGCGCTTTGGGGTTCGCCTTCAGATCCTCCAGCTCCGCGACGACGAGGATGTTCTCCAGGAGCTCGTCGATGCCCTCGCCGGTCTTGGCCGAGACGGGCACGGTGACGGTGTCGCCGCCGTAGACCTCGGGGACGAGCTCCCGCTCCGAGAGCTCTCCGAGGACGCGGTCCCTGTTCGCGTTCGGAACGTCGATCTTGTTCAGCGCCACGACCATGGGGACTCCAGCGGCCCTGGCGTGCTCTATGGCCTCCACCGTCTGGGGCATGATGCCGTCGTCGGCGGCCACGACCAGCACGACCACGTCGGTCACGCGGGCGCCTCGGGCGCGCATCTCGGTGAACGCCTCGTGGCCTGGGGTGTCGATAAAGGTCACCTTCCTGCCATCCGATTCGACCTGGTAGGCGCCGATGTGCTGGGTGATGCCGCCGGCCTCGCCGGACTGGACGTTGGCCCGCCGAATCCTGTCCAGAAGGCTCGTCTTGCCGTGGTCGACGTGGCCCATCACCGTAACCACCGGTGGCTTCTCGACGAGGTCTTCCGGGTCGTCGTCGGGTGCAACCTCGACGGGCTCGGGCTCCTCGACGGAGCCGATCTCGACCTGCACGCCGAGCTCCTCGGCAACCAGCTCTATCTCCTCTGTCGAGAGGGTCTGGGTTAGCGTCTTCATCTCACCGAGGCCCATCAAGATCTTGATGACCTGGGTCGGAGGAACGCCAAGCGCGTCGCCGAGGTCCTTGACGGTCGCGCCCGGTTCGACCCGGACTCCGCCGCCACTGTTCTCCGGCTCTTCCTCCTTGACCGGCGCCCGCTCTGGCTCCCTCGGGGCGGAAGGCGCAGCGGCGGGACGCGCCCCGCGGTTTCTCGCGCTCGCGTCTATAACGACGCGGCGGCGCTTCTTCTGCGGGCGGCCCTGCTGCGGCACCGAGACCGGCTCCTCCGCTGGCGCCTCCGCGATGGTGGCGTTATGGCCGGAACGCTCCGCCTCCTCGCGGGCTTCCTGGGCCTCGGCTTCTTGCGCGTCCGTGCGGCCGTTCAGCGTCTCGCCGTCTCCGAATACCCTTTCGTATACGTTCTCCTCGACGGAGGAGGAGTGGCTCTTCACGTCCACCCCGGCGTCCTTGAGGCGTTGTATAACTTCCTTGTTGTCCAGCGATTTCTCGCGGGCGATCTCATACACTCTCTTACTCATCGGATCCCCTACCCTCTAACATTCCCTCGAACTCGGCGGCTTGCGCCTGGTGCGACGGGATGCCGCAGAAGAGCGAACCGGGCAGCGCCATGTTGGCGCACCTGCGGCCGTTGGAGAGGACCGCCCTGCAGCGGTGCATAGTGGAGTCCTCGTCGGGTTCCCAGTCCTCTTCTTCTTCCTCGTACTCCGTCGCCTGGCTCTCTGGCTTTATGTCTATCTTCCAATCCGTCAGCTTCACGGCGAGCCGGGCGTTCTGGCCCTCGCGCCCGATCGCCAGCGAGAGCTGGTCGTCGGGAACGATGACCTCAGCCTGCTTCTCGTCCTCGTCCAAATAGACCTCGCGCACCCGCGCCGGGCTCAACGCCTTCGCGATGAACCGCGCGGGCTCGGGGTCCCACTGAATAATGTCAATCTTCTCGTTCCTGAGCTCGGAGACGACCGCCCTCACGCGGCTGCCGCGCGGCCCGACGCAGGCCCCGACAGGGTCTACGCCAGCTTCTTTAGACCACACCGCCACCTTCGAGCGCAGTCCGGCCTCGCGGGCGACGGCCCTGATCTCCACGAGCCCGTCGTAGATCTCCGGCACCTCCAACTCGAAGAGGTTTCTGAGCAACCCCTCGTGACGACGGCTCACCGTCAGGCTCGGGCCGCGGCCTCCCTCCCGGATCTCCAGGAGGTACACCTTGAGGCGCTGGCCGTTCTCGTAGCGCTCGTTCGGTACCTGCTCGCTGGCTGGCAGGATCGCCTCGACCCGCCCGAGATCCACCAGCGTCATCCGCCTGTGCGCCTGTTGCACGATGCCGGTCACGACGTCGCCCATGCGCTCGCCGTACTCGTCCAGGAGTTGCTCGTTGTGTACCTCGTTCAGGCGCTGGTAGAACGTCTGGCGCATGACCTGGGCAGCTATGCGGGTAAAGTCGTGCGGCGTTATGTCCTCGCCGTCCTTCATCACCCTGAGGTCGCCCGTGTCCTCGTCGAGCACGACTCTGGCGTCCGGGTCCGCGCCTTCGCGACCCTCGTAGGCCGCGAGTAGGGACTCCTCCAGCACGCCTTTGACCGTCTCGAAGGGGATGCCCTTGTCCGTCTCTATCTCGTGCAGCGCCGATAGCAATGCCGTATTCACTTGTATATCTCCTCCTTGAGGTTCGCGCGGGTCACGGAGCCGAACGGCAGCTCCACCTCCGCTCCCTCGGAGAGTTTTAGAACGAAGGCGTCCTCTCCCGTCCTGTCTATGACGCCCGTAAAGTTGCGGCGTCCGTCGAGCGGCTCTCCCACCCTGACCTTCGCCTCGTGGCCCACGAAGCGCCGGAAGTGTTCGGGCTTCGTCAGTGGGCGCTCGATGCCGGGAGACGAGACCTCGATGGCATCGTCGTAGCCCTCCGCTTCGACCGCAGGGGCGACGACCGAGGCGATCCGCGAGCAGAACTCGTGATCCACCGGCCCGTCCTCCCGATCCAATAGCAGAGAAAGCAAAGGGCCCCCCGAGAACCTGGCCTCGACCAGCTCGGTTCCCGCAGGGAGCACGCCCTCGACCACCTCTGTCAGCCGCTCTAACGTCGCCGTCTCTCTCACCTTCTCCGAACGATAAAAAAAAGCAACGGGCCCGAAGACCCCTTGCTCACTTCCAGCACGCGAGATTATATCTCAGAGTATCTAGGTTACAAGGCTCGCAGCACCGCCAAGGTGGTGCTCGGATGGTCCCCTCATGCTGGTTCTCCGACCGCAATGGGGCCGGCCATCGCTAAGGTATCTGCCGCTGCAACCCGTGGATTCCTACTTCCGCGGGAATGAGAGGAAGTGGACGGCTTCGTGCGCCCTTGACCCGAAGGGCACATCATCCGGACTCGTTATCAACCAGTAAGCCGGCGCACCAGCGCCGGTAGGTCATGGGGGTCGTCGACCACGTGGGAGCGGTCAAGGAGGTCGGTGTCTTGATACTTACTGCGGGTCAGGTCGGTGGTGACCGCGATGGCCTGCGCGCCCGCGGCGAGCGCCGCTTTGATCCCCGCTGGAGAGTCTTCGATCGCGAGGCATTCGCTCGGCTCGACACCGAGCTCGCGCGCGACCAGGAGGTGCATCTCCGGGTCGGGCTTCCCGTGCTCGACGTCCTCGCGGGTTGCGATCATGTCGAACTCGTACGCGATTCCCAGGATCTCTAGAACCCGAAGCGCCTCCTCGCGGTGAGACTGGGTGGCAAGGGCCGTAAGGTAGCCCCGGCGCCGAACGTCGCTTAGGGGGGCGAGGTTGTGAGGGTAGCGAACGGCGATTACGCGTTCGGGATCGGACAGCAGCGACTCGTAGGTGCGCAGCCTGATCCGCACGTAAGCCTGCCACGGCTTGCCTACCCCAAAGTCCTCCATGCAAACACGAGCCGCATCCTCCAGCCTGAAGCGTTGCAGCAGCCCGACGGCGATCTCCTGGCGCGAGAGGCCGACGAAATCTTCGAAGGCCGCAACCACATCAGCTTCGTTCAGATCGGGGCGCAATTCTGTGGCGGCGCGTGCGTAGGAGAGCGCCTTCAGCTTCTCGGTCGCGACCAGGGTACCGTCCAGGTCGAAGACGAACCTGCGGATCACGCCTGGCCTGCGCCGCAGATCTTACGGGTTGTCTCTGTGACGTTCTGGCGCCTTCGCATGCTCAGACTTATCTCCCGATTCGTAGGTCTGCTAGGCGCCATTCTACCCACGATCGTTTTCGCTGTTCCCGAATTTGGCCGTTCCTTCTCGAGTCGGAAAGACACCCTTGCCGGAGCCCGTAGCAGCAATTCCAGGCGAATTCGGGGCGTTGCCCGTTAAGATGCGAAGTAGAGCGCAGGCAGGTACAAGCAGGCCACGATGAAGCTGATCACATAGACGAGACCGTCCAACAACATCTTGTTCGTCCACTCGCCACGCTCGGTATCGTCCAGAGGATTGTTTCTTAACTCTACCCACGTAATGGCGCCGGAACTCAGCGTCACCAGCAACAACGATATGCCGGTCGCCCACGACGACGCCGTACCGACGCTCCCGGTAAAGGCGTACCATGCTATCAAGGCCACGAAGATCAGGGCGGCAACCTAGAACACTACCATCAATACAAGAAGCGCAACATCCAGATACCTGTGCCGCTCCGAGCGGCGGACGCTCTGATCTTGCTTTTCATGCTGCTTTGGGCGGTACATTGTTGCTCCTACCATCGCTCGCTCCGAAATGCTACCAATGCATCATAATTCCGCCACAACATGATCGCCACCTTCGAAAGTGAGTAATTTGCGAAAGTCTGTGTACACGTCCTCCACGCGCTCGAGTAGGAGTCGAAACCGAGCGCGTGTGTTTGCGCCCGGGCGTACATTGTCCGTAAAGGAAAGGCACGACGTGTACGGATGGCGAAGGAGGCGCCATGACCGATGCCTCCAGTGCGGAGTTCGCCACCGAAAAACTGTTGTACCAGCCTAGGGGCAGTGCCACGGCCTTCGTCCACACCACGATCGCCTGCCGGAAGGAGCGCGGTTCAACAGTAGGAGACTACATCGCGTTCTTCGGTCGTCAGTTCGTACCCGGCCGGTCGTGGACGAAGCAAGAGCGGCCTCGAACGCGGTCTCGCTGGGCTGCGCGCTAGGCTCGCTCTCGGGGATGAGGCAAGCGCCGGCTTGCTCATCACGGGGTGGCCGGAGGCAGAAGCCATTTGCGGCCTACTTGGGTTTGGCCAAAACGCCGGCGACGTCAGGTGGGAACGTTTCTACCCCATCATGGAGCGGCTGACCGTCAGCCATGCCTGGCGGCGCGCGGATAAGGCCGTCAGGTCGACCTTCGAGCGGGAGACCGCGTAGCCAGAGGCCATCTGTCGCACGACAGCGCTTCTCGGCGCGATTCAACCCGAATCGGTACAAAAAGCGCCGGTCGTAGCCGCGGATGTGCTCCGGCGGCCGCCCAGGGGCCGGAGCTTTGGGCCGGCCCCTGTACCCGGCGATTCTAGAAGTTAGGAAGTCACGTTGTTTGGCAGCCGCGCGCACAGCGCGTCAAGGTTTGCGTATCTTGGCCTGGACCGCGTTGCAAATCGCCCGTGGCGCCACCGGCTCGTCGAAGGCACTCGGGAACGGGACATCACCGTTTAGGAGGTTGAGGTACGAGGCGTGACGCGCCTCTACCGTGGCGATGGTCGCCCCGCCGTCAAGAGTTGCGCCGCCTCTATGTGGGCTATTGTGCCGTCGTATGCGGACACCTCCGTGTTCTCGAGGAACTGCGCGACGGCGATGAACTTCTCGACGCTGGTAAAGGCGGTCTTGTTGCGGTTGTAGCGGCACGCCGGTGCCCGCGTGCCGCCGAGGCTCCTGATCACGGCCTTCAGGGTCTTTACGTGCTCGACCTCGTGGTCGCGGATACGCTTGAAATTGGCGTAGACGGCGGGCCTAGGCAGGTTGCTCGAGCCCCTGAAGAGGTTGCTTGAGCGGAAGTCCTGCTCGCCGAACCTCCGCAACCCCTGGACGTGGAAGTTTGCCTCAAGGTGCTCGAGCGTCAGCGCGTAGTTGAGGATGTCTACGTCAGTCGGGGACTCCGGGGTGGTGTGCGCCCTGTCCATGCCGTAGACCGCCAGCAAAGCGCCGCCGGCGAGCGCAGCCGCCGAGCCGGCCAAAACCTCCGCCGGGAAGTCAGTTGGCTTTCGTGTTCGCCTGGGTATGCACCCTCGCTCATGTACTCAGTCTCCTATTCACGCAAAGCCAGCGTTCTGATCTATCTTGCCATCGTCGTAGCTTGGACCCGTCCTGCCGTGACCCCCTCCGTTCGGTGCCCTTGGCGGGAACGAACAACCGGCCACCCGAGGCCAACAAGGACACCTGCGGTAGCCGCTTGCGCCATTGGCTCAGCCCGTCCCCGAACGCCCATGCTTTCGGGACAGGCCTCGAAGCCTCTACCGTGTGACGAGTTCGTTCCCGATACAGCAGAGCTTACGGACGTGAAAACTCACTGGATCACAGCCTATCTCTGCTCGCAAAAAACCTCATCCTGGCTACCGGCGGCAAGGATCGACGCTTCGGCGCGGACCACGCCCTCCTCGTGCAAGTCGACGAAGTCGCACGATCGCGGTTCGAATTTAGAGCGGTCAGCTTGTCAGCCATCAGCATTTTGGTGCTTGCTGATCGCCAACCGCTGGTGGCTGAAGGCCCGGTTATCAGGAAGTTCACTTTTTCTGATAGCCGCTGTAATGGCCGAATGGTCTGCGCTCAATCGGACACGTCGCCGACGAGCCTGTCGAGAAACGTGGTAAGGGGGCTCTAGGAAAATCCGCTGCTAATTGCGTCCGTCTTTGGCTATCTCTTCGAAGAGAGCGTCGTAGATCTCGTCCCTGCCGACTTTCCTAAGGGGCTGGCCATTGGAGAAGATCACACCGTCGTCCTTGCCACCTGCGACGCCGTAGTCCGCGTCGCGCGCCTCGCCGGGGCCGTTGACGACGCAGCCCATTACCGCCACCGTGAAGTGGTCCTCGTAGCGTTTTAGTTCCTCTTCGACCTTCGCGGCCATTCCTATAACGTCGAAGCCGAGCGTGCGGGCGCAGCTGGGGCAGGCGATGACGTTGGGCCCGCGGTGCCTGAGGTCGAGGGCCGAGAGGATCTGGTACGCGACCGGTATCTCTTCGACGGGGTCCTCGGCGAGCGAGATGCGGATGGTGTCCCCTATGCCGTAGGGCAGTAGTTGTCCCAAAGCCGCAGCGCTCTTTATGGCGCCCGGGAGCTTCGTTCCCGCCTCGGTGATGCCGAGGTGCAGCGGGGCGTCGGAGTGCTCGCGGAACTTCTTGTTGGCCTCGACCATCTCGGAGACGTGGCTCGCCTTGAGGGAGACCTTGAAGTCGAAGAAGCCCATCTCCTCGGCGATCTCGACCTTGTGCAAAGCGCTCGCCACGAGCGCCTCGGCCTTCGGGAGGTCCCAGAACCGCTTTTCTACCGAGCCCGAGTTGACTCCAATGCGCATGGCCGTCCCCGTCTCCTGGCACTTCTCGATGACCTGGCGGTAGCGGTCGTCGCTACCAACATTGCCGGGGTTGATGCGGACGCATGCGGCGCCCGCGTCTGCGGCTCCGAGCGCCATGCGGTAGTCGAAGTGGACGTCCGCGATGAGGGGTACTGGCGAGCGCCAGACGACCTCCCTGAAGCCCTTGAGCGCCTTGGAGCCGTTCACGGACACGCGCACGAGGTCGGCGCCGGCGGCGTTCAGGTCGTAGACCTGTTGCACCGTCGCCTCCACGTCGTAGGTCATGGTGTTGGTCATCGACTGCACCGCCACCTGGACGCCGCCACCGATGGGCACGTCACCGACCTTTATCTGCCGGCTCGTGACCGGCCGTTGTCGCACTGCTGCTTCTGTCATCTCACTCCCAGAAGTTGCTTCGTTCTTACCCTAATCCGGGATAAACGGTTGTCCGGTGAACAGTTTACTCAAGTCGGCGTATGTGGCGAACAAGAACAGGGCGAGGACCAGGACGAGGCCGAAGGCGGCGATCTTGCCCATAGTCTGCTCGCTGACCGGCCTGCCCAGCACCTTCTCGGCCGCTATAAAGAAGAGGTGCCCGCCGTCGAGCGGCAGGATCGGGAGCAGGTTGAACAGCGCGAGGTTGAGGCTGATCAAAGCCAGAAGCGGTAAAAAGAAACCCTGGCTAACGGCGGTGCTCCCGACGGAGGCGATGCCGACGGGACCCGTCACGTTCTTGTAGAGGTCCTTCTGGCCGGTTATAAGCTGCCCGACGAAGGCGCCAAGCTTGACCGTGATCTCACCACACCTCTGCACGGCGAGACCGAGTGACTTCACGGGCCCGTAGGTGGTGGTCTCGATTGTTGGCCTCACGCCGAGGAGCGCGTGCTGCTTGTCTTGCGGGTCGACCCCCAGCTCTCCCTCGAAAGTCTTCGGCGAACCGTCGCGCACCACGGTCACACTCACCTTCTCCCCCGGCTTGCGGCCCATCATCCTGCGCTCGAAGTCGTCCCAGGACTTCACCTGGCTGCCGTTCAGCCCGACGATCCGGTCTCCAGCCTTGATCCCAACTTCCTGGGCCATGGAGGCGGGCTCTACCGCGCTTACAACCAGCTTTACGTCGGTGACGACGCCCTGGAACATGTAAACGCAGGCGAGTATGACAACAGCCGCGACGGCATTAGCCGCTGGTCCGGCAAGGATGATGAGCGCTCGCCGCCAGGCCGCTTTGGCGTGATACGTGTCGGGACCTTCAGCCCCGTCGCCCATCCCGGCCATCTTGGCGAACCCGCCGAGGAGGATGATGCGGAACGAGTAGACGGTCTTGCCGATCTTCTTCTTTACGAGCGGCGGCCCGAACCCGACGGCGAACTCGGGCACGCTGACGCCTAAAGCCTTGGCCGTGAGCATGTGCCCGAGCTCGTGAATAACTATGAGGAAGATGAGGCCAAGCAGCGCGACTACGACGGTCATCGCACGTCCACCCGCCCGAGCGCCTGCTCACGCGTCCACGCATCAACGGCCTTAATTGCGTCCATGCTCTGCATTTTTCCGAAATCCGGCACCGCCTCGAGGACCTCCTCGATCACATCTGCTATCCGAAAGAATCTTATCCTGCCGTCAAGGAAGGCCTCGACAGCAACCTCGTTGGCCGCGTTGAGCGCAACAGGGTACGCGCCACCGGCACGGCCGGCTTCAACCGCGAGCGGCAAACACCTGAACACGTCGTTTTTCGGCTCCTCGAAGCTCCAACTCACGCCACCAAAGGGCACCGGCTCGGCTCCGACATCGACCCTCTCGGGATAGAGAATGCCGAATGCGATAGGCAGCCTCATGTCGGGAAGCGCAGCGTGCAATACGACAGAGCCGTCTTCGAACATGGCGCCCCCGTGCACGACCGACTGGCGGTGCACGACGACCCGCACGTCCTCGTAAGGGACAGCGAAGAGGTGGTGCGCCTCTATCACCTCGAGGCCCTTATTCATCATCGTCGCGGAGTCTATCGTGATCTTACGCCCCATCCGCCACGTCGGGTGCTTGAGCGCATCTTCAGGCCCAGCCTCCACTATGCGCGCTTTCTGGAAGGTATAGAAAGGTCCCCCGGACGCCGTCAGCAAAATCCCCCGTACCTCCGAATCGTACCTCCCCTCCAAACACTGGAAGATCGCCGAGTGCTCCGAATCTACGGGTATTATGCGGTCACCGCCTGCGAGGGTCATGACCCACTCCCCGCCTGCGACGAGCGATTCTTTGTTGGCGAGGGCGACGTGGTTTCCGGCCTGAAGCGCGCCCACGGTGGCGGCGAGGCCGGCGAAGCCCACTATGCCGTTGAGGACGACGTCGGACGAGGCCTCCGCGAGGCGTTCGGCGGAGCCCGGGCCGGAGATGACTTCGGCTTGGAGGCCTTCGAGTGGGTCCGCGCCCGTGGATTCCAGGGCGACGTATTCTGGGTCGAACTCGTTGGCCTGGAGGGCGAGCGTGTGTGCATCGCGTCCTGCGGAGAGGCCGACGACGTCGAAGCGGTCGGGGTATCGGCGAACGACGTCAAGGGCCTGGCGGCCGATACTGCCGGTCGAGCCCAGGATCGTGAGTCGGCGTTTCATCGGAGTGTGGGGTCCGTTCTCATACGAGCAGGGAAATGTAGTATACCGCGGGGGCCGTGAACAGGAGGCTGTCCACGCGGTCCAGGACGCCGCCGTGGCCGGGGAGGAAGGTACCCAGGTCCTTCACGTCGAGGATGCGCTTTAGGGATGATTCAAAGAGGTCGCCGCACTGGCTCGCGGCGGAGACGATGGCGCCGATGATCAGGGCTTTCACGAGGCCGAAGTCCAGGAGCAGGTAAGCGACAGGGGCCACGACGAGCAAGGTCAGGAGGAGGCCGCCCGCGCCGCCCTCCACGGTTTTCTTCGGGCTCAGGCTCGGGAACAGCAGGTGGCGACCGAAGAGGCGCCCGGCGAAGTAGGCGCCGGAGTCGGAGATCCAAGGCCCGACCACGGCTATCAGGATGAGGACGATGCCGTCGCGCGTATGCGGGAAGAGCCCGAGATGCGCGAGCGGCGCGCCGACCCAGATCGCCATCAAGAGCACCGCAAGGACTGCCATGAGGGTTCTCGTCCCGGGCCTTGCGGCCAGCCAGAACAGCGCCCAGGGCAGGCTGGCCATGGCGCCGGCAAGGATGCCCTTCTGGTGATAAGGGATGGAGAGGAGGAGCGGGAAGGCCCCCGCGCCGAACGCGGCCAGGAAGGGCAGTGGTTCCACGGCCCGCGAGAGCTCGTAGGCGGCGCCGGCTATCACGACGAGGAGGACGAGGAGGATGGCCCATTTGCCCAGGGCTATGCTGGCGAGCGCGATCGGGGCGAGCACCAGTGCGGTGGCGGCCCTCCAACGCAGCATGCCGGTCTAGACGCCGCCCCGGCGCCTCGACCGGGACGCGAAAGACTCGAGGGCTTGCAAGAACTCCGCGGACGAGAAATCGGGCCAGAGCGTGTCGGTCACGTAGAACTCGGCGTAGGCGATCTGCCAGAGCAAAAAGTTCGAGACGCGCAGCTCACCGCTGGTCCGGATCACCAGGTCGACCTCGGGCACGTCGGGTGCGTAGAGGTAACGGGCGAAGGTGCTCTCATCAACGTCCTCGGGCGAGAGGCCATCCGCGACGATCCTTCTGGTGGCGTCCACGATCTCGGCGCGGCCTCCGTAGTTGAGCGCGATGTACACGTCGAGGCTGTCGTTGGCCGCGGTCAACTGCTCGGCCTCCGTGAGGGCTTCCGAGACCGAGGCCGGGAGACCATCCCGCCTTCCGAGGAAGCGGAGCCTGGCCCCTCGCTCGTTCAGCTCGGGCACCTTCTCGCGGGCGGTTTCCAGAAAAAGCTTCATGAGCGTCTTGACTTCTCGCTCGGGACGGTTCCAGTTCTCGGTCGAGAATGCGTAGAGGGTTAGCGTCTCGACCCCGGCGCGGCCGGCGGTCTCGAGGAGCGGCGTCAACACAGAGACACCGGCCCTGTGGCCTGCGGCGCGCGGCAGCCAGCGGCGCTTAGCCCAGCGGCCGTTGCCGTCCATGATGATGGCTACGTGGCGCGGGATCAGCGCGGGGTCGAAGTTTGGCCTCGCAAGGGCTTCCGTGGGCGGTGGTTCCTCGGCGGGTTCCAGCAGTTAGACCTCCGAGAGCTCGGCTTCCTTGTCGGCAAGTGCCGCCTCGACCCTCTCGACGTAGCCGTTGGTGAGCTTCTGGAGTTCTTCCTCGGCCCTATGCTCGTCGTCCTGGGAGATCTCGCCTTCCTTGCGCAGCTCGTGGAGGTCCCTCATCTCGTCGCGGCGCACGTTCCTGACCGAGACCCTACCCTCTTCGGCCATGCTTCTCGCCATCCGGATCAAGTCTCGGCGCCTCTCCTCCGTGAGTTCGGGGATGGGGAGGCGCAGGATCTTGCCGTCATTCTGCGGGTTGAGGCCGATGTTCGCGTCCCTTATGGCCCGCTCGATATCCTTGAGGGAGTTCGGGTCGAAGGGGGTGACCGTGAGAAGCCGCGCCTCGGGTACGCCGATGTTGGCGATGCTTCTCAGGGCCATCCTGGTGCCGTAGACCTCGACCTCTATGCGATCTAGTAGCGAGGGATTCGCCCTGCCGGTGCGTATCGTCGCGAAATTGCTCTTGACGGCCTCGACGGCCCCGCCCATCCTACGCTCGGCGGCCGAAAGATCTATAACGTCAGACATGTTAGCCTCCTCCGTTCGCCTCTCCCCATACCAGCGACCCCACCTCTTCCCCCTGCAAGATGCGGCGCAAATTGCCTTTCTTGAGTATATCGAAGACGACTATGGGCAAATTCTCTCCGCTGCACAGCGTGGCCGCGGTGTGGTCCATCACCGAGAGGTTGTTGGAGAGCAGGTCCATGTAGTTGAGCCGGGGCAAACGCACTGCGTCGGGGTACCTCAGCGGATCCTTGTCGTAGACCCCGTCGACCCGGTTCTTCGCCATAAGTAGGGCATCGGCCCCGATCTCCAGCGCCCTCAAGGCGCCGCCGGTGTCGGTCGTGAAGAAGGGGTTGCCGGTCCCGCCGCCGAAGATTACGACCCTGCCCTTCTCCAGGTGGCGTATGGCCCTCCGCCGGATGTAAGGCTCTGCGACCTCCTGGATCTCGATGGCCGTCTGGACCCGCGTCTCGACGCCGCGCCTTTCGAGGGCCGCCTGCAACGCCATCGCGTTGATGACGGTCCCGAGCATGGACATGTAGTCGGCCGTCGCCCCCTCTATACCAAGCTCGTCGGCGACCTGCGAACCGCGGAAGATGTTGCCGCCGCCGACCACGACCGCCAGCTCCGCCCCCGCCTCGACGGCTTCCAAAACGCCCTGCGCCGTCGAGTCGAGGCTTGCGGGGTAGATCCCGTACCCGCCGTGGCCGGCCAGGCTCTCCCCGGAGAGTTTGAGGACGACGCGTTTGACGGGGCCGAGTTCAGAGAGCCCGGCCCCATCGATCTCGCCCGTCTTTCTGGCGGCCCCGTCCAAGTTCGTTGCTAGAGCTCGTAGTGGACGAAGCGCCGGATCACGACGTTCTCGCCGACCTTCTGGATGGTCTCCTGCAACAGGTCCCCAATCGTCTTATCCGTCTCCTTGATGTAGGGCTGCGTGGTGAGCGCCTGCTCGGCGACCCACTTCTTCATCCTGCCCTCGACGATCTTCTCAGCGATGTTCCCGGGCTTGCCCATCTCGGCGACCTGCTTCTCGACAACCTGCTGCTCTTCCTCAAGGGCGCCCGCCGGGATGTCCTCGGGCGTGACACACATCGGCCGCATGGAAGCGACGTGCAACGCCACGTTGCGGGCGAACTCCTTGAACTCGGGCGTGCGCGCGACGAAGTCCGTCTCGCAGTTGACCTCGACAAGCACGCCAACGCGCCCGTTGAAGTGGACGTAGGCCTCGATGAGCCCCTCGGTCGCGGCGCGCCCGCTCTTCTTCGCGGTGAGTGCCTGGCCCCTCTCCCTCAGGACTTGACGGGCGCCTTCCACGTCGCCGTCCGACTCCTCCAGGGCGCGCTTCACGTCCATCATTCCGGCGGCAGTCTCCGCCCGGAGTTGCTTGATCTTCTCTATCGTACTAGCCAAAGTTCCTAATTCTCCTCGATGTTCTCGTTTGTTTCTTCCGGCTCCCCGCCGTCGACGGACTCTTCTACATCCTCTTCCACCGGCTCCTCCGCCTCGAGCTCCGCGGCAGCCTCCGGCTCGACCCCTTCGATGTCGATCTCTGTGGTCTTAGGCTCTTCGGCAACCTCGGTTTCTACCTCGACGGCCGACGCCTCCTCCGGCTCAGCCACGACCTCGGTCTCCTCGATAACGACTTCGGGCTCCACGGTGGCCTCGGCCCCGCCTTCCGCTACGTCCTCGGCGGGTGGCATCTCCGTCGCTTCGACGGGAGGGGGCTCTCCGGTGGCGCCGGTCGTCGTCTCGGTCTGCTGAACCTCCCCTTCGACGGTGGCGTCTTCGATCACCGGCGGCACCGGGCGTTCGTCAGCCCGCGCTTCCTCGCCCCTGCCCTCGATGATCGCGTCGGCGACCAGACGGGACATCAGGCTGATCGAACGTATCGCGTCGTCGTTGCCTGGGATGACGTAGTCTATGACATCGGGGTCGCAGTTGGTGTCGGTGAGCGCCAGAACTGGGATCTTGAGCCTGTTCGCCTCCTTGACCAGAAGCTCCTCGCGGTTGGGGTCTATGACGAAGACCGCACCGGGAAGGCGCTCCATCTCCGTGATGCCGGCGAAGTTGCGCCTGAGCTTCTGGTACTCGCGGTTGAGGGCGAACCAGTCCTTGCCGGTCCTGTCTTCCTCCGGGGTCTCGTCGACCCTCACGGCCAGTTCCTTGAAATATTGGATACGCGGCAGGATGGTTTGGAAGTTGGTGAGCATCCCGCCGATGTAGCGCTCCGCTACGAAAGGCTGCCCGCTCCTCAAGGCCTCTTCGGCGAGCGGGATCTGGGCTTGCTTCTTGGTCCCTACGAAGAGGACCTCGCGGTTCGCCTCGGCGACGCTGCGGACGAAGTCCAACGCCCGCCCCAGAAGGGTCAGCGTCTGATCCAGATCGATAATGTGAACCCCCGCCCGCTGGGCGAAGATGTAGCGCTTCATCTTGGGGTTCCAGCGCTTGGCCTGATGCCCAAAGTGGACGCCGGCCTCCAGCAGCTCCCTGATTCCTACACGCTCGCTCGTGCTCTGCAAGGTCTCTACCTCTCTTTTCAGGTGGTTGGCATCCTCCGCCCGCACCTCGCAATCTGCCTCTCGACCTTCCGGCGGACCACCACCCGGGTCCGAAGGACCCTACGGCGGGCGTGCGTAGTCGTTGACGAGACCTGAACGCAAGGTCACGTCCGAAGGGAGATCTTAACACAGGGGTACCTATGCTTCTAGCGATCGCAGGCGGCCCGTCTTGTGACCACTCCTTCCTCATCGAGGCTGTGCATGAGCCGGGCGAGCATAGCGTGGACTATCTGCGAGATGCACCCCTCGGTAAGGTCGAGCACCCGGGCGATCTCCCTCAACGTCAGCCCCTCGAAGTAGTAGAAGGTGGTGACCACCCGCTCCTTCTCCACGGGGCACGCTATTGCCCGGACCAGCCTCGCCCGGACCTCGGCCACCTCGGCCGCAGAGGCCGGGTCGGTCGCAGCATGGTCCCCGATCAGCTCGTGCAACCCGCCGACCCAACCGCCCTGGATCTCCCCTCAGGCTTCGAAGGATCTCACTTGCGCTCGCGCGCACTGGTCGAGAACGCCCGGTGCTCGGTGACGCTTATGCAGAGGCGCCCGACGAGTTCGGACTCCGTCGGTGCCCGGCCGAGCTTCTGCACCAGCTCGTCCCTGGCGCGATCCATCTGGTGCAGTCTGAGACGCTTGCGGCGCGAGAGTGAGTCTACCTTCCTCAGCTCGTCGAGGATGGACCACTGGATCTTGGAGATCGCATAGGACTCAAACTTGGCCCTACGCCCCGGATCGAAGGTCTCGACCGCGCCAAGTAGCTCGATCAGTCCGGACGAGATGAGCCCTTCCTGCTCGAGCGGTCCCGAGATACGCTCGGCGGTTCTTCCCGCGACGTACCTGACCAGCGGCGAGTAGTTGACCACCAGCCGGTCCCTGAGCCCCCTCACCTCGCGCTCCGCCGACCTGAGCTGCACACGGGGCATACCACCAGCGGCGATCCGGTTCCGATCCTGGAAGTAGCGGGACCAGAGCTCGCCCAGGGTAGGCTCCGTCACGGAACCGCCCTCCTGACGTAAGCGCCCACCCCGTCGCGGCGCACGAAGTCCTTGAGTTCCAATAGGGCCAGCGCGGGGAGCATCTCGGGCATCTCCACCCCGCTGCGCCTCGTGACGGCATCGACACCGTGCGGTTCGAGTCCCACTCCGGAAAGCACGGCGGCCGCCTTCTCGGGCAGGCCGACAGGAACGATCGACACAGAAGCCTCGGACTCCACCCCGCCTCGAGGCGCGACGGCCTCGGCGAATTCGGGGATGTCCCAGAGCACGCCGACGCCGTCAGATGCCGTAGAGCTGATCGCAATCCAGGCGTGCCGCCACGTCCGGTAAGAGAAGCTCCTCTAGCTCCTCTACCTACTCGCACGCGTGGGGCCTGTAGACGTCGTCCAGGATGGCCACCCGGAAGAACGCCCGGTCCCACCGCTTGCCGCCTCCCGGCCCGGGTATCCGCTCACGCTCGAAGGTCTTGTACACGGCGTTCATGCTGTAACCCTCGACGCCCACCATGCGGAAGATTCGCCGCAAGACCTTAATGTTGACCTCATCCACCAATAGACCGTCGCGGGTATCGTTGTGCGTGAACCCGTACTTGACGCGGTGACCGGCCATGACCTTTCCCTCGCGGGGCTTGCGCAACTTCCCCCTGCGGCTGCGCTCGGCTATCTTGGCGCGCTCGTACTTGCCAAGTTGATCCAGGATACCGTCCGTGAGCTCGCCCTCCGGGCTGTCGTCTCCCCTGTCGTTCACGGCGCGGATCTTCGTACCGTGCTCCTCGAACTCGCATCGGAGCAGGTAGTGATAGGCGGGCTCGCGGGCGATGCGGTCTCGGTCCTGGGCCAGCACCACGGCGATGCTCCCGGCGGCCACGAGGTCGCGCACGCGGTCCATGCCGGGGCGCTTTAGGCTAGCACCGCTCTGACCGGGGTCCGTCACCTCCTCGAAAACTTCGTAACCCTCTCTTGCGGCCTGCTCTCTAAGGGCTTCGAGTTGATGCGCCAGGGGCACGGGGGACCGTCCCGACGAGCCTTCCGATCGATTGAAGGATTCACGAACGAGGAGGAGAACGTGACGGAATAAAAGAAGGCCGGGGGCGGCGGTTTCGCCGCCGAGGTCGGCAGCCTATTCGAGCTGTGGAACGCCCCGCACGGGCGCGAGTGGGTCGGCGCCGAAGAGATGGCGCGGCAGTTCCAGCAGGCCGAGGACCTGCTCGACGGCCTGAAGTACACCGCCGAGCGCGCTGTCGGCTACGGCGCCTACATCGTCTTGGGCGACGCGAAAAGGCTCGCGGCGAGGGCGCGAGAGGTACGTGCGGAAGCGTCCTCCGCCAAGGGAACAGGAGGACGAACGTGCTGATCGAGATAACGCGCAAGCTCGTGGCCGCCGACGCCTCGATAGACTGCTGCGCGATCTGCGGCAACGACTTCAACCTGGGCAGCGTCTACGCGGTGGCCACCGCGGACCGGGGTGAGGAGATCAGGCTGATGTGCCCTACCTGCCCGGAGTACCTGAACTGCCGCAAAGAGGATGCGGAAGGCCCGACACTGAGGACCTGGCCGGCCGGCGGATGGCTCTCGACCGAGGAGCTAGAGGAGGCACGCCGACTTTTTCCGGAGTCCATGTTCGGTACCCACGACGACCTGCTCGCAGCCGCCACGGATCGGGCCGCCGATGAGAGGAAATACGAGGCTACCTTAGTGTGGGGTATGGAGCGAGAGACCGCGGTGCCGGAGTAGCCGAGCAGTAGCCAACCGACCTGGCCGGAGCATCCTTCGGGGTATCCCGGCCTTTCGCATGCCCCTCGCAAAAGATGTGCCGTTCGGCGGATGCCCCGAGCTCATGCGTCGGATATGGTGTCCTCAAGGTCGGCAGGTCGTGTCTTCTCTCTATGGGTGCGCCCCCCTTCCCCACACTTGCCGCGCCGCATTGGCCCAGCGGAAGTTCTGAAGTAATGATGTACGGTCTTCCAGGGCGGAAAGTCGTGCGGCAATAGGCGCCAGGCGCATCCGCTACGCACGATGTAGAAGATGGCATCGAGGATCTCGATCTCGCGCAGGGTGTGTACTCTAGGGCGTCCCGGGGCTTTGAGGCCAGGGACATGGGGTTCTATGTAGGACCACTCGGCATCGGAGAGGTCGCTTTGATATGCTTTTCTCATGCTCGGTACTCTACCGAGCCACTCTCTCAGGAGCCCTTTTCGGACAGTTTCGGAGGGTGCCTTCTACGAACTTCGCGTGTACGGGTTTCTAAGAAGTTCGCGAAGAAAGTTGTAATAAATAGTTCATTTGAGAGATACGCTAATCCTCCGGCCTTGCTAATTTGAGTACAAAGGCTCCGGTTAGGAGCGTGCAGGCGAACAAAAGCAGGCTCCTCATGAGCCATAACGTAGTGCCGCTCCTGAAGTGTCCCGCTCCACCAGCGGATGAGGTCATGTCCCTGTGGAAGCGTTTGAAGCTCCTGGGGACGCTGTTGAGCACGGAAGAGGTCTTTGACGCGGAGGGGACCAGCAAGCGCGTGGCGCGGGTCCGTCGGGCGATACGGATGTGGTGCGAGGTTAGTCTGGAGTCGGGTTCTACTTCGGTGCCCGGCCCTCGCCCCTGCTAGCCCTATTCACCCGAGTGCGTGGAAGGGCTCTTCTCGGAAGTCCCACCATGGAGCATGCCTCATCGCTACACACCCGAGAAGACCGCATAGACTAGAGGTCTAAAGAGGGGCACCCCTCGCGTAGAGGTGCCGATAGTTTAGAAGGAGGCAACGAGGTGAAGAGAGCAGGCATCTTTCTCATGATGATGAGCTTGATGGTCCTCGTGTTCGCGGGCGTGGCCCTGGCCGCTTTGATCAAGGGCGATGACGAACCGAACACCCTCGAAGGCACCCATAAAGGCGGCCGACGCGATCTACGGCTACGGTGGCGCTGACCATGTCCGAGGTCGGAGCGGCGGCGACGCGTTGCGCCTCGGCGGTGGCCAAGACGTCGGCCACGGTGGGTATGGCGACGACTTTATCGGTGCAGTCGATAAGAGCAAGGACGACATCTCCTGTGGCCCCGGATCCGATCGGGCCAGAGCCAACCCCGGAGACGACATCGAGGACGGGTGCGAGAAAGTTATCAGGGACGGCGTAAGGGTCGACTAACCCCAGAGATGACGGAGGCGAAGACCGGCTGAGCGGTAAGGACATTCTGCGGTTAGGGGGCCAGGGCGTCTAGACGCCCCGGCCTTCTCTTTACCCTTATTCATCGGAGTGCGTAGAAATGGGTGTTCTAACAGCGGATTGCGATGATGGTGCGCCGGGTATCGTAGATGCATGAGTGGATATTCGCTGGACCTCAGGAACAAGATTGTCGAGTCGATCAAGAAGGGCGTCCCCAAGGCGGAGACCGCCCGCCGTTTGGGGGGTCGATC
>JBKPOM010000210.1:0-4037 GCA_046733115.1 Actinomycetota bacterium | reverse complement strand
GGCCAGCTGTTCGTCGTCGGTTCGGGGGGCGCTTACGCCTACAACCCCGCGACCAACAGGTGGACTGCCAAGGCCGCGCCTCCCTCGCGTGGCCCGCTGACTAAAGTCCTCATCAACGGCAACTCGTACCTGTTCCTGGCCGCTCGGCCGAGCCAGCTCTATACGCCATAGCTCTTAGAGATCCAACCTGCGAAGGATTGCTCCATCGGAACAGAGAGCCACGAGCAGGCGCTTATCTGGCAGATTATCCGGCACGCCGGGGATGAGAAAAGGGCTCCGCGAGGAGCCCCGAATGTTGCAGCAGGCCGTTACTTCAACTCCACTTCTCCTGCTTACTCCCCAGGAGGCATCAGCTGCGGCGACTTGGCCGCTTGCGATCCCCGCTCTCTCATCCTTGCCGGACTCGTGTCGGCGGTGTGTCAACACTAGCCCTCAAATGCTCCTCCGGAAGTACCCGGTTACTGAGCATGTATCCCGGACTGGGCTGCAGCACATCTTGCGCCAAGAGCTTGGCCGCCAGCTCAGTGGCCGTTTCCCAGACCATGTGGTCCAAGCCTGGGTAGAGGCTGGCGAACTCGGGCCGCAGCCGCACCAGCCTAATCCTGCTGTTGAATTGTCCCACAGCCGTTCCCTCTATCTAGCTACAGGTCGTCATCTCTTCGGGACAGGGCGCGAACTCGAGCTTTGGCAGCGCTGGTGAGCGCCTCGCAGCAAGCATCCATGCTCACCGTGAGTCGGGCAAGTCACCCCGTCTAGGGCCTGTTGGTAGAACCTGATAGTCTTTGAGACGGCTTTTTGCGCTTCATCCTGCTCGACACCTTCGAGCTCGAACTTCACTTCAATCACTCGGTCTCCGTGGCTACGCTTTAGGGTCCGTGCTTCGCGTGCGAGAGATCCGTGGTCGCGGTCTAGTGTCGCCACCGCGAAACTCAAAATGTGTAGGATCAAAGGTGCGGGTATATCGACCCTCTTGACGGCGGACACGAGCGCGCTGGAGGAGGAAAGGGGCAAGCTCCATCGCTGGCATCCACACGTCCGCCGGCATATTGGGATACTCGGCCGCATACTGCGGCTTGAGGCGTGCCTCACGTACACTCATCGTCTTATTCTGCGGGACCAGCGGGATGTTTAGATTGGCACCACACGCACACCTCGAGCCCCTCAAACGGCGTCACTGAGCGCCTGCTCCAAAACCTCGCGCAACGTGTCAAAAATTCGATCTGGTTCTCGCGTCGATAAAGCGAGTGTCCTTCATCGGAGTCGCGAGATTCCGCCTCACATGAGCCTCTGCCCCTCCACTATGAGCTGCACATCGATCCTGCATTGTAGCACCCTAATCAGCGCCCGCGCTGCTCCACCAGCAGTTTGACCTCACGAGGCGCCCGCCAGGGCGACCGTCGGAAGGAGAGGAGAGCAATGCATGGGAACCTCAGGACTAGTGGGGGGGTGAGACTCCTGCATTTCACCGGCTCTGCCTTTTTCGCTAGCGTAGGTTAGAGCGGCAACACTATTCTGGATCGGTTAGCTAGGATTAGCAACTTAGATCAGGGTTAGAAATCGCGTAACTATTTACCCCCGAAATTGACCTGCTTCAGATGCTCGCCTACGAGGGCGAGCTAGCCTCCGCTGAGTCCTTCAGCGAGTGCGCCAAGGCCACTACCCGCGATGAACGCTGCGTGATTCGAGCGCACATGTAAACGCGTGACGTTCGTCACCGCTATCTCCAACCTACCCGACAACTCTGTGCAGGTAATCTTCATGGGGGGTTTGTGGGCGGGCAACGGCGCGCCAAGCTGAAACCCGAGTTTAGATCGCTGTATCCAGAGGTTCCTGTAGATCGGTGGCTCCCTGCCTGGGGAGTAGCGACCCGCCGAGCGGAAACAGTCTGGCGAGACAGCGGTGCGGATGCCCTTGTACAGGGACGCCTACTCTCGGAGGAGCACTTCGAATTTCAAGGCGGCGAGCCGCGACCGCCCGGCTGGTATCTCACCTTCGAGCGCCTCTCGGACTCGATCGAGGCGTGATTCCGGATTGAGTCGCCAGGCATAGTTCAAGGTCGGTCTGTGGTGTTCAAACAACGGAATCCTCTTATGACCACAATTATTCGGTCCCTCAGCCCTTTCGCGATTATCGTACTCTCATTAGCCCCAGCGTGCGCCACGAAACAGGGCGATACCACTCCTGATGTTGCGCTCAGTGAATCCACCGAGGGGATTCCGGCTGAAGCTGGGACGCCTGGTCGAAGCCCGCGTACGTTGGGGGATACCCTGATTTGTGAGTCCTCACGCAAGTACCACACAGCCGAGGGCGACCGCTGGCTGTGGGTTCGCATTTTCATCGAGCGCAGACCGGGTGACGACTCCGACAAAACTTCGGCAGAGACGCTGGTGTCCACGAATGCTGAGGGAAGCAAGTACGATCAGAAGGTAGAATTGGCAGGTGTCGAAATCGATGGAGGCAAGGACAACACGTTCCGGAATACTGCGGGAGTCCGGACAACAACGGCGTCGGAGAGCCCGAGGCAATCCCACAGAGCTCGCGGCTATACGGTAGGGCCGAATATGGGGCCAATCGAGGTCACTTGCGGTGCCTAGACCTAAGATACCGTGAAGTGCCGTTGCTTCTGCTGGTAACCACTTCCCAATGCTGTGATGTGGGGCGGTGCAGCCAGCTCTGCCTCATAACTGCCTAGGCCGTCCCTCGGACAGAAGGATAGGCCAGGGCGAGTAGCCGTGCGACAAGATCCAGAAGGGTTTCTGCAGTAAAGGGCTTTTGCAGAACAGGTCCGGGGATCTCCATAGGGCTAGGATAGGCGGACAGGAAGAGAACGGGCACATTGCAGGCCGCGACGATATGAGAGGCTAAACCGAAGCCGCTCAGCCTCGGCATCACCACGTCTGTGACCAGGAGCTGAAGTTGGGGCATCGCTGGTAACATCCGAAGCGCCTCCGGTCCATCATATGCTTCGACAACGTCGTACCCTGCTTCCCTGAGCACACAGGCGATAAAGGAGCAGACCTGCACATTGTCATCCACGACTAGGATGGTCTTTGACGGGAGCCGCACCGATGCTCTCCAGTCGCCACTTGGGAGGGGGGCCTTTAGGCGAGAGTGGAATACTAAATGGGAGGACCGAGTTCACGAGTGGACAATGCTGCTAGCACCGCTGGCCCACTTCTTGGATGAGGTAAGGGCAGCGAGATGAACAGCTCGAGGCGCTGTCGAATATTGAGTTTTGAGTGTCACAGTACTCGTTGAGCGGCACACCGTCGACCAACTCCATAATGAAGTACGGCACGCCCGAAACGGTTGTCCCGGCATCCAGGGCCTTGGCGTTGGCGAAAATGGTGGCAGTTTACTGCGCTTGCAGCGGACTGGGCGACGGCTTGCAAAGGATTTGTCTGCCTAAAGATATTCTGCACTGAAGCCTGGCTTTCAAAAACGATCTTAGATGGGAAGGCACTATGCGCGCCGGCACAACGACGCTGGTTATCCTCTTCATTTTGGCAGTCGCTGCATGTAGGAACCCTCGTGACACAACAGCGGTCCGGGACACTGCAGGCGATAGAGTCGCTGGCAGCGTGGATAAACAAGCCGAGGAGCAGAAGATCCGCGGCCTGGAACAGCGCTGGCGTGAGGCTCTAGCCGCCAAAGACAGCGCGGCGGTGGAGCGATTCTACGCTCAGGGAGGGTTCTACCTGCCGCAGGGTAGCAATGGCTACGAGGGTCCGGAGAGCATCCGGAGCCGATGGGCAGGAGAGTTTGGCGGCAGGAAATTTGATCTGACGCGTGAGCCTAGGAAGGTGGAGGTGGCTGATGCTGGCGATATGGCCTACGAGGTGGGTACCTACAAGGTGAGCTGGGACAAGCCGCAGAAAGGTCAAGGCGCGGGCAATTACGTAACGGTTTGGAAGAAAGAGAATGGGGAGTGGAAGACTGCCGCTTATATCTGGAATCGCGGCGAGGAACGGCCCTGAGTTTGGATGCTGTCAGACGATGACAGGCGCGATTGTTAGGCGACGCCAGGCCGGTTCCGT
>JBKPOM010000209.1:0-4007 GCA_046733115.1 Actinomycetota bacterium | reverse complement strand
CCGTCGTTGACCCACTTGTTCATGGCGAGCCAGGTCTCCATCGGCTTCTCCTCGAAGATGCGCTCCCACATGTTGACGTAGGTGCCGACGTAGTTGGTGACGGGCTTGAGCATCCTGTTGCCCGTGTCGATGAGGTCGCCGGGGATGTTGTCGAAGGCGTCTGCAAGCAGGCCAGGGTTCATGTACTTCTCGCTCGTGAAGAGGCTGTAGAGCCCCATCTCACCTTCGGGAAACTCCACCGGCGCGGTCATGAGGATGAGGTTCTTCAGGTGCTCGGGGAACAATGAAGCGTACATGGCGCTCATCGTGCCGCCCATGCAGTAGCCGAGCAGGCTGAACTCATCCGCGCCGGAATACTTGAGAACCTTCTTGACCGCCCTAGGTATATAGTCGAGGACGTAGTTCTCGAAGGTAAGGTCTTTGTCCTCCTCGCCGGGGATGCCCCAGTCGAGCATGTAGACGTCGAAGCCCTCGCCTACCAAGTACTCGATAAAGCTGTTGCCCGGCATGAGGTCGAGGATGTACGGCCTGTTGATGAGGGCGTAGACCATGAGTAGGGGGACGGGATGCTTTTTCTCCGCATTTGGCGCGTAGTGGTAGAGCCTGGCCTTGTTCTTGGTCCAGATCGTCTCCTTGGGCGTCTGACCGGTGTCGGCCTGGGCGCCCTCGACGACTATCCTCATGCCGCGGCTGTACTTGTCGAAGAAGTTCTCCACGTCAGCGGGTATAACCGCGTCGCCCGAGGTGGGAACCGCTCCGTAGTTGGCCGTCTCGGTCATCTAGCTCTCCCCTTCCTGCGCACGTCCTCGGCGGTGATCTGGCCGCCGTTCCCCGTGCCTTCTACCTCGAATAGATCTACGCCCAACTCCCGCGCCTTGCGCCTGGCGGCATCAGTCGCCCTGACCTCGGCCGGCGAGCCATTGAGCCCGGCCACCTCCCGGACGCTGGGCTCCGCATCCTGCGCGCCGCCGGTCTGGGCGCCTTCGAGGGCCCCGAGTAGGCGGTCCAGCTTCCCCTCGACCCTGTCGAGCCTCTTCTCCAGTTCCTTGACCGACTCGGTCGTGGCGGGCTCGGCGTAGCCGTACTCGAAGTCTTCGAGGACCTCTTCGATGCGGTCTACTTTCTCCTCCAGGTTGACGACGAGGCCGGCGATCCTGGTGATATCGGAGCGGACGGGGAGCTGGAGGTTCTTTAGATACTCCTCGGAGTTGCGCCTGAAGACCTTGTAGAAGCTGGCGTAGCTCTGCAAGAAGCGGCTCGAAGGCTCGAGGAACTCTTCGCGCTCTATAACGTCCCCGACGAAGTCCGAGAATGGGCCGCTCGTGGCGTTGTACCACTGGGTCGCGAGCTGCAGGGGATCGCTCGGCGGAACCCCGCCGGCAAGCAAATTGGTGCGCGCCTCGTTGAGCATCTGCACCCAGCGCGGCAGAAGCTCCATCGCGCTCTGGCCCATCTCTGCGCTCCTGCGCCACGAGTCCTGGGTCATTTCGAACCACCGCTGCCAGAGGTCCCTGACCTCCGGGTTCCCGGCGACGGGCTCTGGGGCGACCCCGATCATGCGCTCCTGCATCTCGCGCATCCCATCGAACCACCGACTATACAGGCCGAAGAGATCCACCTGCCCATCCCCAGCCGACCACATCCTGCTCCCCGACGCTATCCACTGGCGCCAGAGCTCCGCAGGATCCATGCCGGACACCGCTCCTCTCTCCGTCAACCGAAAACCTCCTCGTCGCGACAGGACTCTTCACTGCTCACACGCAAATTATACTAGTAAATGAAACGTATGTGTTAACAGCACATATGTCAGCGCACTGGCTTGGCCAGCTTGTCAGCACGGCGCTTCGCGCTATGTCAGCACGCCTGCTTCGCAGGCTCGTCAGCTTTTCCTCGAACGGCGTTGCTCCGCTGCGCACTAGGAATCGCTGTTAACGACGGCCGGGTTCGACGCTCTGGGCGGCACTCCGAGACGACTTCCTGAAGGCTGAAAGCCGCCCGGAGGGCGGCGTGCTGACAAGCGGAGCCCGAAGTAAGGGCGTAGCGTGCTTCAAGCTGGAGGTAAGAAGCCTAGTTCGATGGCGCGTACGGCGGCCTGGGTGCGGTCGGAGACATCCAGTTTGCGGATGATGCGCTCGACGTGGACCCTGGCTGTTCCCTTGCTTATGTTGAGGGAGTGCGTCCCAGCCTACAGAAAATGGGCTAAATCGTTGAACAAAGGCATCAGGCTACAGGTTTCAGGCTTCAGGTTTGCCGTGCGAAGGAATCTGAAGCACGAACGTGTATCCGCTGAATGGAGCGGGTATAAGGAACGACAACTTATCGTGGGGGAAGGGAGATAGCCATGAACAACGGCCCAGGGTCGAACAACGAGACGGTCTTTACGATGGAGGCGACGCCGCTGAAGTACGGTCCCGGCGCTTCGGAGGAGGCGGGCTGGGAACTGAAGCGGATGGGTGTCGGAAGGGTGATGCTCGTCTCCGATCCGGGCATCGTGAAGGCGAACATAACGGGGCGCATCGTCGAGCTGGTCAAGGCGGAAGGCATAGAGGTCGAGGTGTGGGACCGCTCGCGCGTGGAGCCCACGGACGACTCGTTTCAGGCGGCGGCGGATCTCGCCGCCGAGGGAGGCTTCGACGGGTTCGTAGCCGTCGGCGGCGGGTCGAGCATCGACACCGCCAAGGTCTCCGACCTCATAGCGACGCACGGCGGCGAGATCCTGGACTACGTCAATGCCCCCGTGGGTGGAGGAAAGAATCCGCCAGGGCCCCTGAAGCCGCTTCTCGCCATCCCGACGACCGCGGGCACGGGAGCAGAGGCGACCACGGTGGCGATCCTGGACATCCCCGAACAGAGGGTGAAGACCGGGATCTCGCACCAGTACCTCCGCCCCGACCGTGGCGTCGTGGACCCCCTCCTCACGATGAGCATGCCGCCGGAGGTGACCTCTTCCTGCGGCCTCGACGTGGTCTGCCACGCCGCCGAGTCTTTTATCTCCAAACCCTACGACGCCCGCCCGAAGCCGGAGAGCCCGGACGACAGGCCGCCCTACCAGGGTGCCAACCCGATAGCGGACATGTGGAGCGCCAAGGCGCTCGAGTACGGCGGCAAATACCTCAGACGCGCTGTCGAGAACGGCGAGGACGTGGAAGCCCGCGGCGCCATGATGCTAGGCGCGTCCCTCGCCGGTGTGGGCTTCGGGTCGGCGGGGGTCCACATCCCGCACGCCTGCGCCTACCCCATAGCCGGCCTCAAGCACGAGTGGCAGCCGCCCGGATACCCCGAGGACCACCCCTTCGTCCCGCACGGCTGGTCCGTCATCGTCACAGCGCCCGCCTCCTTCCGCTTCACCTACGAGGCCATGCCGGAGCGCCACAGGGAGGTCGCCGAGTTGCTCACCGGCGAGAAGATAGACAGGCCCGACGAAAACACGCTCCCAGACATCCTCATACAGCTCATGAAAGACGTGGGCGCACCGAAAGGCGTGCGCGAGCTCGGCTACACCGAAGACGACATAGACGACCTCGTAGAAGGCGCCATGAAACAGCAACGCCTGCTGGTCGGCGCCCCGAAGGAGGCATCCGAGGAGGACCTCGCGAACATCCTGCGCGAGTCGATGGAGAACTGGTGAAAAAGCTGGTCGACATTTCAGCACTTCAGCATTTCAGTCAGCCGTTGAGGGGTGAGACGTTGCCGGAACAACGCCACGTAACCCGCCTGCCCGGCGTAGGGATAGCGCGAATAGGAACGCAGGAGTGAAAGAAGCTGACTAGCTGACTAGTTGAAATGCTGAAATGCTAAGAAAAGGAGATCCGATGTCCGACGAGCTACGTCTGTACATCTTCGAGTGCGGCAGCCTGAAGACGCAGGCTCGAAACCACAAACCACCTAGGGCTGCGTTTCCGCACCACCTTGGATGATTGCGCTGCAAGCACCCGCTTTGAATGGACGACGATGCCCTAAGCGGGCAGGCCCATCTATGCTCGTTGACTACTACGGGCCAGGTATCG
>JBKPOM010000208.1:0-11331 GCA_046733115.1 Actinomycetota bacterium | reverse complement strand
GTTGTCGCCCCACGCCCAGACACTCCCATCCCGCGTAAGCGCCAGGCCGTGGTTGCAGCCCGCCTTTACGCTCCTTACGCCCGAGAGGTCGCGTTTGGCTACAGGTAAATTTGTGGCGGTGCCGGGGCCAGAGCTGCCGTTGCCGAGCTGGCCGTACTGGTTGCTGCCCCAGCCAAAGGCCTTGCCCAAGGGTACCGCAGCGATTGCAGGTGCCGCCGCGAGTAAAGCGGTAGTCAGTGCAGTTGGGCCACCTCTGCTGCACCTACGCTCAATAAGGACGAGAAGGGTACCGCAATACCCGGCAAGACGGCACACAAGGCAGGCGATTAGCCCGAGGTCCAATATCACTGCATAACGCTGTAGGCTCGCCAAAATGATACCAAGGACCAGTACCTGGCCTATCGTTTCTCTGACTTCTGTCGAGGTGATCATCTTTTGTACTCCTTAGGTGAGCCGGGGTAACTCCTCTCACCCCGGCTCGATCGATCTCTAGTCTGTAATCCGCCGCCACTCGATCACTTGATTCTCTGGTTACTTCTGTGCCACCGTCCTTGGTGCTGAGAACTCCGAGGTGCTGTCCCCTCCGGCAGGATCGTAGACCGTCGCCGTCACCGTTCGTCCCACGCCCACTTTCTGGGCAGGGGTGAAGGCGTAGATGGAGTTGCCGCTCGCGTCGCTGTTTCCGTGAGCTGGCCATTCCTGGCCGCCGCTCGCCCCGATCTCGTCCGTCTCGTCGTCCATCCGATCACACACGTAGTCCCGCGAAGGGTCATAGTCCCTGCCGTCGACCTCCCCCATCCGCGGTCCGTACAGGTGGACCGACACGGCAGCCGTCTCGTGTGCATTTCCCGACCCTGTGGACACCCCCGTTGCCAGGAAGCATCGTGGAGGCGCCGTCTTGCGGGCTCCACGAAAGTTGCCACGCCTCTTCGAGGCGGGCGTGCTCGAATCTGGAGCCATCGTCGAGCCTCTCGTAACGCTCTTCGAGCACGGTGCCGAAGGCGCAGGCGTAGGCGCCCCAGGAGGAGTGGTCGTGGATCATGGTCCGCGTCCCCGGGGGCCACACGAAGACCTGCAGGGAGAAGGATCTGTCGGCGGCGTCCCAGCGACGGGCCACGTACCATCTCTCGGCCCCCTGCGCCTCTTCGAGCAAGGGCCGGACTTGGGATTCCAGGAAGGAATGGTCCTGTACCAGACCTGCGAGGAACGCCGCAGCCCGCGGCAAGGCGTCCAGTGTGGGCAGGGCGCAGAGATTCTGAAGTTCGTTTGTATCTGGCGCGAGAGTTGTCGTCATTTTCTCAATTCCTTCCTCTGTTCTTGCTTGCCCTTCAACCAGCTTCATCGTCATCGCTCCTTCTTTCTGTCGATCCGGCTCGTAACTGTTTGTCTTAAGACACTCTAGTGGTGGGGTACTCTCGGAAATGCTCTCGCAAGCGCTCTCGGAAACGCTCAAATCTAAAAAGTTCTAGAAAAAATACTGTGAGCACGCCCCGGCTTGTTGGTGTTACGGGTGCTCGTGAAGAGGACCTTCTTGCCGTTTGGCGAGCAGGTGGGCCCCCACTCCGCGGTCGAGCTCGTGGTGAGGTTGGTCGGGTTGTGTCTCCGTAGAAGTCGATATCTATCGCGTAGATCTCTGAGTTACCGTCCCGATTGCTCTCGAAGGCGATCTTGTTGCCGTCGGAAGATCAGGTAGGATCCATGTCGGTAGCCGTGTTGGTTGTGAGATGATTCTGGTTCGAGCCATCCGCGTTCATCACGTAGATGTCCGCTCGCCCGAGCGCGTGCTGGTGAAAGCTATCTTCTTACCATCGGGGGAAACAGCGGGGTTGGAATCGTTTGCCGAGGGAATCCTGGTGAGGTTTATCTACCACGTGCCGTTCGGGTTCATGGCGTAGATCTCTTCGTTGACATCCCTGGTGGTATCGAAGCCGATCTTGCCGTTGGCACCAGGGAAGGCGGCGCGTGCTGGCCGCGAGTGAACTACAAGCATGCTCGCTGCTAGCACGAGTGCCGCCAGAACCACGAGCGTCCTGAGGTAGTAGCGGCCCATGGTGATCGTCATTGCTGTCCTGACCGCTGTCTGTGCGCTGCTTCTTTTTCGTGAACTTTGGCCAGTGGCCAATAGTGTGTTGGGCTCCGCATGTGCTCGTCTGGCTACTTCATGTGCACGCACTGAAGTTCGCGATCATCATGCTGTCTTTGCTCCTCACATTGTGTGGGGGCGAGTCTTCCGCGCCCCCGTTCGACTCGTGCCGTCTACGATGGTGCGCGCTAGAACGTAACCACTGACGATTCGGCCCTCTTGCAGACCAGGGTCGTGCCTTTATCTATAGAGCGCACCTTGGCAACCGCGTAGAAGTCTCCGCTGGACGTGCCGGCCGGGATCGACCACTCGCCAAGCGCGTTCGAACTGATCGTGTCATAAAGGCCATCGGCCCCCGGTCTGACCAGGTAGACCGCGACCGTCCGGTTCCGCTCGCAAGCGTCCCTCCCGGAGAGGACCTTGCCGTGGAACGGGTCGCTCTGCGCGAGCGCCACGCGCGAGCCGACCTCGACCCGGCCCACCGCCAGGGCGGCGCTGCAAGCCAGGGCGGCGATCAGGAGCGCGACAAAGAAGAGTACTGCCGTGCCTTGAACCTTTCGTAACATCATCATGGTTCCTTGGTGAACGTGTACGGAAGGAGCGCCGAACGTATGCCCGGCGCTCCTTCCAGATCTCGGTGCTTTAGCGACGCGCCACGATCGTCGTGCTCGTAGCCCCCGTGCATTCCAGGGTGCCGCGGGTGCGGGCGTAGAATTTGCCTTCCCGTCCCGTGTTTCCAGTCGACCACACGCCGATGTTGCCCTGCCGCTCCGAGATGTCGGAGGCGATCACAGGGTCGGTCGTCGGGCGCTGCTCGGCACCTATCTGCTTGTAGACCTTGACGTTGCGGTTGCCCAGGCAGCTCAGCTTCGTGCTCTTGATCTTGCCGGAGAGGTCTACTCCCTCAGCCTGTATGGTGAGCGTCGTCCTGGCCTTGGTGGCGGCCTCGGCGTTCCCGGCCGCAGCGACCATCGTCAGGGCGGTCAGCGCCGCCAACGTTACCAGAACCGCCAACGCCGTCAGGTAGTGGTTTGTCTTGGTCATCTTCTGTGTTTCCTTTCGTCCATCTGTTGCGTTTCTTGTACGCTTGTCAAAAGCTTCGTTTTTCTCTCCTACCTCAGCCCATAGGCGTTCCTCCTTCCGATCTACCTTTCGACCCGGCCGAGTATCTCTCTTTCGGTCCAGGTCGAACCTTCTGAGAACACGATAGCGGGGGGTGCTCTCGGAAACGCTCTCGCAAGCGCTCTCGGAAACGCTCAAATCTGAAAAGTTCTAGAAAAACCTACTGGAAGCGCGCCCTCGGCTCTCCTGCCGGCTCCAGGCGAAGAGTTCGGTGCGCCTGCTGTTCGTTAATCGGGGAAAAGCACGACTCACGATCTCACACCGCCGGGCGCGGACAGTGGGGTGAAGGCCTAAGCCCCGACGGTAGGCTGGCTATGCGGACGTGACAGTTGTGGCCAGAGCGTGCCGCGCGGGATCTAGGGGCTCGAAGAAGGCGCGCCCGATGGCGAAGAGGCCGCGCTGCCGCTTCCAGAAATCCCCGAGCTTTGTCTGTACGAGCAGTGGAGCGACCCTGCCCAGATCTTGAACCCCGAACCTGGCCGCGCTGGACCGTACCGCCCAGATGACCATGGGGTTGGCTATGAACTTCTGGTGGTTGGGCACCCGGCCCGTAAGTCCCAGCCGTCCGGTCCTCAGAACGAGGCTGGCTACTTTTCCCATCGGTCTGAGTACCGCATCCTTGCGCCACAGCGCATCCGGCAACACGCCGCCCACCACGTTCATCAGGCGGGTAGCGGGGGTTTCGGTCATAGAGACGCGCCAATCGAGACCAGGGTGTCCTTCGATCGAGATAGTCAAGTCGCCAGGGCCTGACCAGTTGAGCCCGATCTCAGTCACAACCGTTTCGCTGATGGCGCTCCCGAAATAGCGGGGACAGGCCACCTGCGGCGGTGCATCCAGATAGAAAGTCCATCTTCCTTGCGGGTCACGGTGCCATACTGACGTGTAGGCCCGGCCGAAGGAAGTAGCCTGGAATCGGCGCATGGCCAGGACATCTCCTGAGGTGAAAGGCACCCCCATCACACCATAGCCGGCGAAACGCTCTTCGTTTCCGCTCGGAAGCCCCGCGCCTCGTTCTAGCCTGTCCACAAGTTCCTTTGGCTCCGCCATGTTTGCTCCTTTTACTCCGGTTCGTCGGTCGAGATCTCGCCACCCTCAAACTCGCGGGCGCTCCCCTGCCCGCCGCAGGGCAAAGGGAGCGCCCGCGAGAGGTCTACTGGGTGGCCGCTAGGGCGAAACCGTCGCCACCGTCCATATTCCTGATGCCCGTGAGGTTCTTTACTCCTACCGGGAGATCGCTGTCGGCGGCATCGCCGGAGGTGCCATTGCCGAGCTGGCCGTGAAAGTTGTTGCCCCATGAGCGGGCCCTCCCGGTCTCCAGAATCGCCAGGGAGCATACGTGCCGGCCGAGACGGATCTGACGTTATCGAGCCCGATCACGTTCACAGGCGTGCTCCTGTCCGTGTCGAAGCCATGGGTGCCGTTGCCGAGCTCTCCGTAGTTGTTGTCACCCCAGGACTTGACCCCGCCACTCGCAAGCAGCGCCAGGGAGTGGCCCCCTCGACGGCCACGGCCTCGACCCCCGTGAGATTCGCCACCCGCACCGGCGTTTCCCTGCTCGTACCGGGGAGGATGCTACCATCGCCGAGCTGGCCGTCATTGTTGCGGCCCCAGGACCTTACCGTGCCGTTCTCGAGCAGCGCCAGGACGTGGGCTGCGTCGCCGTCGGTGGCGATCGCTTTGACGTTCGAGAGGTTGCCGACCGGTCCGGGCTCGTCCCCGAAGGGGTCGGCGCCGTTGCTGAGTTGGCCATAGAAGTCGTCGCCCCAGGACCTGACCGTACCGTCTTTCATCAGCGCGAGGCTGAAACCGCTGCCGGCGGCTACCGCCTTTACGCCCGTACCGAGGCTGGCCACCTTCACCGGAACCTTGCTTTCCGTGCCCGCGCCATACGTGCCGATGCCGAGCTCGCCGAAGTAGTTATCGCCCAGGCCCACACGGTTCCGTTTTCTTTGAGCGCGAGGTTATGCAGACAGCCAGCTGAGATCGCCTTGACGTTATCGATCTTTACCCGCACCGGCACGTCGCTGTCGGTGCCGGTGTTGCCGTTACCGAGCTCTCCGTAGTAATTGTAGCCCCAGGCGCGAACCGTGCCGTCGTTCTTAAGGGCGAGGCCGTGCTCGCAGCCGGCCTTCACACTCTTCACGCTCTGGAGGTTGCTTACCGCTACGGGAATGTTCTTCTCGGTGCCTTCGCCGTGGGTGTCGTTGCCGAGTTCCCCGTTGTAGTTGTATCCCCAGGCGAAGGCCTTGCCCGAAGACACCGCGGCGTCCGCCGTGCCCGCCGATAACACTGTTGCCAGGAGTGTCGCCAGCAGAAAACCGATGGCCAGTACCGTGACTATCGTTGCTCTGTTCCTGGTTGAGGTCATCTTCTATGTTCCTTGCTTTATCCGCGCTTGCCTGTTAATCCGAAACCCTATCCGCGCCAATCGGGAAGGAAATCGTCGCCGCCGTCGCCATTGTTGGAGAGGTTCTTCTTTCCCGACCCGTCCACGGCGTTCATGACGTAGACTTCAGAGTCGCCCTCGGGATTCGAGGTCTGGACTCCCTCGCTTACGTAGGCGATCTTCTGCCCGTCAAGCGAGAGGATGGACTCATCTTCGTCTACGTCGTTGGAAGTAAGCTGTCTTACGCTCGTGCCCTCGGGGTTCATCCTGAAGATCTCGTTCTCGCCCGTTGGGTTGTCTACGCCTTTACCCATGGTGCGGTTGCTGACGAAGAGGACCTTCTCTGTGGAGGCAGCCTCAGCCTGCCGCGCCATACCAGCCAAAGCGACTACGGCCGCCAAAGCCGCTCCCAGCACCAGGCTCAGGAGCAACGCGCTCCTCGTCCTACCATCTATTCCGGTTTCTCGTGTTCTCATTTCTGATTACCTTCCTGTCGATCTGACTTTCGTGACGTTCCTACGTTGTTTGCGCCCGGGCTCGCGTAACAGCTTGTGCTCGTTTCCTTCATCGTTCCTCCTCTCCATCCTTGCCGTGAGCGTTTGTCTAAGGGCACTCTATTGGGAGGTGCTCTCGACAACGCTCTCGCAAGTGCTCTCGGAACCGCTCAAATGGGGAGAAAGGCGAGGAAAACGTCGAAAAGTGCCGCGCGAAAGGGTTGATACCGAGCCCGGAGGAAAACTGACGCCCATCGGACTTTGGATGAGCCTTCATCACGACCTAGCGTTGAAGGGTCAGCACCTCAGCGAGCAGAAGAAGCTGACAGGCTGAAGTGCTGACCGGCTGAAATACTCTACATGACCATGTCTCTACATGACCATGTCTCTGACCTGCCGCGCCGTGAGGGTCTTGTCCGAGAACTTGAAGGTCTCTATCGAGTCCCCCATGTCCGACCCCGTCGTGAAGAAGTTGTCGACGGAGATGTCGTTGACCCCTGGACCATCAAGGTACAGGTTGATGTAGCCCTTCGAGAACACGAAGTTCGAGGACCTGTAGAAGCCACCGAGGTCGAGGACGTCTTTATTGCCGCCGTCGTCCTGTATCGACAGCCAGCTTATCCCGATGTTGCAGAAGTCCTCGACGGAGACCAGGTAGCGGTCACTGCTCGTGAGGCTGGTGTCTTGCAGGGCGTCGCAGCCGCCCTTGCCGTCGTAGGCGTCGTCGCCTTCCCCGCCCTGTATCCAGTCGTACGTGCCGTCCCTGCCGATCAGGGCGTCTCCACCGCCGGTGCCGAGGCACAGGAAGCTGCTACCCCCGGTGGGACACTGCACCACGTTGAGCCGCTGCTTCCGCTCGAAGCCGCCAAGGGCCTTGGCGTGGATGGCCGCCTCGTTGGCCCCATCGCTGGTGCCGGCCGTCCTGGTGACAACCTGGGCTGTGGTGGCCGACTCCGCGGGTCCGGCCAGCGCGGAGAGCGCCAGCACGATCGCTGCCAGCGCGGTCGCCAGGAGAGTCGCCAGCAGTAGGCAGAGTGTCATTGCTTTCCCTATCGTTGCTCTGTTCTTCGATGAAGTGATCATGTTCCGTATCCCTTTCTCAGTGTTTTCCTATGGAGTCAATAACCGGATCTTCGAACGCCTGCCCCCTTTCGTTAACTTCTCGGTGAGCCGTGACGACTGCCCTCGCCCCGGCTCGCTTGGTCGCGGTCTCAGGACCGCGCTGCCTACCTCCCCCACTCCGGGGACTCGTCGTATTCGGCATCGTTGTTGGTCAGGTTCTTCTTGCTCGACCCGTCAAACGCGTTTATGTGGTAGATCTCGTAGTCGCCGGTGGGGTTATCGATTCCCACGCCTCCCATCCGGTTGGAGGTAAAGACGATCTTGTCGGCCAGGGCCGCCTCAGCCTGTTGCACCGTCCCAGCGAGTGCCACCAACGCACCCAACGCCGCCCCTAGCGCCAGGCTCGCGGGCACCACCCTCTTCGACTTACCTTCTGTTCCGATTGTTTGTGTTGTTGCTTGCGTTGTCACTTGTGAGTTCCTCTCTCTACATCCGTTCGTCGCGATAAAGTTGTTATGACCTTGATCCATCAATGCTGGTCGGCGCAGAGGATTTCCGCGGAGAAGTCGTCCGTCCAGCCGTTCTTGTTTATCCTCACGCTCCAGGTGTCGCGGACTTCCGCGGTGCTCCGCAGGAGGGTGCTTGTGCTGTCTATGCCTACGGGCCATCCGGACAACAGCCGGTCCCCCGCGTCGCACGATACGGAGACCTCGAAGGTGCCATCACCTAGATCCAAGCCAGGTCCCACGGCGCTTCCGATACGGTAGGTGCTACTTGCCGTAAACTTTGTCGACTCCTAGCCCCCGTCGAAGGGAGCGCCGATACCCGGTGTGGCTACGGCCGCAGAACCCGCGACCAACGTCAGCGCCACCGCGAGCAACATGATCTTTCCCCTCCGCGATATCTTGGCTATGGTTTCCATTGACTCTTCTCGCTCCCTTTTCGTCCCTCTAATGCGTTGTTTTCGTAAGGCTCGCGGGACCGATCTTGTGCGCTATTTCTGGTGGCTTCTCCTCTCTTGAGATCCTCAGGCGGCCTTGGAACTGGCCTGAACGGCGCCGACCATCCGCGTCGGGGTCGATGGCCCTCTGACGAAGAAGCCAGCCGGCTCTGCGGGGAACACAACCCTGACCTCGCCGCGGGGGTATCTGCCTGCCACCAGGCTCAGGGCCCGCCGAATGCTCTCCGCCTGGACGCCAACCTTGAAACGGGCCGTGCCGCTTCTGACCTCCACCGAGACCTTCACCATCTTGTGCTGATCCATCACTATTTCTCCTTCTTCCGATATTGGTCGTGACCGTTTGTCTGAGGGCACTCTAGTGCGGTGGTGCTCTCGGAAATGCTCTCGCAAGCGCTCTCGGAAACGCTCAAATCAAAATAAAGTGAGAAAAAAGTGTCGAAAAGTGGGACTCTAACAGAGCAGCGCATAAGGCTCGAGCCTTATGCGAAGCGCTCTAAATTGGGGATCGCTCGTGGATAAAGGGGCAGACCGTTTGCCGTGATGGATTTCCGCTTCCGCGGAAATGACGTACGGGAAAGCTGGTCATCACGTACTCGCCACTTGAGAACGCCGCCGCTCAAGAGGGCTCATACTGAGTCGGTCTGGATGGTGGCGATTTCGGGGTGCGGGAGCGCGCCTGGTCCTTCCCGTCATTACCGCGGAAGCGGGAATCCACGGTTTGAGGAAGATGTTGGCCCGTGCGGGCGCCGTTAACATTCATACCAAGTCCGTCTGAACGGTACCGCATTCGGGCCACTGACACGCACCCCCGGTCCCAAGAGATCGTCATTACCGCGAAAGCGGGAATCCACTACCACCACGAGGAAGCTCGTGCGCGGTGGCTGACCGCGGCGTGCCGTTGGCATTTAGGCGGATTTGGTATCAATATCATCGTGTGCATCGGTGTACGGGTGAGAAAAAGTAAGCTCAGGCGGGAAGGATGACGAGAATAGCAGCGCTCCGTCGCGAACTTCTATTCGCTACTTCCCGGAGCGGAGCGACTCGTAGAGCGCGGCCGTCTCGGAGGATGGGGATGCGCCCAATTGCTCCTCCAGCATCCTTGCCAGCTCGTCGTAGTGCCTCAGCGCCCTTCCCGGTTCGCCAAGGGCCACGTAGCTGCGCATCAGGCCCCGATGCGCCTCTTCCACGAAGCGCTCGTGTGAGATAGCCCTCCGGTAGACCTCCGCCGCCTCGGCGTGGCGCCGCGAGGCGGAGAGGAGTCCTCCCAGGAGTAGCAACGCCTCCCCGTTTGCGCGCCTCAGCTCCTCCTGTCGCTCCATCGCCCACTCGCCGTTCACGGTGTCTTCCAAGAAGTCGCCACTGTAGAGCTCGGCGGCCTCTTGTAGATGTTGGATCGCCTGCTCGGGTGCTTCGTCGTGCAGGCGGCGAGCCTCCGAGAGGCTCGCTTCGAAGGCCTCCACGTCGTAGGAGTAGGAGAGCGAGCGCCCAAAGGCGTAGCGGCGTTTCTCGAAGACGACCCACTCCTTGCCCCCTAGGGCCCGGCGCAGACGGAACACAGTGTCGTGGAAGCTGCTTCTAAGTTGGGCTGTCGAGGCTTCGGGCCAGAGGGCGAGGCCGATCTGCTCTTTGGTTCTTCCCTCCGGGTGGGAGAGCAGGTAGTAGAGCAGTTCCCTGGACTTCTGGATCCAATCTGGCGAATCGATGGGTAACCCGTCCTTCTCCACCCGCGCCGGGCCAAGGGCGAAGACGCGGAGCCGCTCCTTCTGGTCGTCTACCAGGGCCGGAGCCGGTGCGGCAGCCGTGGCCGCCTGAGGAGCTAGGGCTGACCTGGCTGCGGTCGGGACGGGCACCGATGCTTCCAGTGCGTACTCGACGGCATGCTCGGGGGACATGGTTCGCCCTTCGGAGAACTGCGCCTCGAAGGCCGCGTCGCCCAAAGCCTCGCGCACGTCAGCCATTGTACGCTCGTAAAGCGAGCGGTCAGGTCTGTAGTACGTCCATACGGGGACGCCGATGGTCTCGTGCAAACCGTGCGCCGCACCGAACAGGCGCGCCGAAGGTTCTGCCTCGCCCCGCGCACCGGCCACGGTGGCCAATCCCTCAAGACAGTAAGCCACGTTCGCCAGGTCACCCATCTCCTCGGACAGGCCCATGCCTTCTCTGAAGCTGCTGGTCGCCAGTTCGTGCTCGCCCCGGACCAGCGCCACCTGGCCCAGCGCGTACAGCGCGTTGTAGGTCGCCGCCCTGTCTCCTATCCACCGGGCCATCGCAAGACCCTCTTCGAACCTCGCCACGGCCCGCTCCTGGTCCCCCTGCAGCAGCAGTACGGTTCCAAGCCAGGTGTGCGTCTGCGACGCTGTCCACAACTCGCCGCACTCGAGGAACAACGGAAGCGCCTCCTCCAGCCGGGCCGCGGCCTTCACGAGCTCGCCCCTGTTCAGGGCGACGAGCCCTAACCCGGCCCTGGCGTAGGCCCCCGCGTACGCGTCTCCCCCCACCTGGCGCGACAACTCGAGGAGCGCGGTCATGTACACCACTACCCTCTCGTTGTCCCCCTGACCGTAGGCCATGACCGCCACGGCCAGTGTAGCCCGAATCTTTAGCTCTGGCGGCAACTCGACCTCGAGCACCTTCTCCATCAGACGGCGTCCTTCACGATGGCTGCCCCTGTAAAACCAGAAGGGCCACAACGCCCAACCCATCAATGCGGCGGTTTCGTAATCGCCCGAGGAAAGCGCCCATGCCATTGCGGCCCTGAGGTTGTCGTTCTCCTGCACGAGGCGATGCATCCACTCTACCTGCCGCGGTCCCCTCAGCTCCGTATGGGCCTGCTCCGCGAGCGCCTTGAAAAGCGCGGCGTGGCGATCGCGCACCTCGTGCGCCTCCCCGCCGCGTTCGAGGCGCTCCAGGGCGTACTGCCTGACCGGCTCGAGCATCCTGTAGCGGGGCGCACCCTCTCCCGCCTCCGCTTCAGCCAGCACCAATGACTGCTGTACCAACCTGGAAAGCAGGTCGAGCACATCCTCGGCGTGGAGGGCTCCCGCGGCGCCGACCTGCTCGGCGGCCTCGAGCGTCCAGCCTCCCGCGAACACCGAGAGTCGCTCGAACAGCTCCTGCTCGGGAGCGCTCAGGAGGTCGTAGCCCCACTCGAGGGCAGCCCTGAGCGTCCTTTGCCTGGGAGCCCTCGTTCGGTCGCCCGTCGTGAGGAACCCTAAAGAGT
>JBKPOM010000207.1:0-20367 GCA_046733115.1 Actinomycetota bacterium | reverse complement strand
CCGATATCCGGGGGCACCGACTAGCCAGGACCTCGTAGCGCTCCCATCCCTCTTCCCCGGTCCACTCCTCGAAGAACACACCACGCTTGCCAAACGGTGTAGAGAGCATCATCAAGGCACCACCGCTCACCGCCAGCATCGGGCGCACCGCGCAGTAGAGTCCGTCCTCTACCCGCGCTGCCTCATCCAGGACCAGCAGCGATGTGCCAGAGAAGCCTCGGATGGTCTTCTCCGAGCCCGGCAGCGTGACGATGCGGCTGCCGTTCTTAAGTTCGAGGGAGAGCTTACGCTCGGCTGCCGACGTCACCGGTCTACCTAGGTCTCGGTAGAAGCCCAAGACCTTGCCGAAGAGCTCCTGTGACTGTCTCAAGGCCGGGGCGAGGCACAGTATCAGCGAGCCGGGATGGTAGAGGGCGCGGTGCAAGGCTATCACGGCGGTCATGGTGGACTTGCCGCTCTGCCTACAGCAGTTGAGGAGCACCCTCTCCGATGCGGAGCGCAGCAGGTCCTCTTGCCAAGGGTCTGGCTCCAAGCCCAACCTCCTGGCGAAGCTTACGCGGTCGAGGGCGAGCTTGAGGTCCTCAGCTAGGCTAGCCATCACCCACGCTCTCCAATGCCCTCAGAACCGCTGTGTGCGCCGATGGATGAAGCTCTAAAGCTCCAACAATGACCGCCCTAAGTTCTAACCACTGGGGGGAGACGTTGAGGTTCACCACGGGACGCTCATCCAGGTCGCCAGCGAGCTTACCCAGCAGCTCCAGGTTCCCCCGTGCCTGGGAGATAGCAGCCAGGGCGGTCCTCAGGTCTCCGGCCTTCCCCGCCCGCTCCAGGATGTCGAGGGCATGAGCCTGCAGGTGCCTCACCTGTTCCAGTAAGTCGTCGGCCCGAGCCACCTCTTCGACCTCCCTAGCCTTCAACAAATGAGCCGGTAGGTGCTCGGTCTTGTGACGATACACAGCGCTCTCGGATAGCCCGAACCGCTTCGCTACGCTCCGGTATGGGGAACCGCTGACCAAGGCTTCGTCGATACTGTGCCTCTCTGGGTGGTCGCATACGGTGCACCGCCTGGGCATGTAGCTAACCTTCTCTCCATCTTTCGAGCTTACTGTTGGCGTTCCTACTTGCCATGCACCCGATCCCTTTTTTGGCTTCCCACTCTCTGACGCTCTTCTCGTACCAGATAGGTCCCATAGCAAGCTGGCGATTGGGGCGAGGCCTGCGCCTAAAGTTCCTTCGTGAGAGGTAGGTAAGCACTGTGTCGCGCTTGAAGCCCAAGCGCCTGCCCAGAGCCGTGGCGTCAAGGATCTCGTAATCCTTGGCCACCTCTATGCGGTTTAGATCTGCCTCCTTGACCATGACCACCATCATACAGAAATTATAGACGGCCTTAAGGATAATGTCAATAATTTATCGACACAGCGGACGTCCTCAGCATAGACAAAGGGAACGAATGAAGAGTGTTTCTTCGCGTAGTGTGGAGTTCGGGAGGGCGTGTGTATTTCCCAAATACCCTAACCGACGGGGTGACAAAAGTGCCAAAAGGTGGTGAAGAGACTTCTGTCACTTTTGTCACCCTCTCACATTAGGGATCTCGAAAGTTGGATTTCCGAGCAAGGGTGCCGAGCGGAGTGTAATTCAGCACAAGAGAGAGCCTGGTTGGAAGCCCTCAAGGGCGAAGAGAAGGAACGAATAAAGGAGAGAAAGGACGGACGAGCGCTGTGCTCTCCTCTGTGGATGAAACTCCTATACTCTTAGTACGGCAGGGTGACAAAAGTGCCAAAAGCCCCTCTGACACCCTTCTGGCACTGCCTCGTACTATAGCGGTGTGCAGTGATATTGAACCCGGTACTTCGCCTGCCCCTTTACCGCTTTGTCGAGAACCCCAACACCCTACGTTCCACAGTGGAAGCTCGGTGTCGCAAGGACAGGTCAACCGCAAGGACTACCGCTATAGATTGCCGACTACGCAGCGCCGCTTTGCCTCAGAGGAGGTTAGCGAGCAGCGTAACGAGCTTCAATAAGAGTGTAGTTGCCCTCTAATCTTAGGCTGAAGCAGGCTTGCTACATAATTGTGGCCGAGCAACTTGCCGCCCCTCTAGCAGTCTGGCAGAATAAATATCCAAGTTGCATACGTAGCTAACGGGGAAAGCGGAAAGAAGAAGGCACTTTCGGGGGCATCGTCGCCATGGAAATCATCGAGAACTACGTCGGCGGAAGCCCGGTAACCGTCGAAGCAGAAGAGAAACTGGATGTGCCGGATCCTGCGACAGGGGAACTCTTGGGTTCGGTACCGCTCTCAGGCGCAGAAGACGTGGACCGGGCGGTTAGAGCCGCGCATGAAGCTTATCAAGAGTGGCGAGAGGAGCCAGTTACGCGCCGGGCGAGGAGGATGTTTCGGCTGCAGGTCCTCTTGGAGGAACACATAGACGAGCTGGCCGAGCTTTGCACTCGCGAGAACGGTAAGCACGTCGATGAGTCTGAAGGGGAGATAAGGCGCGGCATAGAGGTTGTTGAGCTCGCTGCCTCCATGACCACCCTCATGAAGGGGGAGACCCTAGATCAGGTGAGCAGCGGGGTGGACGTCGCCCTGTACAGGGAGCCTCTAGGGGTAGTCACGGCCGTAACGCCGTTCAACTTCCCCGTCATGATCCCATTGTGGTTCGCGCCTTTGGCGATCGCCACCGGCAACACATTCATCTTGAAACCCTCCCAGCGCACGCCGCTGTCGGCGCTCAGGCTGGCGGAGCTCTTTAAGGAGGCTGGCTTCCCGGACGGCGTCTTCAACGTGGTACACGGGGCGGTGGAGACCGTGGAGGCTCTTATCGACCACCCTCTGGTCAAAGCTGTCTCCTCGGTGGGCAGCGCTGCGGCGGCGAAGAACATCTACCGGCGGGCAGCAGATAAGGGCAAGAGGGTGCAAGCTTTGGGCGGAGCTAAGAATCACATAGTCGTCATGCCCGACGCAGACCTAGAGACTGCGGCCCTAGGGGTTTTCGCCTCGGCCTTTTCGAATGGCGGGCAGCGCTCTTTGGCGGGCAGCGTCGGGGTCGCGGTGGGCGGCATCGGTGATGAGCTGGTAGAGAGGCTGGCGAACATAGCGAGGGGGTCCCGAGTGGGGTCGGGCCTCGATCGGGGGATGACCTCCGACACCGGAATCACTCCCGTGACCACAGCCGAGGCCAGGGAGAGGATCGCCCACTGGATCTCTCGGGGCGGGGAGGAGGGTGCCCGCCTCGTCGTGGATGGTCGCGGAGAGCACGAAGACGGCGAAGGCTTTTTCTTGGGCCCCACCATATTCGACAATGTGAACCCCGAGATGGAGATAGCCAAGGAGGAGATCTTCGGCCTCGTCTTGACCGTTGAGCGCATGGAGGACCTGGACGAGGCCATACGGACCATAAACGCCTCCAGGTATGGCAACGCGGCGGCCATCTTCACCAGGGACGGGGCTGCGGCGAGGAAGTTCAGGCGGGAGGTTCAGTGCGGCATGATCGGGGTGAACATAAGCGTGCCCGCTCCCGTGGCCTACTTCCCGTTCACTGGCTGGAAGGATTCCTTCTTTGGGGATTTGCACGCCACCGGGCGCGACGGCGTGGAGTTCTACACCGAGAGGAAGGTCGTCATCGAGCGGTGGCAATAGGGCTACGTCTTGGAGGGGGGGGTTCTCCAAATACGCCAACCGACGGGGTGCCTAAAGTGCCAAAAGGGTCCTTTGAGGGCTTCTGGCACTTTTGGCACCTCCTCACGTTAGACGTCCACAAGACAAAAAGGGACTGGGGCCCCTGCTTTTAGTACCCCGGCTCCAAAGGTCACCCTCGCACTGAGTAGGGGATTTCTAGATAGCCTCCTTGAGGGCGTTGCCCGCGCTGAAGGCGGGAATCTTGGAGGCCGGGATCTTCATCTTCTCACCGGTCTGGGGGTTCCTGCTTTCCCTGGCCTTACGCTCCCGGACGGAGAACTTCCCGAAGCCCGTGATGCGGACCTCCTCGCCACCTTTGAGCGCCTCGGTCACCACCTGCTCGAAGGCCTCGAACTGCTTCTGAGCCTCGCCCTTGGGCACTTCGGCCTCCTCGGCGATCCTCTCGATGAGCTCCGTCTTGTTCACGAGCGCTCCTTTCTCCCACCGTCTGTGGTTTTCCGGCGGGGAGTTTAGGGTTAGCTAGCCCCGTTTATAGGGGAGTAGGCGTCGTTTCCCAATCCCGCTTTCCCAGCGAATTTCGCGAAATGCACCTTGTAGGGGTGTGCTACGGAACAGGCACTATGTCTGGCGTAAGCGGTCCCCTCCCGCCCATCCGAGAGCCGCAGGAGCGGGCGAGTCCACCGGGCTCCACGGACGGGCGAAGGCACTCTTGGTGGAGTACGATAGCCCGGGCCCAGATGGGTGCCGCTACCAGGTAAGGAGCCTGCGAAATGTACTCGTCAACGACGCTAGACATCCGCGGTCATCGCGGTGTCGCCGTCCCGAACACGTTCTTCGCCCAAGATTCTGAGACCCATCACCTCGCCTTGGTCTTCCCGGGGCTCGGCTACACGGCGCACATGCCGGTTTTATACTACCCACAACGACTACTGCTGGAGCGCGGCGCGGACGTGCTTCTGGTCGAGTATGACTACCGCGAGCAGGCGAACCTCCGCATGCCGCCAGACCCGGAAAGGGACCGCTGGTTCTTCGACGACGTCACGGCGGCGTCCGGGGCTGGCTTGGGGCAGCGGCCCTACTCTCGGGTCACGCTCGTCGGCAAGTCGCTCGACACGCTAGCGATGGGCTATTTGCTGACGGAGGACACGAGATTGCCGCAAGCGCAGTGCGTGTGGCTCACGCCCTTGCTGCACGACGACCGGTTACGGGCACAAGTGACGCGAGCCAGAGGCCCCTCGCTGTTCGTGATCGGCACCGCGGACGGTCACTACGACCCTGCGTACCTGGACGAGGTGCGACTCGCGTCGGGGGGCGAGAGCGTGGTGATACGGAGCGCGGATCACAGCTTGGAGATCGAGGGCGACATTCTTGGATCAATCCGCGCCATCGAGCAAACTGTACGGGCGATGCAACGGTTTCTTGACCTCTGAAGAGGGAGGTTGCGGGGGCGCGGGCCTCGCGCGTGCTACTCTCTTCCGCGTGGCTAAAGGGCAATCTCCATCTCCACCTCGTCGGGTCCGACCACGGCACGGAAGGACAGCAGCGTTGTCCCAGCTGGCTTGCATCCACTAGATGAGTGTTGCGAGGTTTTCATGCCCACAGTTCCTTGATGCGTCCCTGCGGCCTGCCCAACAGCCGGTTGATGTGAAATCCGTAGGTGTAGGCGCAGATCTTCGCCACGATCCTGCTCGCGAGCCCCGCCAGGGTCGTCGCCAGCGTCCAACCGAGCCCGAACACCCGCTTGAGGCTCGAAAGAGCGATCTCTATGCGCTGCCTCTGGCCGTGCTGGTCGCCCCTCTCGGTCACCAGGGAGATCCTGCATTCGACCAAGGCGTGCCCCAACGCTTCGCTTCGGTAGGCGAGGTCTCCAAAGAGCCTGCGGGCGCGATCGTCTCCGAGGTTCGCCTCGGCGAGCAACTCCTCCGTCAGGCGCACCTCCGCCACGTTGGCGGGCGTCATCTCGTAGGAGATGGGCACCCCGTTTGTGGCGCACAAGAGGTGCAGCTTCACCCCGTAGACGCTGAAGGAACCCCACCTCACCCATGCCGCCCCCGGAAAACCCGCGGACTGAGCGACCTGCCTGGGGTGCAGCGCGGCAAGCAGGGTGGAGTCGATCAGAAGGGTTTCGGGATCGCCCACCAACTCGCAGACGACTTGCCGTCGCAGGGGCTCCAGGAAGCGCCGGAGCTTGCGTACCCTCCGATGGAACGAGGAAGGGTGGAGCCCTACGACCCCGGGGAACAGGTGAGAGAAAAACCTCTGGGTGTCGCGCAAAAAGGAGCGCTCGGACTCCACGCCCCGCAGCAGCTGCAAGAAAGCCAGGGCGATGACCTCCGAGTCCGAGAGCCGCTTGAGCCGCTCGTAGCGCCTCCCATCGGGGTTGAGCTGCGTGTAGGCATCGTCGATGAGGCAGAAGAGGACGGTAAGGGCCTCTTCCGTTTGGGCGAGCCGTTGGGTACGGTTGGTGCGGGCCATCCGTTGCTCCTTCGCGAGGGGAGACTAAGATGGCCCCCTTTCTACTCCGAATCCGCGCAACACACATCTAGAAGGCGGTAGGGACCCGCTCCCACCAGCCCCTCCGCCCGCGGTGCTGCTGGCGTTAGCTAGCGTGTCGTTCGTACGCGACCTTGGCCCCACGAACCACGCCGGTCGCGCGAGAGCCCCGCCGCCTTCGACCGATTGGGCTAGAATGTTCGGCGGGCGACGTATGGAACGAGGGCATGGCCGTGGAGGACAGAGTTGGGTGAGATAGAGTGCCAGCGGCGCCAACCGGAGCCGGAGGGCCTCGATTACGTCAAGGTGGGCTTGGGCCTCGTCTTTGTCTTCGGCGCCTTCGTGTTCGGTATCATTGCCCCGCCGGGCACGCTGGTGGTCTCGTTCGGCCTGATGATCCCCGCTGTCGCGCTCATCGCCAGCGCTTTGCAAGAAGCCAACAAACGGCGACGCGCCGCCCCGCCGGCTCCGGATAAGGAGCGACAGCTGCTGTCGGCCATCCGGGACAACGGCGGCATCATCACCCCGACAGAGGCAGCGATGGAGACCTCGCTCACCGTGAAGGAGGCCAACCGGATGCTCTCGGAGTTGGCCGGAGGTGGCCACCTGTCAGTAGAGAGCGCGGACGGGACGCTGCGCTATTCGGTCCCCGGCAGACGGGCAACTGAACTCGACGGACGCGGCCCTCCAACCTGACACAACCCTGCATCGGCCCCGCCGGCGCCTCTTCCGCACGGCTTATCGGCAACGTACGTGCACAGGGGTGTTCCCGGAAGCTCGCTGCCTCTGGAGCGGTGCTACGCCCCGACGGCGAGTAAGGCCGGCCCGGGCGCGGGGAAGATGGTAACGAAGCGCTCCACAGCCGACTCGTAACCCTCGATATCTGTAGGAGTCGGCGGCCAGCCAACACGCGAGGAGGCTTCCATGAAGATCGGTGTGCAGATCCCCAACAACAGTGCTAAGCCCCGCAATTCACGCCGGAGCCGTTGTCACCGATCCTTGAAGCCTCTTGAACGAGGTCAGGGCGGCAGAAGACGTCACACGATGGGAGACCACGAACCATGCACGCCCTTGACAAAGGGGCTGGAGGGCAGGATCCGCCCGCCCTCGCCCCAGAGTCACCAAAAAGAGAACGAAGTGCGAGGGGGAGGTGACCCACGACTCCCGTCACCCATCTGGCCGCCCCTCCTCAGATGGCAGTCAGCGCTACTCGCCCCGAGCTTTCCCAAGGCACCTCTATTGGCTCGGATCCCTCAGCAGTAGACGAATGTCGGTCACTTCCCAGCCGTTGATGGGGTTCTGGTCTTGAGGGCAGGCCGAGACGGCTACCAGTGCGTCCATGGATGCCCTCAGTACCACCCTATCCCCAGCCCTCGCAGCCGAGACCTCCATACCCAAAGAGCCATCAGCTCCGACGGGCGTGTTCTGGAACAGGTTGATGGGATCAGGGACCTGCAGGTAGCCGATCCCATAAGGCTCGAGCACTTCGGCGAAGTTCGCCCGGCAGTTGCGGTGCCCCGGCAAGCCGTAATCCAGCTCATAACGTCTGAAGTCGCAGGCAGCGATGAGCGTGTCATGGCTCCCAACCATATCTTCCTCAATCTCGAAGATCGCAGCACGTGTGTTGGTGTAGAGGCAATCTTCCACCCCGAGCTTCAAACGCCCTAATATCGAACGGGTGTGCGACGGCGAAAGGTGCTCCGAGAGGTCTTCGACATTGAAGGCGATCAAGTCGCATACCTGCTGGCCTTGCACGTTGATTATCTCCACGAGCTGATCGGTTTCGACGCGCGTCGCCCGCGCCTGACCACCAGGTACCAGAATCTCGTTACGCATCCGATCTCTCCTCCACCTTTCCTGAATTTGACCGACATCCTATCCATGGCATCGCCCCCGACCGGTCGCTGGCACCGAGGTCAGTCAGCACAAAGGAGAGTGGCGACGCTCGGAGACGCCCGTACTGCGGACCTATATTCATACCAAATGCGAGAGGCCAGGGAGCAGGTGTCGCGGGAGCTTGTCGGGGACCTCTCCGAAGAGAAACTGAAGAGGCGTGACTCGCTCCTTGTCGCTAAGACAGGTGCTGCAAGGAGCTCCCTAGCCTGTCTCGAGCCGTGAAACGTCCCGCGTTATGAGCCTCTGGACAACCTCATCCATGTGCGAGATGTCGAAAAGCCCGTGCAAGACGATGACGGTGAGATAAGGCGAACACGGACCAGGTGCAGACGTCCCACTCGAGCGTCTTCCCAAAACGAGTCTCTACACACCGGCGGCTCCATCAATTCTGAAGCGGAACCATGCACGGCGCCTTATCTTCCGCCCATCTCACTGCGTTACGCGTGGCCTTGCCTGCTGGCTTGGACCTCCATCGTCGCTTCTCTAGCCACGTCCCCCTCTCGCTCGCGCTGTTTCAAGATGAAACCGGCAAAGTCGAGTATCAGCCGCGCGGCAACTTGGGAAGTTATCCCGCTCAGGTCGTACGGAGGCGACACCTCGACAAGGTCAAACCCGACTATCTTTCCTTTCTTGGCGAGGTTTTCCAGCAACTCATTCGCCTCGTCGTAGGAGAACCCCCCGGGAGAGGGCGTTCCCGTACCGGGGGCGAGGGATGGATCCATGCCATCGATATCGATCGTCACGAAGTACCTCTCCGCATCCGGTATCTGCTCCATTACACCCTCGAAGCCGACGCGCCGGATTTGCCGAGGCGACATTATTACGCTACCGTAAGCCCTGGCCGCGTCGAAATCTTCTTTCTTGCTACTGCCTATGCCGCGGATGCCAAGTTGGGCCATGCCTTCCACGTGGTCCATCTCAGACAGACGCCGCATCGGGCTCCCGTGACCGTACCGCTGGCCGGAACGATGATCAGCCCAGTCGAGATGAGCGTCGATCTGAATGGCAGCGAACGGTCCCAGGTCCTCCAGCGCTCTGCCAACCGGTATGGTTATCGAGTGATCGCCGCCTATAACGATCGGCATGGCGCCACGGGCTACGATCTTTCTGATGGCAGCTTCGATGTTCTCGAAACACTGCGTGAGGTCTCCGTGCACCATGTCGACATCGCCGCAATCGACGATGCTCCACGGCGGCGCCAGGTATATCTCGTCGAGTTCGGGGTCGTATGAGCCGCCGAGCCCGAAACTGTAGAGTGTAGAACCGTCGCGTATTCCCCTTGGACCGAAGCGCGTTCCGCCTTTCCACTGAGTCCCCATGTCGTAGGGCACACCGATGATGGCCACGTCCGCGTCCAGGACCTCAAGATCCGTGCATATAGGGTACTTCGCGAAGGACGCAATGCCAGTGAACGGTAGGTTCAAGAACTGCTTTTCATGTCTTTCGGTCACGCTTGTTCCTTTCCTTATTGATCGTGAACCTGGTTGGCGCGCACACCAGACGACATAGTAGCAACCTGGAGACCGCTGGCTTCGCGTAGAGTCCTGCCTTTGGTCTCTGGAGCCCAGGCAAGGCATAACCACACGCCGAGGGCCGAGAGGATCGCGAGGCCTACCATCACCGCGCTGATCCCCAAGCCCTCCAGTATGACTGGGAGTAGGAAGGTGCTTATGGCGGATCCTACTCGGCTAGTGGCGGCCGCGATCCCAGCCGCGGTGCCGCGTACTTCGGTAGGGAAGAGCTCACCCGGATAAATCCCTTCTAGGGTTTGGGCGCCACCCATGAACAAAGCGTAAGATACGAAGCATGCGACCACAAGCCAAGTGGGTATGCCTGTAAAGGCGAGGATCAGGAAGGATATCGTTGCCACCACGAAACCGGCGATGGCTACCGGCCGTCTGCCCCACCCGTTGATCAAGAAGAAGATGACGGGGACGGCGCCCACAACAAACAGGAGAGAGAGCACAATGGAGCCCACGTAACCTTGGCCTAGGCCGAGGGCTCTCAGGACCGTGGGGGCGAAGGTGTAGATGGCGAAGACCGGGCTTATCTGAAGCAACCACAGAAGTCCCACAAAAACCGTCCGCTTCAGGTAGCCGCTTTCGAGTAGCGTCCTGAGTCCCCCATGGCCTTCATGCTCCTCAATTATGTCTTCGACCCTCGCGTCCTCGCCGAAGACGCTCCTTACAACGGCCCGAGCCTCCTCGACTCGCCCGCGGCTCAAAAGCCAGCGGGGAGACTCCGGCACGCCTATCCGCAGGAGCAGGACGATCGTCGCCGGGACAACGCTGCTGGCCAGCATCCACTGCCAACTGTCTTCGCCGAGCCCTGCGATACCTGCGGTCACCGCGTACGCGACGGCAGCGCCCACGAACCAAATCGTCGGAGGAGCCGACAGTACCGGTCCTCGCTGCCTGCGGGGAGTCAACTCTGCCATATACGGGCTGCACACAGCGTAGTCAATACCGATCGCGATCCCCAAAATGAGACGAAGCACCAAGAGTGACAGAAAACCGCCCGCGAATAGCTGCAGGACCGAGGCAACGACGAAGAGTAGCAGATCTAGGGTAAGCAGCCGTCTACGACCGATCCTATCCGCAGTCGGCCCACCGAGGAGGGCGCCGAACAAGATTCCGACTAACGCGCTAGCACCAATGAGCCCTGTTGCGGTGCCGCTGAGGCCGAACTGAGGCACTATCTGCTCCAAGGCCACAGCGATGCTGGTGAGGACGTAGCCGTCAACGAACCAGCCTCCGGAACCGAAAATGGCCACTCGCCAGTGGAAAGCCGTGAAGGGAGCATCGTCCACTGTATTCACTCTCTCCACCGTATTCGCACCCTCAGCCATTCAGACTCTCCTTGTTCTCATTACAACCGCGCCGCGTAGCTGCAACACAACAGACAGCCTCGCACACTAGGCGAGCTGCCAGGATTGCCGTTGTGCCGCTACGTGTATCGAAGTCCGGTGAAACCTCAACTACATCTAGTCCCACAAATCCACGTGAGGCTGCAATGCGTAGACCCTGAATAATCTCTCGTGCCGTAAGGCCGCCCGGCTCCGGGTTGTTAGTAACGGGAGCATAGGTAGGATCTACTGCGTCTATGTCTACGCTAATGTAAATAGGTCTTCCGTCGGGCGAAACACCGCTCAGTGCCTCCTGAACCACCGTCGATATGCCACGCTCCTCAATATCCTGCATACTAAAAATACGAATACTTAACCGGCGCGCAAGACGCGTCCAATCAGCTGCGTTACGTGGACCTCGGGCTCCTACAATCGACACCTTTTCGAGAAAGAGTCCGTTAGCTGGAGTGTATAAAACTGGGACCAAGCAGCATCCCTTTCCCCTATAAGCGAAGCACCCCTGCTCCGCCACCGTTCGGTAGCTGGACGGTCTTATGCTGAAGGCCCGAAGCCTCCACCCTGCCTTACAGCAAGATCGCCCTTCTCACGGCGTCTGCACACCGCACGGCACTTGTTATGCAGCCTAAACTCCGTAAACAGCTCGCGCTATAGTACAAATGAGTGATTTTTGTTAGATCAATTACAAACCTTCTAGAACAAGTAGCATGCGATGCAATATTTTCCTTGACGCTAGGATCCGGCGGGGACACGCAGCTACTCAGAATGGCGTTATTGAACATCTCAGAAACGCTGGGTTTACGGTTGTCGGTGGTTTTCGGACAAACGCTCTCCCCCGAGTGGAAGCCGTCGAGCTCTAGCGCTCCTCCGGCACGTCTATCCGGTTAAGATCTGCCTCCTTCATCATGATCGACATCATACATGAATTATAGACGAGTTCAGAGGATATATCGATAAATCATTGATATTCAAATGTTCTCAGCGTACACAAGAGGGAGCGATGAAGAACGAGTTCCTCGCGCAGTGTGTAGTACCGAGGGGCGTCTAATTTCTTCAAATACGCTAAGCGATGGGGTGACAAGAACGACAGAAGCTCCTCTGCCACCCTTCTGGCCCTTTTGCCACCCCGCCACGTTAGCACGGGGTTGAATTGAAACAGGCAGATATCAGGTCGTAGTCTCGAATCTCCGTTTTCCGTTGTTCGCTCGGATAACTTCTAGGGTTGCTGTCAAATAGCCAGTAAACGCGCCAACTAACGAGCCCAAACATAACTTCTTCCATGTGTGGTATGAAGGTGCGAAGAAGACCTGTAACGAAGAGTTCGGAGGGACCTATTGCGAGTAAGCTTCCTTTATTACGAAGACTGTCCGTCTCACGAGCTTGCACTCGAGCGCCTAGGCGAGGTCATGGCCGAGGAAAGCATCCTCGGCGAGGTGGAAGTCATCAAGGTCGAAACCGAAGAACAAGCACGCGAGTTGCGCTTCGTCGGCTCTCCAACCATCCGCATCGATGGGCAAGATATACATCCACCACGCGACTCTACCTACGCCCTAACCTGCCGCACCTACCGCCTCGAAGACGGCCGTATCTCCCCGCTGCCTTCCAAGGATATGATCCGGCGTGCTTTGAGGTTCCCAGCGAAGAGCTGACCCGGCTGACCGTCGACCGGACCGCGGGCGGTGCTAAAACGTCTTAAGGATCAAGATTTGTTCGGTGAAGTTATTGCGGAAAGGGAAGATGAGACATGGCCAACCTGAAGCCTGGCGATAAGGCGGTACCCTTCGAACTGCCCGGCGTGGACGATAGGCGTCACGGCCTCGATGACTTCGCGGACAAAGAAGCCGTTGCGGTCGTCTTCACCTGCAACCATTGCCCTTACGCCCGAGCCTGGGAAGACCGCCTGATCGATATACAGGCGGACTACGCCTCCCGCGGCGTGCAACTCGTCGCCATCAACGCTAACGACGCAAAGAGGTACCCCGACGATAGCTTCCCCAGGATGAAAGAGCGCTCCGAGGAAAAGGGATTCAACTTCCCCTACCTATACGACGAGTCCCAGGAAATTGCCCGGGCCTACGGGGCCAGTCGAACGCCGGAGATCTTCCTCTTCGACAAGGGCGGCACGCTACGCTACCACGGCACGGTGGACGACAACTATGACGACCCGGCCGCCGTGAAGACAGCCTACCTCAGGGAAGCCCTCGAGGCGGTGCTTGCCGAAAAAGAACCCTCGACCGTAGAGACCACTCCGGTCGGCTGTACCATAAAGTGGAAGTAGCTTTAACTCTCTGCAAACACCGCGAGGTATGATCGCAGACGAGGCGCCTTCCGGGCTTAGAGCTTGCCCTCTCCCCAGCTCTCAGACTCGCTGTTGGTGCTCCTACTTGCCACGCGCTTGGTCTTCCTTCTCTTCCCACTCCCTGACGCTCTTTTCGTACCAGATAGGCCCCAAAGTAAGCAGGAGGTTGGGGCGAGGTATGCGGCGGAAGTTCCTCCGAGAGAGGTAGGCAAGCACCGTGTCGCGCTTGAAGCCCAAGCGCCTACCCAGAGCCGTTGCGTCCATGACCTCACAGTTCTCCGACACCCCTATCCTGTCTAGATCGGCTTCCTTCACCATGACCACAATCATACATAAATTACAGACGAACCCGGAGATGGTATCAATAAAACACCGATGCAAGGAATGTGTTTGGCGAGGTACGACGAAGGGGGAGTTAAGATCGGTTCAGGGGCGTAGTGTGAAACTGAGGAGGGCCTGTGGTTCTTCCAAACGTGCTAACCCATGGGGTGCCAAAGGTGCCAAAGCCCCTTATAGCGGTGTGCAATGGTATTGAGCCATCTTTATGTCAAGGGTCGGACGCTACCGTATCGTACACCACTACGCAGCCCATCTACGCGCGAGGCCGGTGGTCGGAGGAGTGGGTCAACTGCACCGACTACCGCTATAGATACCCTTCTGGCACTTTTGGCACTGCCTCACATAGGAGCCTCGCCGCACGCTCGGTGTGCGAGAGTGTGAAGCCGATCTTGGTGGCTCAGCGTCCTTGATGCCAAGAGTCTTTGCCAAGGCTCCTTTCGTCCCTTGCGGTGCTGCATCCAAAGAAGTGCATCTTTATGCACGCCTCCAAGATGTTGTGCCAAGCGACGCAGCGCGGTTGAGGCTCTGAGCGGGAATCGCGGCGTCTGGGGATTCTAAGTTATCCAAGATCCTGCATACGAACCCCCGAGAACACCTCTTCCCCGAAGGTAGGTGAATAAAGACAAGAGGTAGGGCTGAGATGTAGAAGCCCAACCCCTGCGACATCACCTCACTTGCTGCGCCGAAGTGACATCGTTAAGAGCCGCGTCGGCCTCCGCTCGGTAGCCCAGGCGACCCCGCGTTAAGGCGACGAGCACAACCACTCTTGCCGGGGCTCGTCTTTCGCGCCGACTCTCGCCGAGAAGCAACCCAAGCCCCCGCCAGCGCTCCTCACTCTCGTCGAGACCCTCTCGACCGCTGGCCGTCTCTTTCCTGGCCCCCTGAGGGCGCCCTACCCGACCGCCGGGCTGCCGCCGAGGAGGTCGGCCACCCCGCTGGGGTCGAGGCCGTACTTCTGGAGCAGTTCGGCGTCGGTGTCGGTGTCCACCTTGTCGGGTAGCTCTTTGTCGGCCTCGTTGGCCTTCTGCGCCCCCTGCTGGCTGCGGATACGCTCGACGATCATCGCTTTAGGGATCTCCGCCATTCCCTTCCTCCTTTACTCCCCGCGCACGACCACGGCTACCTGGTCGATAGACTTGATGGGGCTCTCTGCTACGCTTTCTCCTCTCCCAGCCCTGTGAACCGGGATTCTATGCGCCGGCGCTCCCCGGCACAACCCGCGCAAGCGAGCATACGAACCCGTACCTTGACGCGGGTCGCACTCGTGCTTATCGTTTCTATTGATAAAGGGATTCAGGGAGAGGAGACCTCATGGCGGAGGGCAACGGCTCGTCGAGGATCGCGCTGGTCACGGGGGTGGCCCGGGGCATCGGGCGGGGCATAGCGCTCCGACTGGCGGTGGATGGGCTCGACGTGGCGGTCAACGACATAGGGGCCAACGCAGACCAGCTAGAGGGCGTGGCCGAGGAGATCCGTGGCACCGGCCGGCGCGCGGCGGCGGTCGTCGCGGACGTCTCGAATCCGGGTGAGGTCGAGGGGATGGTTCGCCGAGTAGCCGACGAGCTCGGTAGCCTCGACGTAATGGTGGCGAACGCCGGGATCGCCCAGGTCAAGCCGCTCCTGGAGGTCACGCCGGAGGACTTCGACAATTTGATGGCTGTCAACCTGCGTGGCGTCTTTCTCTGTTACCAGGAAGCCGCTCGACAGATGATCCGGCAGGGAGGCGGGGGCAAGATAATAGGCGCCGCCTCGATAGCCGCCCACAAGGGCTTCTCCATGCTGGGCCACTACTCGGCCTCCAAGTGGGCCGTGCGTGGTCTCACCCAGGCCGCAGCGCAGGAGTGGGCCCAGTACGGCATCACCGTCAACGCCTATTGCCCCGGCATCGTCGGCACCGCTATGTGGGATCTCATCGACGAGGAGCTCGCCAAGCACATGGGCCTGCAGAAGGGCGAGGCGCTCAAGCAGTACTCGGAGTTGATAACCCTCGGCCGTGTTGAGGAGCCGGAGGACGTGGCGGCCTTCGTGTCGTACCTCGCTTCGCGCGACTCAGACTACATGACCGGCCAGTCGGTGATGATCGACGGGGGGATCATCTTCTCGTAGAGGCCCGGCGGCGATCTGCCTTGACGCTGGTCTCGTTCGTAATTATCGTATCTTTACCAACCAAGGGAGACGGAAAGGAGGCCCCGTGACGGAAGTAGCTGGCGCGAAGGAGCTGAGCAAGGAACAACTGCTGGATGCCTACCGGACGATGCGCACGATCCGGGAGTTCGAAGAGCGACTGCACACGGAGTTTGCCACCGGCGAGATACCGGGCTTCGTTCACCTGTATGCCGGTGAGGAAGCTATCGCCGCCGGGGTATGCGCCCACCTGAACGAGGACGACTACGTGGCGAGCACCCACCGCGGGCATGGGCACGCCATCGCCAAGGGTTGCGACGTCAAGGCGATGATGAAGGAGATCTACGGCAAGGCCGATGGCATCTGCCACGGCAAGGGCGGCTCGATGCACATCGCCGACCTCGACAAGGGCATGCTCGGCGCGAACGGCATCGTCGGCGGCGGGCCGCCCCTGGTCTGTGGTGCAGGGCTCTCGGCGAAGGTGCGCGGCACGAAACAGGTCGCCGTCTCGTTCACCGGTGACGGAGGATCCAACCAGGGCACGACCTTAGAGAGCCTGAACCTGGCCGCAGTGTGGAACCTGCCGGTCGTTTTCGTCATCGAGAACAACGGCTACGCCGAGGCGACCTCGACCAACTTCTCCACCAAGGGCATAGACATCGCCAAGCGGGCCGACGGCTTTGGCATCCCGGGGGTGGTCGTGGACGGGCACGACTTTTTCGCCGTGCACGAGGTGGCGGAGGAGGCGATTCGGCGCGCCAGGGAGGGCGGCGGCCCGACCCTCATCGAGTGCAAGGTCAACCGCTACTACGGCCACTTCGAGGGCGACGCGCAAACCTACCGTGCCGAGAACGAGGTTGAGAACCTCCGCAGAGAGAAGGACTGCCTCATGCTCTTCGCCCGGCGTGTCACCTCCTCTGGGCTCACGAATCAGGAGGATCTCGATCGGATCGACGAGGAGGTAAAGCGGCTCATCGACGAGGCGGTCGAGGAAGCGAAGGCTGCCCCCGATCCGAAAGAGAACGACCTGCTCACCGACGTTTACATGTCGTACTAAGGTTACATGTCGTACTAAGGCGTCAGGCCCCAGGCATCAGGTCTTCTGGCCGAGACCCGTGGCCTGAAACCTTCTGGTCAGAGGGAGGAACATTTTGGCGCGCAGGATAACGTTCATGCAGGCGATCAACGAGGCGCTCGACCAGGAGATGGAGCGCGACGAGACCGTGGTGGTCTTCGGCGAGGACAACGCCGGCGGCGCAGGGGCTCCGGGCGAGGACGACGCCTGGGGCGGCGTGATGGGCGTGACCAAGGGGCTTTACCGCAAGCACCCCGGGCGGGTGCTTGACACCCCGATCAGCGAGTCCGCGTTCATCGGGGCCGCGGCGGGCGCGGCCTGCTCGGGCCTCAGGCCCGTCGCGGAACTGATGTTCGTGGACTTCTTCGGTGTCTGCATGGACCAGATCTACAACCAGGCCGCCAAGTTCCGCTACATGTTCGGGGGCAAGGCGCGCACGCCGATGGTCATAAGGACGATGTACGGGGCGGGCATCCGGGCTGCCAGCCAGCACTCCCAGAGCATCTACCCCATCTTCACCCACATACCGGGGCTGAAAGTCGTGATCCCGTCGAACCCGTACGACGCCAAGGGACTGATGATCGCCTCGATCCGCGACGACGACCCCGTGATCTACTTCGAGAACAAGGTGCTCTACAGCGTCGAAGGCGAGGTCCCCGAGGATCCTTACACCGTGCCCTTAGGCGAAGCCGAGTACGTGCGCGAGGGCGAGGATGTCACCATCGTTGCGATAGGGCGCATGGTTAGCATGGCCGAGCAGGCGGCGGAGGCGCTCGCGGACGAGGGGATAGAGTGCGAGATCGTGGACCTCCGAAGCACCTCCCCGCTAGACGAAGAGACGATCTTCGAGAGCGTCGAGAACACGGGGCGCCTCGTCGTCGTGGACGAGGCGAACCCCAGGTGCGGCCTAGCCGCGGACATAGCGGCCCGCGTGGCCGAGAACTGCTTCGACGACCTCAAGGCGGCTCCCAAGATGGTCACTGCGCCCCACACGCCGCCGCCATTCAGCCCGACTTTGGAGGATCTGTACGTGCCGGACCCCGAGCGGGTGGCAGCGGCGGTGCGCGAGGTCGCGGGCGCGGGCGCACGTGCATGAGCGAGACGCAACAGATCTCTAAGCTCGGGATGCCCAAGTGGGGCCTCTCGATGACCGAGGGCACGGTGGTGCAGTGGCTCGTCGAGGAGGGAACCGAGCTAACGAAGGGCGACGAGGTCGTCGAGGTCGAGAGCGAGAAGATCAACAACGCCGTCGAGGCCGCCGCCGAGGGTGTCCTCAGGCGCCAGGTCGGTAAAGAGGGCGACGTGATACCGGTTGGGGGCCTGCTCGGCGTAATCGCACCGCCCGACGTGCCGGACTCTGACATAGACTCGTTCGTCGAGGAGTTTCAGGCCACCTTCGTCCCCGAAGAGGCGGCGGAGGCCGGCGGCCCCCAGCCGGAAACAGTCGAGGTCGAGGGCAGGACCCTCCAGTACCTGAAGGTCGGGGAGGGCGAAGGCCCCCCCCACCTCTTGTTGCACGGCTTCGGCGGCGACATTAACATCTGGGTCTTCAACCAGGAGGCCCTAGCCGAAGCGGGGCGCACCGTCTACACGCTCGACCTGCCCGGCCACGGCCAGTCGTCTAAGGACGTGGGCGAGGGCGACCTCGGCTCCTTCGTGGACGCGGTCGCAGGCTTCATGGACGAGATGAGCATAGAGAAGGCGCACCTCGTCGGGCACTCGATGGGCGGGGCGATCGCGGGCTCGTTGGCGCTCGCGCACCCCGACAGGGTCGCTTCGCTGGTCTTGATCGCCAGCGCGGGCCTGGGGGAGGAGATAAACGCTGACTACATTGAAGGCTTTATCGCCGCCAACCGGCGCCGAGAGATGAAAAACACCTTGACCCTCCTCTTCGCCAACCCCGACCTCGTGACGCGGGACCTCGTCAACGACGAGCTGCGCTCCAAGAGGATGGACGGGGTAGACGAGGCCTTGCGCGCCACCGCCGACAAGGTGTTCCCGGACGGCAAGCAGGCCGACGTGCCGGACCTCTCGGGGGTCGAGGTCCCGATCCTGGCGCTTTGGGGCGCCGAGGACAGGATAGTCCCCTCCTCCCATACGGAGAATTTGCCCGAGCACGCCCGCGTCGAGATCCTGGAGGGCGCCGGGCACATGCCGCAGATGGAGGCCGCCGGGAGGGTCAACCGCCTCATCGGAGAATTCCTCGACGGCCTGGATGAGACCTAGAAGAGTAGTTCCTTGCCCCGGGCGGTGACGGTCGGCGTCGTCGCGAATCCCGCCTCGGGGCGGGACATCCGCAGGCTGGTCGCGGGAGCGTCGGTCTTCGACAACGCCGAGAAGGGCAACATGGTCTACCGGCTGATGGTGGGCCTCGGGGCGGTGGGCGTCGAGCGCGTCCTGATGATGCCTGCCGCCTCCGGACTCTACGACAGCCTGGAGCGAACGATGCGGGCAGCTTACTCGTCCAAGATAGAGCGTCCGTTGCCAGAGCTGGAGCTAATAGAGATGACCATGCACCACGACGCCCGCGACACCGTGGAGGCGGTGGAAGCTATGCTCGAGCGCGGCGTCAAGGCCATCGCGGTGCTCGGCGGTGACGGCACGAGCCGCATCGTCGCCCGCCACTGCGCCGATGACCTCCCCCTCTGCACTCTTTCGACGGGTACCAACAACGCCTTCTCCGAGATGCGCGAGGCGACCGTGGCAGGCCTGGCGACCGGCATGGTTGCGACCGGGAGGATCGGCGACGAGGCGTTGCGCCGGGAGAAGATCCTGCGCGTCGGCCTGAACGGCGACGAACGCCGCGACTGCGCCCTCGTGGACGTGGCCATGAACTCGGAGCGCTTTGTTGGCGCCCGCGCACTCTGGCGCCCCCGCGATGTCTCGGAGATCGTGGTCTCCTCCGCCCGCCCCGACGCCGTCGGTCTCTCCTCCATCGCCGGTCTGCTCGTCCCGACGGGCCGCGACGCCCCGCACGGTCTCCACATTCGCCTCGCGCCGCCGGAGAGCGCCGAGACAGTTCTAACTGTCCCCTTGGCTCCCGGTCTCGTCGTTCCGGTCGGCGTGAACGAGGTGAACCGCGTAGAGCTTGGAGAGACGGTGGAGCTTACGCCGGGCGTCGGCAGCGTCGCCCTCGACGGCGAGCGGGAGGTAGAGGTTGACTCTATCGACGAGGTGGAGGTTGGCCTCAACCCCGACGGCCCCCTCACCATCGACGTAGGCGCAGCGATGCGCGAGGCCACCAGGCGCGGGCTGCTGAACAGCGACCCCCGGCTACCGCATTAGATTATCTGACCAAATCCCCGCCGAGAGAGTCGACGCTCGCGTTCAATCTCTGCCGCTACCTTCTCTTCAGAGAATACCCCTTCCGCTCACTTCAATGAGTAAGGGATAAGAGGACGGAGTAGACCCTCCTCGAGGTGGCAACATCCTCTGGTAGTTTGTTGATTGCCAAGAGGGTCCCCTGCTATCTAATCGACGGTCTGCCGTGGGGGAAGGGGGCAGGAATTATGGGCCCCGGTTCATCGGCGAGCTAAGGCCGCCCTGGCCTAGATGTGTGCCTAGAGAGGCCGTTTCTAGGGCTTGTACGCTAATCTGGGTCGTCGAGGACGAGTACTACGGCTTCGAGGGGACTCTAC
>JBKPOM010000206.1:0-5891 GCA_046733115.1 Actinomycetota bacterium | reverse complement strand
GCCGAGGAGCAGGCGGGAAACAAGTTGCTCTTCTTCGGGGTGGGGGTCGCGCTGTGGTCGGTCTCGGCGGTCGCACGCACCCTCACCGAGGCGTTCAACGTCGCCTACGGGGTCGCCGAGACGCGCCGCTGGTGGAGACAGCTGGCCGTTTCCCTGGCCTTCGGTCCCGTCCTGGCGCTCGTGGTGATCGTCTCCATCGCGCTCATGTTGATCGGACCGCAGCTGGTGGGGAGCATAGCGGAGCTGGTGGGTCTGGACGAAGTGTTCGTAAGCTTGTGGGGGTGGCTGCGCTTTCCCGTGGCCCTGTTGCTGCTGGCCGTTGTGCTTTCTGTGGTCTACCGTTTCGGTCCAAACGCCAGGCAGCGCTTCCGGTCGGTGGTCCTTGGGGCGGCGCTTGTCGTGGTGCTGTGGGCGATCTCCTCGGTGGGTTTCTCTTTCTATCTGGCCAACTTCGCCAACTACGGCGTCACCTACGGGAGCATCGGGGCGGCCGTTGGTTTGCTCTTCTACCTCTACCTCTGCGCTTCTGTGGTGTTGCTGGGTGCTGAGCTCAACGCCGCGATCTACTACCCGCTTACGGACAGGAGGTCAAAAGGATGAAATCAGTAGAAAACGGATCCGAGGAGGACGTAGACGTGAGCAACGAAGGGCGCTACCAGCAGAGGTTGAGCACGCTTGCCGCCAACTGGCGAGCCCTGGCGCTACGGGGCCTCGTCGCCTTGCTATTCGGTCTCGTGGTCCTTTTCTGGCCAGGTCTCGTCCTCGCCGTGCTGGCCGTCCTGTTCGGCATCTACGCGTTGGTTGACGGGGCTATTACGTTCGTACCAGCCCTCAGATCCTCGGACCGGGACGCGCAGAGGTCACTACCTGTGGCCGAAGGGGTGGTAGGCATCATCGCAGGGTTGGTGGCCCTCCTCTGGCCCGGGTTGAGCGCGAGCGGGTTGGTCTACGTCATAGCGGGGTGGGCCGTCGCGACCGGCGTGCTCAAAATACTCTCCGCGATAGCGCTGCGCGCCGAGGTCGAGAACGGGTGGCTGCTGGCCGGAAGCGGCGCCCTGTCGGTGCTCTTCGGCACGGTCCTTGTGGTCCTGGCCAGGTCCGACTTGCCGTTCCTGGCGCCGTTTATCGGTGTCTTCGCCGTGGTAGTGGGCCTGGCCCTGGTCGTATTCGCCTTCCGACTGCGGGAGCGGGGACGGTGACTCATTGGGAGCCGCTTCCTACCCCCTTGTTCTTGGACGGTTCTGCGTGCCGGCAAGTACCTATCACCCACGCGGGGGGGATTTCCCCTAGGGGATATGTGTTCCTGGGTGATGACCCACCACCGTGCCGGAGCTTATGCTCAGGGGCGTGATGAAGAGCGGGAGCAAACAAGGAGCAGGATCGAAAGGACTTTGCGATGGATCGCCACCGTGCCATCGGTGGAAACGGCCTGATCGGTGGTTTGCGCATCGCGGCCCGACGCGGCGGACGGTGCAAGAGATAGGAGGTAACGAGGATGGGTTGTCTGTTGGCCATGTTCGGGGGGCTTTTCCCGCGGCTCGCGCTGCTCATAATCTGGATCGCCAGGCCGGCCCTGGTCGGCGCGGCATTCAACACGTTCCTCTTGCCGCTGCTCGGCATCATCTTCCTCCCTTTTACGACCCTGATCTACGTGATCGTCTACACGCCAGGTGTCGGCCTTACGGGCCTCGATTGGTTCTGGGTGATCCTCGCCTTGTTGCTCGACATAGGCCACTGGGGGGCCGGCTACACCCAGCGAGACCAGGTGCCGGGAAGGAGCGCATGAGACTCGGGCCAGGTAAGCAATCGGCTACGAAACGAAAGGAAGGCCAAGTATGACCCAGAGTATAGGACCGGTCCAGTTGCTGGCGGTAGGCTTCGACCCCGACGCCAGGTTCGAGGGCAGGATCATGGAAGAACTGGAAAACCTCGAGCGCCACGAGACGATCCGCATCCTAGACCTTCTGTTCGTGGGGAAGGACGCCGAGACGGGCGACCTCCTCGCCCTAGACTACCAGGGAGAGGAGTTGGGAGCCATCGTCGGCGCGCTCTTAGGCTTCGATTTCGAGGGCGAGGAACCGTCTGAACCGTCGGACGTCGAGGGTCACGCCTTCGGCCTCTCACAAAAGGAGATACAAGGTATCGCGGCCTCGCTGCATCCTGGCGACTCCGCCGGCTTCCTCCTCATCGAGCACGTATGGGCGCGCGATCTAAAGCGCGCGATCCGCGATGCGGGTGGCTTCCCGCTCGGGGAGGGTTTCCTCACGCCCGAGGCCCTCGCCGAAGTCGCCACCGAGCTCGTCGCCATGTCAGGGGCCATCGAGGAACTCGAGACCGAAGAGGCGGGCGCCAGGAGCTAGGGAGAGTCAAGCAAGTCGAACCAACGGAGAGGAAGGAGAAGATAGATGGGACTCATGGCAGCACGAGCCGGCGGCCGGATGCAGGCGCGGCAGACCTACAGGACCATGTCACGCATGCAGCGGCGCCGCTCTTACGTGCAGGACAAATTAGGGACGAGGGAGGACTTCGGTAGCCGCGAGGAGCCGGCCGAGGCTGCGGCGCCTGCTCCTGCCCCGGCTGCGCCCGAGCCCGAGTACGTGGGTGAGCTCGAACGGCTCGCCCAGCTGCGGGATCAGGGCATCCTCAGCGACGAGGAGTTCGAGGCCAAGAAGAAGCAGATCCTCGGTATTTGAACGGCGAGTTCGCCACCAACACGAACAGCTCTAATCGATCGGCCGTGAGGTGTCGGTCCGCCGTAGTTCTACCTGCGAATGGAAAGGAATAAACGATGTGCCGCTGGCTAGCCTACTCTGGCTCACCCGTCCTAATCGAGGAGCTGCTCTACAAGCCCGAGCACTCCCTCATCGATCAGAGCCGCCACGCTCGTATGGGCGTCGATACCACAAACGGTGACGGCTTCGGCGTCGGCTGGTACGAACCCGATGCCCAAAGCCCGGCCGTCTTCCGCTCCATCGAGCCCGCCTGGAACGACCGAAACCTCAGAGAGGTCGCCGGACACGTAGAGTCGCCGCTGTTCCTCGCCCACATCCGCGCCTCCACAGGCACGGCGGTCCAGCAGACCAACTGCCACCCCTTCCGCCACGGCAAGTGGCTGTGGGTCCACAACGGCCTCGTACGGGACTTCCACCTCGTGAAGCGCGATCTCGCGCTGGCGGTGGACGAGTCGCTTTACGGTTACATGGAGGGATCGGCCGATTCGGAGGTGCTCTTCTACCTGGCGCTGACGTTCGGCCTGGAAGATGATCCTCCGCAGGCGGTTGCGAGGATGGTCGGCTTCGTGGAGGAGGTGGGGCATCGTCACGGCACGGAGCATCCGATCCAAATGACGATAGGGACCACAGATGGGAAGAGCGTGTGGGCGTTCAGGTACTCAAGCGAGAGGAAGTCGCGCTCGCTTTTCTACAGCACCAACGTGAGTACGGTACGCAAGCTGCACCCCGAGCGTGAGCGCCTGCAGGAGGTCTCGGACGAGGCGCGGATCATCGTCTCCGAGCCGCTAGGCGACCTCCCCGGGGTGTGGAACGAGGTGCCTGAATCGAGCTACGGCGTCGTACAGGAAGGTGACGACGAAATGCACCCGTTCCAACCCGTCTATTCTCGAAACGGCGGCCAATTGCACCCTCACATTAGCACCTGATCACCTGTAGCTCTCGTGCGCCGCTCGGTCGTATCGTAAAACGGATGGCGCATCCTTGGCGCACGTCGCCCGAAAGTTCGAGCGGATCCTGGAGGTCTACCGCCGCCCGGACGGCGGCAGGTGGACTGGCGCCGAGCTGGCCAGGGCCACCGCTGGCGCGGCGCACTGCTCGTACGTCGCCAATCTCCCCAAGGGGAGCATAGGGAGCCCGGGTCACGAGAAGCTCGTGACGATAGCCAAGGCGATAGCCAGGGCGATGGGTTTCCTCCGGAGGACTGGTTTGAGGAAGGGCTCCCGGGCCCAGGGCGCAAAGCGACCGCGGATGCGGCACGCGGGGCGGCTCAGAAGACCGAGAGTGGGGCGGGAGATTTTGGGAGGGTGGTGGAGGCGCAAGCAGACAAAGCTAACGGGGCGCTGTCTCAAGCGTGCGGCAGTCACCCCGACGGCTGCGTAAGGAGGTAGGCGCAATGCCGCGAGAGTATTTCTTTATAAGCGACATGCACATCGGTGGTGACGGGGCACTCCGCAACTGCGACTTCGAGGACGAACTGATCGAGTTCCTGAAGTCACTCGAATACGAACAAGACGCCGAGCTGATCATCAACGGAGACGCTTTCGGGTTGTGGGAGTTCACGGCGCTAGAGGGCGCGGGGAAACTCGAGGCGTTGATCGAGCAACAGTCGAAGCTATTCGAGCAGCTCAAGAAGACGGGCAGCAAGATACCGATCACGCTCATGCCTGGTAATCACGACTACGAGCTGGCCTGCTACCCGGAATTTATCGACCGTCTGAAGGAATACAATCTCAACCTCGTCCCGGAAGTTTCCATGACGCGAGAGGTAGCCGGGAGGAAGATCTGGATAGAGCACGGCCAGCAGCACGACGAGCGCAACCACATGCCCGACTTCGGCAACCCGTACGCTCAGCCTGTGGGCTATTTCATCACGACCAGCATAGTCGGTACGGCGGGCAGGTACTCGGAGTTCGGGCGCGGCAACTGGCTCAAGGACGTGCAGGCGGTCATGCCCATTACGGAGATCCCGACGTGGACCATCTCCAACTATTTCTACCGGGAGATGGGCCCGCTGTTGCGGTGGATTTTGCTGCCTTTCCTGCTGCTGCTCACGGTCGGCGCCGTCGTGATGATAAGCTGGCTCCTGGAAGCGTCCGGCCTCCTGCAGGTCAACCCGATCCAGGACCTGGGGGTACCCAGGCAAGTCGTGCGAGAGGTACTGAGACTCGAAGGCATCCTCGCCCTGCTCCTGGTGCTCGCGCTGATCCCCGCAGCGATCCCATTGGGGATTCTCTTTAGGGACATACGCAGGACTTTGGGCAGGTACCATATACTGATGCCCAAGACGCCAGCGCAGATAGGGGACGGGCCCTACCTGGAGGCGGCCAGGCAGGTGTTCGAGCAAGACCCGTCCGTGGCTGTCTTCGTGTACGGTCATACCCATCTCGCCTCTCTCAAGGAGGTGGACGGGAGGGTCGTGATCAACACAGGCACGTGGCTGAAGGTGCCGAAGAAGGTGCCGGTCGTGTTCGGGCAACTGCCGCCGGTCTACATCCCGGCATTCCGCCTGAACTACTTCAGGATGGTAGAAGAAGACGGCCGTCTAGCGATCTACTACGAACGCATCGAAAAGAAACCGCCGTCCGAGCTGACCTGGGTGCAGCGTCTCCTAACGTTGACCAAGCGGCCGCCCGCGGGAGCGACCATCCCGAAGAGGACCATCGTCGGCTCGTGAGAGCTACGAAGACCAAGGTCCTGCGGTAGCTCAAGTGAATAGAGCTTCAACATGACCATCACCAACGCCGCATCCAAGGCCTCATAGACCGCCGCTTCTACCGTCGCAAAGACCCTAACCGCTTTTTCCGGCCGACTGCGAGAGGAGACGGACCTGGATGCGCTGGGCGAGGACCTCGTAGGGGTGGCCAGGGACACCATGCAGCCCGAGCACGTCTCCTTGTGGCTGCACCCAGAGGCGGCTCCGAAGGACGAGCAGGTAGGCTAACAGATCCCTATTCACCGGAGTGCGTGGAAGGTAGATTCTGCGAAGTTCGTTTGCAGGATCTTGCATAGAACGCCGTCTGACAGCACGTTTCACAATAGTTGGGCTTGTGGGCGATAGCCAGCATGCTGGAAGTAACCTTGGGCGTCCTGAGCGCTGACCGCCGAAAGAGCTTCGCCCAATACGTCTATCAAAGCGTCCTTCGTGCGAGTTCCTGCTTG
>JBKPOM010000205.1:0-10096 GCA_046733115.1 Actinomycetota bacterium | reverse complement strand
ACCTCGGCTGTCGGCTCCCGCTGCGTGCCGCCGAACCTTAGGGCGACCACCGTGGTACCCATCCCCGAGAACTTCTCGTCACCGCGGCCGGCGGCCAGGATCCTGCGGTTAGCCTCCGCTATGGCAGTCTTGAACGACCTGTCCGGACGAAGCTCTTTGAGAACCTCCACGGCGAGGGAGCTTGCGACCTCCCCCGCTTCGAAGCCGCCGATGCCGTCGGCGACCACGAAGAGCGTCTCGTCCTCGCCCTCGCCGACGAGCAGGGCATCCTCGTTGTTTTGGCGGACCTTCCCGGCATCGGTGACGCCGAACGGCTGCAGTTCGAGGAAGGGCAAGCCGCTACTCCTCGTACCTGAAGGTAGTAGAGCCGACCCTGATGGTGTCCCCGTGCCTCAGGGGCGTGGCACCGACGGTCTTGCGACCGTTCACGAAGGTCCCGTTGGTCGAGCCGAGGTCTTCTACGTAGAGCAGTCCCCCGTGCCTGGTCAGCTGCGCGTGGCGTCCCGAGGCGTAGTCGTCGCTCCTGAGAACGATGTTGCTGCCGGAGGATCGGCCGACGCTGGTCTCGCCATCGCCGATCTCGAAGCGTGTCTCGGGGGCGAGGATCTCGGAGTCCTCGACCACGAACTCGGGGACGCCGTTGGCGCGGGACCTGTAAGTGCCGCGTCCGTTACGGTCCCTGCTCTGGCCGGGGACGTAGGGCTCGTCGTTTGGAATTTTGCGCAAATCCCCGATGCTGCGGCTCATCACGGCGTAGATAAAAGCGAAGAGCAGGAGCAGGATCAGGGCCTTCGCCGCCAGCAGCGGCACCTGTAGATCGATCATACGCTAGCGTCTCCCGCCAGACTCCTCGCCCGAAGAGTCTATGCGGCGGATGAAGCGGGCAGTGGTCTGGCCGAAGGTCAGCTCGTCGCCGCCTTCGATCATCTCGCGGTCGATGGGGGCCCCGTCGAGCAATGTCCCGTTGGTCGAGCCTAAATCCTCGACGACGAAGCCGTTATCAGAGCGCGAGATCCTCGCGTGCCTCCTGGACACGTTCGGGTCGTTTATGACGATGTCGTTCTCCTGCGAGCGCCCAACACCCCACGGTCCGCGCCCTTCGAGCGGATGCGTCTCGTCGCCCAAAGCGAGCTCCACGATCTCCAGCGCGAGGCCGTGACGCCTGGCCTCGTCGGCGGAGATGGCGACGGTGCCCTGCTCCATCTCGCCGCCGGTCGACTCATCGGTGCGGAAGATGCGGGTCTGGCCCGAGGTGTCCTGCGGGGCGCCCTTCTCGCGCGGGCCGTCGCCGCCGGTCAGCTTCGCGGTGACGCCGAACTCCCCGAAGCGGAGTGTCTCCTCTGTCTCGAAACGTATCCTCGGCGGGGTCATCAGGTGGTAGTTCTTGTTCTCGGCGTGGGTGGAGGCGTACTGGATCAGCTCGTCCCTCAAGGACGCCTGGTAGGCCTGGATGGACTCGGTGTCCTCCCTGGAGAGGTGAACCGTAAAGTCGTTGGGGGCGTAGGTGCGGGAGATCGAAACCATCCTGCCCTCGTCCATCTGCTTGGTGAGGCCCTTGGCGATCTCGACGGGGTGGATCTGCCGCCTGAACGCCCTTCCAAAGACGCCCTCGACCAGCGACTCCATCCGCTTTTCGATGTGTTTGAGGAAACCCAAAAAGACCTAACCTCTCACCCTCATCGCGAGGTACCTGAGTACCCCGTATATTATAGCCGCGAGAACGAGCGAAATCATATCGGAAACTAGCGTTCCAGGAGGGGCTTTGGGGGAGACGAGCAGAGCATAACCGAGCGCTCCCCCGGCCACCGCGACCGCGAGCCCCAAGACCCACTTCCCGGTCCACTCGCCGAGTGAGACGACCCCGGCCAGGGCCGCCCACAGCAACACGAGGAGCGGCAGCTTGGGAAAGTACAGCAGGTACGCCTGGGACCAATCGAGCAGGCGGCCGACGCCCAGCGTGGTCGGCAAGATGTCGAGCCTCGCTCCCGAGTAAGGGAGCTCGGCGTAAGGGCTCCCATCGATGAACAAGCCGTCGCGTACCGTGAGGTCGTAGCAGATCAAAGTGAAGGCCCCGGCCACCGCGGAAAGACACGCCCCCAATGGACGCATGAGCGCGCCGAAGAGGAGCGGCACGGCCGCCACCAGGGCACTCCCTAGTAGCGTCCCCAGCCCGAGAAGCAAGGCCAGGGCCACCGCGAGCGCGGGCCCCAGCGGCAGCTTCTTCAAGTCGGCGTTGGCCGAACCTGCGCCCATCACCCAGACGCCCCCGAGGACGGGGACGAGCGCGGAGAACGCGAGGCCGGCCCCGTTCCGTATCAGCAACACGGCGAGCGCGACTATGACGCCGAGGGCACCGAGGCGCGGCAGCAGGTATGCCAGCACGCCTAGCCCGGCGGCAACGCCGGCCGCCTGCGCGCCGTCAGCGAGGATTCTGTCGGCGAGTAAGAACCCGAGCCAGCCCGCTGCGACGCCGTTGACGAGGCGTAGCGCCGCATCTTTCAAGCCTTCCGGGAGCCTCTCTGTCCCTTCGCGCAGCGCCGGGGAGACGCTGCCCCGAGGCGCCTTCCTGCCCGTAAGGAGCTTGACGGCGGCCCACGCGCTCTGCGGGCGATGGGCCGGGTTGGGCGAGGTCGCGCGGTCCACAAACTCCTTGAGGCGCGGGGTCGGCTCGTAGGGCTGGTGGGCGAGCAGGGTGCGGGCCGTCGCCCCGACGGCGTAGATATCCGTGAGCGCGGTCGGGTCGGCGCCGTCCAAAATCTCCGGCGCGATGTAGCCCGGCGTGCCGACGGCGAAGCCGACGCGCGTCAGACGCGTGTCTCCCGCCCTGAAGGCGACCCCGAAGTCCGTCAGCTTCACGCGACCGCGGGCGTCCACGAGCGCGTTCTGCGGTTTGATGTCACGGTGGATGATGCCCTGGGCGTGGGCGTAGACCAGGGCCTCGAGGATCTGGGCCAGGGAGTTCACTATCTCTTCGACACTATAAGACTTGGCCGCCTCGTCGAGCGGCATCCCGTTGACGTACTCGGTTACCAGGTAGATCTCATGATCGCCCGGAATAACTTCCAGCGTCTCCACAATGTTCTTATGCCTGAGTCCCTCCGCGATCTGACCTTCCCGCAACGCACGCGAGCGCTCACCCGCACTATAGACGGGAATAACCTTCACGGCCACGTCCTTACCCCTCAGGACGCCGTTGAGCGAGCGGGCGCGCCACACGGTCGCGAAGCCGCCGCGCCCGACCATCTCGGCCAGCGCGTAGCGCCCCCGTCCTTCGATGTAGCGCGTCTCCGTCACGATGCCTTAAAGGCTATTGTATAGCCTTTAAGGTAGCAGCACTTCAGCATGTCAGCACTTCAGCCTGCTTCGCCCGGGTGCATCACTTCGTCGTTCGGACGAAGCCTCCAGCACGGCCGAACCGCCAACCGGCGAGAAGCACCGTGCTGACATGCTGAAGTGCTGAAGTGCTGCTACAATCCCCCGCAGTCAGGGCCGTATCCTGGGGAGGGATTGCGGGCGAGTGGCGGAATTGGTAGACGCGCTAGGTTCAGGGTCTAGTGGCCGAGAGGCCGTGGGGGTTCGAGTCCCCCCTCGCCCACGACATTTTCTAGGGGGTTTCGTATAGACCGTAGGTCTCACAGGGCAGCCCCGAAGTCTAGCCGTCCGAGGCCGTCGGGCCGTCCCAGGAGACCCCGCAGCGTTCCGAAACAGCGCCGCCGAAGGACGCTACCGGCCTGGATCACCTTGATCGGCTCGCTGTTGCTCCTCGTCGTGGTCTTCGGGTTCATCTTTTTTGTCGCCCGTGGTTGCGTGGCCACCCAGCAATCGACCCAGGTCCGCAAGTACGTAACGAGCGCGGATAGCTTACTTAGCGACTCGTCGAACGCCGGCAGGGGCGAGCTCCAGAATATCCTGGGCAACGCCAGGGGTGACGCTTCGAAGCTTGACGACGGGGCGCTCTCCCAGGTGGCCAACCGCACCGAACAGCAATACCAGCAGGCGCTGCAACAGGAGGGGATCCCGCCGGAGTTCGAGGACGCGCACCATTACATCGTCACGGCGCTGGGCATAAGATCCCAGGCCACGGACAATCTTGCGCAGGCGGCTTCGCGGGATGAGGACGGGTTCAAAGGAGAACTTACGACGGCCGTGGCTGACTACAGGACGAGCGACACCATCATCGCCAACTTTTACGTTCCGGCCGTCAAGCGCTCCCTGGAGATCGCGGGGCAGACCGGTGATCAGGCCTACCTCCGGGAGCCGCAATCGTTTATGGATTACGGCGAGCTCGGCTTTGACGCGGCACCAACATCGGGAACGACACAGAGCGACCCGGATGCCCTGCACGGGGTGCAGGTCGCGTCCGTGAAGGTCGCGGGTAAACCACTTTATCAAGGCGGGAACGTGGTCCTGACGGGCTCCGACGAGCCAATATTCTCCGTGAGGGTGACGAACGGCGGCGAGGTGCCCGAGACGGGCGTCGACGTGGAGGTCATCCTAAACACCGCCGCCGAGCGCCAGTCCAAGAGCAAGACCATAGCGCGCCTCGAACCCAAGAAGACGACCACGGTCGAGGTCGGCGGCTTTATCCCCGGCGAGCTCGACGAGACCGCAAGGGTTACCGTCGAGGTGGGCCCGGTCGAGTACGAGAAGTTTACGTCCGACAACGGCCTCACGGGAACGGTGAAGTTTGGGATATAGGGGGTGCGCGTGGTAACAGCCATCGTCCTCGTCAGGACCGAACGCGAGCGCGTCCAGGAGGCCGCCCAGGCCATGCTCGCCATAGAAGGCGTCACCGAGGCCTACTCGGTCACGGGCCCCTACGACCTCGTCGTCATGGTCCGCATCCCGGACTTCGAGAGCCTCGCCGAAATAGTCCCCGAAAAGATCGCCCAGGTCCCGGGCGTCGCCCGCACCGAGACCATGGTCGCCTTCCGCGCCTACTCAAATTACGATTTGGACCGCGCCTGGAGTTTGGGGTTTGAATAGCATTTCAGCACTTCAGCCCGTCAGCATTTCAGCTTGCACCGTTCGAAGCTTCTCGACCGGCTGGCGCAGCCCGGTGCATGACGAAGCCCGGCCGCGTGTCGCAAGGCCCTACCTGACTGGCTGAGATGCTGAAGTGCTGAGAGCCGCGAAGCGGCGTGCTGAAGCACTGACTAGCTCTGTTCTTCGGCTAGCGCGGGACGCGTACCTTCTATCAGAAACGCGACCACGTCGAGGAAGTCGCCGCTTTCGTTGTAGACCTCGCGCTGGCGCCGGCTGCCGGTGCCGCCGTCCACGATCTCTAGTATGCCTTCGAGCTCGTTTTCGCAGCCGAAGTCCTGGGCGTGGTGTTTCAGTTTCTCGACGAGGTCGCGGGCGAGGTCTTTGGCGGGAACCGTGATGCCTTCTTTGGCGTCGTAGAACGCGGCGTCCATACCGTGCATGGCGGCGCGCCATTTGTTCTCCATCGCCAGGTGCATGTTGTAGGGCTCCTGCGGGCCCACTTCCTCCAGGATTTGGGCGACGAGGCACTGGGTGAAGGCGGTCAGGTAGGTGGTGTACTTCAGGCTCGTCTGGGAGTCGAGGACCCTCAGCTCTATAGTACCGATCCCGGGGTGAGGGCGCACGTCCCACCAGCAGTAGGTATAGTCCTCCATGGCGCCCGAGGCGACCATCAGGTCCACGTAGCCCTCGAAGGCCTCGTAGTCGGGGAAGGCGGGAGGGAGGCCGGCGCGCGGGAAGGTCTCGAAGATCTTCACCCTCGCCGACTCGAGGCCAGTGTCGAAACCCTGCCAGAAAGGTGAGTTCGCCGAGAGCGCCAACAGCAGCGGCGCCCGCTCGGAGAGACGGTTGTGGGCGATGATAGCCTCTTCCGGGCCGGGAACGGCGACGTGGACGTGCTGGCCGAAGATCACCTCCCGCTGCGCGATCCAGCGTAGAGTCCTTATGACGTTCTTGTAACGCTCCTGATCGGTGACCTCCTGGTCGCGGTAGGGCGAAAAAGGATGGGTCCCGACGGAGGCGAGCGAGGCCCCGCAGGCGGCAGCCCAGGAACCGACCCTGCCGCGCATCTCGCGCAGATGCTTCTCGATCTCGGCGACCGTGGCGCAGACAGGAGTCTTGATCTCCAGCACCGACTGGAACAGCTCGTAGGAGACGAACTCTCCCAACTCCTCGGGGAGACGGCTCATGATCTCCTCGATCTTCGGGACCAGCTCCCCCGTCGTGGCGTCTATGATGGAAAGCTCCTCCTCGACCCCGAGGGTGTAGCCCGAGTTGCCTTTCTTGAACTCTATGGGCATGGCCTTCTTCCTCCATCCTCCGGGGTCAAGCGAATCCCTTGCGATCGGCAATTCTCAACGTGGGCCAACATATTAACCGTTTTGAAGCAGCACTTCAGCATTTCAGCTGGTCAGCACTTCAGCCTTCGTAATCGATAGTTGGCCGGCTAACTATCTCGGTGAGGCTCCTTGAGAGGCGGGTTCGCGGCCGTCGGCGAGCGGCGCCACGGGCAGCCTGCCTGACAAGCCTGCGAAGCAGGCGTACTGAAATGCTGAAGTGCTGACAAGCGACCGGAGGGAGCGTGCTAACAGGGCTTCACCCGGAGCGCACTTGGGCCAGTGCTGCGCCGGAGATCACTGGCAGTGCTCCGACCCCTTTAGGAACGGTGAGGGCTTCTCCCAGCAGCGCCGTTCCGAGGGCGCCTGCCACCACGGGCTCTACTGTGGCGACGATGGCGGCTCTGCCTGCGCCCAGCGCCCGAGCCCGAAGGTGTAGAGGGCGAACGCGAGCGTCGTGTGGACCACGGCGAGCATGAAGAGCATCGCGTATGAGCTCCTCGGGAGGCCGGCCAGCGTGTCGAGCGTGGGGAGTGCGGCGACGACGAGCAGTAAGGACCCGAAGAAGAGAGCGTAGCTCAGGATGATAGAAGGCCCCAGGTGTCCGGTTACGGGACGGCCGAAGATGGAGTACAGGCCGTAGGTCAGGCCTGAGAGCAATCCCGTAAGGAGCACCGTCGGGATAACCTCCAGGTTGGACGGGTCGTAGGCGCCGGCGACTAGGAAGATGCCACCCGCCGTCATGAAGAGCGCGAACACCTTCGCCGCGTTCAGCGCCTCGTTCAAAAACAACCGCGCCAGCACCACCACGAACGCGGGCGAACTGTAGAGCAGTATCGCCGCCGTTCCGACCCTGCTCTCCCTGACCGTGTAGAAATAGAGCAGGTAGAAGAGCCCGATCCCGACGAACCCGAGCGGCGCCAGGAGCGCCAGGTCCCTGCCGGAGACGCGGAGGCTTTTCGCCTTACCCCTGGCGAGGACGAAGATATTACTGCCGCCCATCTCACCGATGCCCGCACCGCGACGAGCGCCTCGAAGGAGACCCCTTGGGCGTAGTGGATCTTGGCGAAGAGCCCCAGCGTCCCCCAGAGGGAAGCCGCTGCCACGACGGCCAGGATTCCCAGTATCCGGTCTCCGGTAAGGTCCAAATGCCACCCTTCGTCTCGCATCTGCAGGCGGTGTTTCAGCATGTCAGCAGTCGCGTGCGAGAACCTTCCTGACCGGCTGAGAGGCGCGAAGCGCCGTGCTGAAATGCTGACATGCTTCTCAATGCCTGTCGAGCTTGCGGGCGACCTCGTTGAGACCGATGCGGTAGCAGATGGCCCTGCCGTGGGGGCAGGTGGCGGGGAGTCGGCTGGTTAGCCAGCTCTTTATGAGGGCCTCCATCTCCTGTTGCGAGAGTTTGTCGCCCATCTTTACGGCCGAGTGGCAGGCTATGGTAGCGAGGATGTGGTCCTCGCGGCGGTGGCCCGGCTCGGTGCCGGAGATGGCCGAGAGGGCGTCCTTGAAGGCTCCAGCTATGTCCCTGTCGGCGAGGGTGGAGATCACCGCCGTCACCCTCACCGACCTCGGCCCGAACGGCTCGGTCTCGAAGCCGTAGACGGAAAGTTCCTCCAAACTCGCTGTGGCCAGCTCGGCCTCCGCCGGCGAGAGGTCGACGACCTCGGGTACAAGGAGGCTCTGCACCGTTGCCGGGCTGTCCGAGTCGTTGAGCCTGTCGAGTATGGCCCGCTCGTGTGCGACGTGCTGGTCCACCACCCAGAGCGATCCCGGCTCCTCGACGAGGATGTAGCCAGCCGCGAGTTGCCCAATAACCCGCAGGTCCTCGGGAGGGGCCTGCGGCAGTCCGCCCCGTTCCGGCAGATCTCCGTACGGTTCGCGTTCCTCGGCGAGCGGTTGCTCGAGCGGCCTGGAAGCCTCGGAGAGGCGTTCGCGCGCCTCCTGTAGACCCCGCGCCGGCGGCGCGGTATAGGGTGAACGGTCCTCCGCGGCGCGGGAGGGATAAGTCGTCGGTGGGCGCGAGTACCCGGAGAAGCGGTCCTGGGTGAACATCCTTTCGGGGCCGCGAGGGGCAGACGGCGGGGTGGAGGGACGCCACTCGATGGCGCCTCTGACCGCTGCGGCCACGGCTTCGCGGGCCGCCCTCTCTTCCGAGAAGCGGACGACCTGCTTTGTGGGATGGACGTTAACGTCGACGCGGCGGGGGTCGGCGGTGATCTTTACAGCCACCGGCGGGTAGCGACCTGACGGAACGGTCGCCCTGTAGGCATCGTCGAGGCCGCGCTGGAGGCTCTCAGCCCTCACGAAGCGGCCGTTCACCGAGATCGTCTGGTGGGCCCTGCTGCCTTCGGTCAGGCTGGGAAGCGCGGCGTAGCCCGAGACGTCGAAAGGCCCCGACTCGTACTCGACCTTGCGCAGCGCCCGCGCCTTGCCGACGCCCAGGATCTGGGCCAGACGCTCCAGGAGATCCCCCGCCTCCGGAAGTGAGAGGTAGTCCCTGCTCCCCTCCGTCAGGCGAAAGGCCACGTTAGGGTAGGCAATCGCGAGGTGCGTCAAGACCTCCACTATCGCCGCCCGCTCCGCCCGCGCGCCCTTCAGGAAGGCGCGCCTCGCCGGGACGTTGTAGAACAGGCGGTCCACCAGCACGGTCGTTCCCTTCGGGTGGGAGGCGGCGGAGACCTCAGCCTCGGCCCCGCCCTCCACGGCAACCTTCGTGGCGGCGCCTTCGCCTGTCGAGGTCGTTAGGGAGAAAGAAGAGACGCTGGCGATGGAGGGGAGGGCCTCGCCCCTGAACCCCAACGTCATTACGGCCTCGATGTCTTCGACGTTCCGGATCTTGCTCGTCGCGTGCCTGAGAACGGAGAGTTTGGCGTTCTCGGGGGTCATCCCCGAGCCGTTATCGCGGACCAGGATGTGCGAGGTGCCACCGTCTCCGAGCTCGACCTCGATGCGGGATGCGCCGGCGTCGAGGGCGTTCTCGACCAGTTCCTTTACCACGGACGCCGGGCGGTCGACGACCTCCCCGGCGGCGACCTGTTGGGCCACCCTGGGGTCGAGGACGTTTATGCTCCTGCGCCCGGTCTCCTTGTCGGTCATGGATCTTGGGGCATTGTACATCCGGGGGCGGGTTTTCCCACGGGCGGACGTGTGATGACTCCGCCAGATAGAGCTGGCGGCTTCTCGGAACACGCTCGGGGCACCCCCCACGTTCCGTTCCGAAGGCCGCATCCCGGCCCGGAGGATGTTTCGGGCGGCGTTGACGTCCCTATCGTATCGGCTGCGTACCCGCACGACCCGCAGACGTGGTCCCTGACGAAGAGCGACTTTCGGACGACCTCGCCGCACCCGGAGCACAGCTGCGACGTAAGATGCGGCGATACTTCGACGACCCGCGCCCCAGCATTCTCGGCTTTGAGCGTGAGTATATGGATGAAGGCGGACCAACTCGCATCAGCGATGGCCCGGGCTAGATGGCGGTTCTTGAGCATGTTCTGGACTCGGAGGTCTTCGACGGCGATGAAGGCGTAGGCGTCCACGTACTTCCGAGCCGTCTTGTGCACGTGGTCCTCGCGCTGGCGGGCGATCTTGAGGTGCTGCTTGGCGGCCTGCTCGGAAGCTTTTCGGCGGCGGTTGGCCTCTTGAAGCGGGGGAAGCCCGCCTTTTGCCCGAGCTCACCACGGCGGAAGAAACGCTTGAGGGCCTTATCGAGGCGGTCGGCGAGTGCCTGCACCGTGTTCTGAGGACCGTGCTCGCCGCCGCGTCCCTCGAAGCGGTAC
>JBKPOM010000204.1:0-5917 GCA_046733115.1 Actinomycetota bacterium | reverse complement strand
ACAGCGGATTTCGGTGTGGTTGACCTGTATCGGATGGTGCGTACGAAAGGTTTCGCCGAAGGGCTTACTCAGGGCCTACTCGACCGATCGTGTATGTATGGCGCGTGCGGGTCAATACCAACGCAACCTGCTGTCAGAAGTTCCTTTGTCCAAGTAGCTACTCTGAATTCATCGGGTGGTTTCTAGGACTTTCCCCGTATCCTTCTCCCAGACGATCGGGAATGACGGAAGGGAAACGAAGCCATGGGGAAAGTCGCCACGGGGCTCTCGATGTCGCTGGACGGCTTCATCGCCGGGCCCAACGATGGGCCTCATTCACCGTTGGGTGACGGCGGCGAGCGGCTCTTCGCATGGTACTCCGGCGGCGAGACCGAATACGCGTTGCCGGGCACCGAGATGGTCTTCAAGGTTTGGCCGCAGAGCGCCGAGCTCCTTCGGGAGGTAGAAAACACGAGGGGGGCGTCCGTGACGGGTCGCAGGACGTTCGACATCTCAGGCGGGTGGGGTGGCAGACCTCCCTTGAACGTACCCACCTTCGTCATCACCCACACGGTCCCGCAAGAATGGATCTACGCAGGATCGCCGTTCGAGTTCGTCACGGACGGGGTTGAAAGCGCCGTGCAGCAAGCGAAAGCGGTCGCAGGCGAGAAGGACGTCGCCGTGATGGCTGCGAGCATCGTGCAGCAGTGCATCGGGGCGGGACTCCTTGATGAGATAGTCGTAAACCTGGTGCCCGTCCTTCTCGGGGATGGCGTTAGGTTGTTCGAGCATCTAGGGACCACGCCCATCGAACTACAAAGCACGGGGGTGATAGAAGCCCCAGGCGTCAGTCATCTTAAGTTCCGGGTCGTCAAGTGAAGTACTACCCGGACCGACCGCTACGTGTTCTAAGAGGTTATGAGGCCTCCTATTCACCCTAGAGGTGTGTTGCGAGGTTTCATGCCCACCAACCTTGATCCATCCCTACGGCCGGGTGACAAGTTCCCCGAAGAGAGTCGCACACGCCGGTCACTCCTCGGAGGCGATGCCATCCTCTTCTTGCTGGCCCTCGTCAAGCTGCTTGTGCACCTGCTCACCGCCGGAAATTACGGGTACTTCAGAGACGAGCTCTACTACATCGCCGCGAACGAGAGGTTGGCCTTAGGCTACGTGGATTTCCCGCCGTTCGTGGCCTTCGCGACTGCCTTGGCGCGCGCCACACTGGGCGACTCACTGCTGGCGCTCGACTTCCTGCCGGCGCTTGCAGGGGCTGCTGTCGTGGTGCTTGCCGGGCTCATGGCGCGGGAGCTTGGGGGTGGCCGGTTCGCCCAGGGCCTGGCCGCGCTCGCGGTTCTCGTCGCGCCTAACTTCCTCGTGTTCGGGACGTTCATCTCAATGGACGCCTTCGACCAGCTCTTTTGGGTCTCGGCCGCTTACATCTTGCTGCTCATCCTCAAGCGCAACGAGCCTCGCCTCTGGCCGCTCTTCGGGCTCTTCGCCGGTTTAGGGTTGTTGACCAAGCTGACCATCCTCGCTTTCGGGTTCGCGGCCCTTGCCGGCCTGCTGCTCACGTCTGCCCGGCGGCACCTGCGCTCTCCGTGGCCATGGATGGGCGGGGGCGTCGCGGTTGCTTTCCTCGCGCCTTACGTGTACTGGAACGCGACGAACGGGTGGCCCACGCCCGAGTTTTGGGGCGAGTACGGTGGGAAGGTAGACGAGGCCTCGCCCGTGGAGTTCTCCTCGAGCAGATCGTCACCGTGCAGCCGCCTGCCCTGCCGCTCTGGCTCGCGGGGCTTGGCTTTTACCTGTTTGCGAGGGAAGGAAGACCGTACCGGGCTTTGGGCTGGGTCTACGTCGTTCTCTTCGTGCTCTTCGCGGCGCTCAATACGAGGTTCTACTTCCTCGCCCCAGCGTACCCGATGCTGTTCGCTGCGGGGGGCGTGGCGATCGAGCGGTTCTTCGGGGGGCGCGGTCGCTGGCGCTGGGCCTTGCCCGCTTACGCGACGGTACTGGCGATAAGCGGCGCCGTGGTAGCCCCGATCACGGTCGTGCCGGTGCTCCCCGTTGGGACGCTCGCAGGGATCACAGGCGCCTTAGGTGGAGACGCCGGAATAGAGGTGGAGACTCGTCAAGTTGGTGGAGATCCTGATCACCTTCATCCTGGTCTTCGTGGTGATAGCCGTGGCAACCGATGAGAGGGCTCCGGCTGCCATCGCCCCCATAGCGGTAGGATTCGCGCTGGCGGTAGGGGTCTTCATCGCGGGACCCGTGACCGGCGGCTCGCTCAATCCGGCACGCTCCCTCGGGCCGATGCTCGTTGCCGGGGACCTTACAAGTTTCTGGCTCTACATCCTTGGGCCGATCATCGGAGGAGTGCTGGCTGCGCTGCTCTACGATCGCACCATGGCCCAGACACAAGGCCCCGGCTAAGGTTGCAACTCTACATTGGCGACCCTCAACCAAGCGGAGTAGGTAGATGAGCACTAGAGGAAGCAGGGAAGGAAACACCAACGCGCCGAAGGTCGACGAACACGAGGTTCGCGATGGACGTAGCTCGAGGTACACACCGCTAGAGGAAGACAGGGGCACGAGCTGGGTTAGCGTCGTCCTCGGCTGGTTAGCCGCCCTTGGTGCCGGCCTCATCCTAAGCGGCATAGTTAGCGGTATAGTCGGTGCGATCTTCGGCTCCGCTGGGCGCCAGGGCTTAACAGAAGGTGGAACCACCGCCCTGATAGGGCTACTTATCACGCTGCTCTTGGCCTTCCTCATCGGCGGCTACGCTGCCGGGAGGATGGCGGCCCGTCAGGGGCTCAACCACGGGCTGCTGGTACCGCTCCTGGCCCTGGTGGTTACGCTGGTGCTGGCGATCATAGGCGGTCTTTTGGGGGTCAGTTTCATAGACCAGCTCTCCGGCATCACGCTGCCACAAGGAGCGCAGCAGAGCGCCCAGCAGGCAGCCCCGCAGCAGGGGCTTGGCACCATCCTGAGCGTCGCGGGCATCCTAGCCTTGCTCTTCCCGTTCATCGGCGGAGCCATAGGCGGTCTCTGGGGAGCAAGAACCGGCACCCGCAGACCGTAGCAGCAAACCGAGATCTAGCAACCTGAACCAACCGAAAGGAAGAGCTTGCGGCGGCGATAGCGTTCGGCTGGGGCGGAAGGGACGTCGCGAAGGACATCATCGCGAGGTACTACGACCGCAGCGACGAGGCCATAAGTGATGACCGGTAAGGGTTGACAGTACGAGCTCTATCGGCGCGGGGGCGCTCCTAGCCTCGCCTCCGCTTCGGTGAATCGGCGGATGTCGTGTCGGTGATCGCGGATTGGCACGGAAGCCATGGATGAACGGTTGAGTCATGATTGAAGACGCATCTGAGGAGCAACTCCTCTTCGCCGAGGTGGACATACTTAGAGAGCTGCCTCCAGGCGAGCTGGAATACCTTGCTACACGTTGCCCGATCGTGCACCTCGGTAAGAAGGAAAGCCTTACCCTAGGCGACGAACAGCGTGGCGTCCTCTTCCTGATTAGGGGTCGCGTGCGGGCTCACGAGCCGACCTTCGGAAACCAGGATCTAACCTTCTCTGTTGTGGAGGGCGGGACCGTGGTGGGGCAGACCGGCTCCAAGCCTCGACCCTCGCAGACCTTGCGCGTCGAAGCGCTCGAGCCGTCCGTTTTGAGGGTCCTAGGATGGGAGGACTTCGAGGACTTTGTGTTGCGCAACCCCAAGGTTGGGCTGAAGACGATACGCCTCCTTGGCGAGCGACTCGACGAGTACGAGGGTCGACTAGTGGACCAAATCCGTAAGGAAGTGCCCGCTCGGCTTGCAGGCCTACTACTTCGGCTAAGCGAGCTTAAAGGTGCTGCGCCAGGCGACTACCGTAGGACACCCGCTCACTACACCCACCGGCAGCTAGCGAGCATGGTGGGCTCGAACCGGGAGGTGGTCACCAGGGTGTTGGGGGCGCTTAAGAATGCGGGCGCCGTGGAGACCAGGGACCGGCTGATTTACGTGACAGACGCGGCCGCACTCGAGTACTTCGCCGGAGTGGTGCGCTAAGGGCCTCCCAACTTGGCCTTGGTGGAAGTCTCGTGAGTCGCGCACGCGTTTGCCGCGCGGGGCCTAGTGGGTAAAGGATGCCTCGTCTTGCCCCGACGAAGAGGAGGTTGGCCTTGAGTGAGCAGCACACCGAGCAGACGATAAAGGTCAGGCAGATCACCGACGTCCACGCCAACTGGAGCAGCCAAGGACCGCTCGAGAACGGCAAGTTCTCTTACCAGCTGATCTTGGACAACGGGGCCGAGGAGGCCCTCATCATGCCCACCGCCGACGACGCCAAGGTCTTGCGGGACCTCATCCATGACGCGGACACCCTCTATTGGGACACTGAGAAGGAGATCATCATTTTCGGCAAGGTAGACTGAGCGGCCGATCCTCTGGGGCAGGTAGGAAAGAATCGGACGAGGCTTATCCTTATCTGGCTCTTCTTTACCCAACCTCATAGGAGGGGCGTCCTCAGGGGTTCACTTCCGGCTCGGGTGCTTGTTGTGCGCCGCGTAGAAGATACGTCATTCAGCCGATGTGTGGGCTCGCTGGGATGTTCTAAGATCAGGAGGTTAGCACCTCCTGCACGTGTTGGAGGGCGTACAGAGAAAGGGCCAGAGTTTAACTGCAAGGCTCTGGTCCTTTCTCGTGCTTTGCCCCGGTTCAACTATCAGAGGTCACACCGCACTACTCAAGCCGTCCCGCGAGCCTTATTCATCTGAAACGTCTGAAAGGACGACCTTTCAAAGTTGCAATAGGCTTTGTATCTCTTCATAATAGGCTCGTTGTGTAGTGTAGGATAAGGTTTAACCCTACTTCTTTTCACGAACAAAAGAATCTCGACCGGGATGAGAACCCCAGCTCTCCTGTACGGCACGACAATATTAGCTGTGATGCTCGCAAGAGGAAGAGGAAGGGAGTCTCAACCATAACGCTCTCACTAGAGGAGAAGGTAAGACTGCTTTCCACGGTGGAGGCCTTCGAAACCCTCTCCGAGGAGGAGCTAAGGAAGCTTGCCCGCCTTGCCCGGGATGCCAACCCCGAGCCTGCGCGCCAAGCTGGCGCACGACCCGTTTTGGAAGACCTTGCTACTACTCTCAGGGAGGTTGCTGCCGGCCTAATCGGCGATGACCTGGCGCTGGCCCAAAGAGCGCTCTGCGAAGCGCGGCGCGTGGACGTCCCCTTGCGCGCCGCCCGCGCTCGTTCCAACCAGGAAGGGAGAGGGCCCCATGATCCGTTTGCACGATAACCTCTCCTCCGGAAATGGCTACAAGGCGCGTCTTCTCCTGGCACAGCTGAGAATTCCGTTCGAGCGTCTCGAGTACGACATCGACCAGGGCGAGACGCGCACGCCAGGGTTCCTCGAGACGATCAATAGCAACGGCCGCGTCTCCGTCCTCGAGACCGAGGACGGAGAATTCTTGCCCATGTCGAACGCGATCCTGTTCTACCTCGCGGACGGCACCTCGTACCTGCCCGACGAGCGGTTCGGGCGGGCGATGGTCTTGCGATGGATGTTCTTCGAGCAATACAGCCATGAACCCAACATCGCGACGCCACGGTTCTGGATCACGCACCACGTGGAGATGACGGAGGAGCGCCGGGCTGCACTCGAGACGAAGCGAAAACTCGGCTACGACGCTCTCGGGGTGATGGAGAGGCAACTGAGAAGCAGTGAATACTTCGTCGGGGACCGCTATTCGATAGCGGACATGGCACTCTACGCCTACACTCACGTCGCCGATGAAGGGGGCTTCGACCTATAGCGGTGTGCAGTGGTATTGACCCATCGTTATGCCGAGGCTTGGACGATACCTCACCGTACGTCCTCACATAGCCGATTCGTCAACGAGGCTGACGCTCGGAGGAGTGGGTCAACTGCACTGACTACCGCTATA
>JBKPOM010000203.1:0-11070 GCA_046733115.1 Actinomycetota bacterium | reverse complement strand
AGGGGCTGGCCCGAGTTGCGGTCGCGCAAGGGAGGATGCAACGGGCAGCCCGGCTGTGTGGGGCAGCCGCCGCGCTGCGCGAGGATAGGGGTTGGCCGCTCCCACCGGCCAAGCGCGTCGAACACGAGCGCACCACGGCCGCGGCCCGCGAGGCACTTGGAGAGGAGGCGTTTGAGGCGGCGTGGGCAGAGGGTCATGCGATGCCTTTGGAGGACGCCATCACTGTCGCTTTGAACAACGACGCATAAAGAGGAGTACGTGCAAGCTCTTTTAGAATACGCACCAGCAAGCTTGGAGTGACTCAGCATGGGCCAGCTTGAGGAGACACTTAGAAGATCCCTTTTCTGACGCCCGAATGCCATCTGCCATCCCGCGTCAATTCGGCCGAGAGTGCCTCTCTCGGCGGGTTGCGGTAAGTTAGCCTTGGCCTTGGCGCCGAGGCCTGTGTGCATTGCGGAATTTTACCTGCAAATCACAAGAAAAGAAGAGAGCCGACGAGCGGACTCGAACCGCTGACCTGCTCATTACGAGTGTGCGGTCAGCGGTTGCTGAGTGTTGCACGGGCATGCAAATACCGCATAGACAAAGGGTTTTCTGTTCCCTGCCTTGCCCACTATTGCGCGGTGTTGCATCCGGGTTAGGGTCAAATTAGGGTCAACCGGTCTCAATATCGAGCTCCTTTCGTTGGTTGTTGATTGTTGCTGGAACGTGGACCCGAAGGCCCCTCCTGGCCCGCTTCCCAGGAGAATCCCAGCCAGGGCACAGCTAAGCCCCATCATGGAGATGGCGCGCCCGACCACGGTCGCTCCGGCATGCTCTCACGCAACACCTCTGCCGCCACCGCCCTTTTCCGCCACTCGTCTTGCCTCGCGCACCCGCCTGATCAAGAGCGTCAGGCTCACGAGGGCTATAAGAAGACTGATAAGCTCGATACCCAGGAACCCCACCAACGGGGAGCTTCTAATGCTGGCAAACGTGTCCCACAAGGCGTGCAGGATGACGGCTGTTGCGAAGGCGCCGCCCACCCTCCAGTTGACAGTCGCATGACCCGCCTTGAGCCTCTCCCTCCAGAGTACGGCGCACACCAACCCGGTCCACGTTCGGTATCTACTCCCCCCTAGTCTTCCGACTCTCGAGGATCTTCTGCTATGACCGAAGCGCACAAGAACTGGCCCTTAACCTCAACTGTCTCGCCCCCCACCTCGGTCAGATCTCCGCGAGTGCTTCGAGGAACCCCAGCCCCAGTATGAGGAACTCCTCGATACGACCGTCGTTTGCGAGCCCGGGTTTCATTCGTTCGGTGAACCCGGATGTGTGCTATCGCCCAACGAAGCGACCTGCCCCCGGATCGGCAATTGCCTCTCCGGATTTGGCTATTAGGTTGCCGCGCAAGAATGTCATTACCGGACGCCCTCTTACACGTTGTCCATCGAATGGGGTCCATCCCGCTTTGGAGACGATGTCCTCATTGCGCAGTGTATGCTCCTGCTGCATATCTACTAACACGATGTCGGCGTCGGATCCTACGTAAAGCGCACCCTTGCGTGGATAGATGCCTAACAAGCGAGCAGGGGTAGCGCTATACACCTTAACCAGCCGTTCTAGGGTAAGCTGGCCGCCGTTGACGGCGTTCAACATCATTGTGAGTGTCGTCTCTACTCCGGGTAGTCCGAAGGGACAGTCCCAGATGTCACTGCTGAACTTCTGCTCTAACGTGGAGGGCGCGTGGTCCGTGGAGATCAGATCGATCTCTCCCGATGCCAATCGCTCCCACATTAGTTTCCCGGCGGGCTTCTCGCGAGCTGGTGGAGTGAACTTGCGGGTCGGGCCGTGCTCCCTCACGTCATTGGCGTCGAGATAGAAATACTGGGGACAGCTCTCTATGGATAGAGGTGCTCCAAGATTCTGCTCCCGGCGCACGAGGTCGATCACTTCGGGCTGGCTCGCGTGTGCGATAGTGATGTTGGCTCCCGTTAGCCGAGCGAGCAGCGCTACCGTATTCACAGCGACGAGCTCGGCCTCGACCGATCGCCACTCGGGTATGACACCGTAGTCGTCGCGCAGGGCGGCACGTAGACGCTCCTCGTTGTCTTCGGTGATGAACTCGTCTTCGCAGTGCACTAGTGCCCGTGCCCCGACGTCGGTGAGGAAGCGGAAAAGGCGCAAAAGGTCGTCAGGAAGCAAGCCCGGTACCCCATGAGTGGTGCAAGTGAAAGCCTTGAACATCGCAACGCCTTCTTGCCAGAGCGAGTCCACGTGCACGATCGAATCCGGGAACACGTGCGCCGTTAGGCCGAAGTCGACGACGGAGCGATCCTCCAGATACTGCCTCTTTTGTCGCAGGTCGTCAGCTGTGAGCACTGGGTTGCTGTGGGTATGCTCCACAACGGTCGTCACGCCGCCGATAGCGGCTGCTTGGGAACCGTGGATGAAATCCTCTCTCGCATTATCGCCGGGGTCCATAAAGTGGACGTGCTGATCGACCATGCCAGGCAATGCGACCAGCCCTTCGGCATCGATCGTGCGCCCAGTACTCGCCGACGGTTCCCTCAGGATGGCAGCGATGCGCCCCTCGCTTATACCGAGAGTACCGCGGTACCTTTCATGAGGCGTGACGATCGTGGCGTTTGCGATTTCGGTTTCGAACCCCATTACCCACTCCTGTCGATGATAACAAAGAGAGGGCCAGCACCTAGTTGCGACCCACTCGGAGAGCACGAGTCACTCATGCTCAGTGAGACCCACCGGGACTGACCTTGCTCACCTTCGAGGTATCCAAGAACAGCATCGCGACTATGCCGACGAGGGGCACGAGCATGAGTTGCACGAGAGCGGCACCGCCCCAGTCCAGCTTACCGACCAGGAAACCGAATAGGTAACCGGCGAGAGCCGAGGGAATGTACAAGCTAGTTATGAAAGTCCCGGAAGCCCGGCCGATAATCGTTGTCCTCACCGAGCGTTGCATCAAGGAGTACACATTCACGAACAGAAAACCGCTGGCGAACGCCCCCATGAGGAACGACAGGAAGGATTGCTGAAACTCGGTCTTTCCCACGAAGAACAGCAGGAAGGCGGTGATGATGGCTCCGACGAGCGCCGCTATGATGACCCAGCGCTGGTTGAAGCGGTCGCCGATATATCCGGCGGGGATACCCATCAGGGCGCCGATACCGAACATGCTTAGGGCAAATCCCGCTCCGCCTGGACCGAACCCGAGTTCTTCTTGCAGAAACGTCGGGTACAGGCTCAGGTAACCGTACATCGAAACGCCAACGACGCCCGCAGTTATGATACCGATAATAATGTTGCGGTTGATCAGCTGCTCGGGCATCTGCGCGTCCACTTCGCTAGCGACGGATATCTCGGCTCCCGGATCCACTTGTTCGGTGAACGCTCTGGGCACTACGAGCAAGATGACGGCAACGAAGACCAAGCCAATGCCGCCATAAATATAGAAAGGAATCTCCCAGGCGCCGGTAGCCGCCAGCAGCCTGCCACCGAAGAGCGGTCCGAAGAACGCTCCGAGACCGTAGGCGAAGTTCAAGGTACCAAGAGCCATGGCCCGCCGTTGGTAGAAGTACGCTCCCGCAGCCGAGAAGAGAGCAGCCTGTTGCATGGCCTCGCCTACCCCGGTAATCCCACGGTAGATCGCCATGTCGAAAAAACCGAGCGCAAGAGCGGTGAGGATCGTGAAAACCGAATAGAGGCCGATACCGATAAGCATCACGGTCTTACGAGAGTAACGGTCAAGGACGTAACCCGCCGGCACCCCTGCCACGCCGATGCCGAGGGTAAAGATAGTCGCGAGGAACCCTCCGCTCGCGAGTGAGAACCGCAGTTCGTCGCTTATGGCCGGAAGCACGACGAAGAAGACCTGCCGATCTGCCGCGTTGACAACGTAAGACGCTGCCACGAGCACGAGCATGACCACGGCCATCCCCGTGGCGAGCCTCGTATAGGTCCTTGGTGCAGGCCTTGCCTCAGTTTGTTGCGTCATCTCCTTCTCTCCTCACGAAAGCCAGGCGATGCGAAGCCGCAGAGCGCCCCGCGCCGCCACCATCCCTAACGGTGTCTTATGGCGCGTCAGGCGCTTCTCTGATCCAATAATTCCTTCTGATCTATTCCGAAGCGGCCGGCGAGCCAGTCGAACATGTACTCCTCCCCGATTGTCGGGTTGTCGTGTTGGCAGTGCTCGGCACCGGTCTCTTCTTCGCTGAGAAGCCTTAGAGTGACGTCTACGCCGTTTTCTTTGGCATGCTCGTACACCCTTGTGGCCTGTTGGACTCCTAGCACATCGTGACCGCCGTGGATGATCAGGTACGGACAACGCATGCCGCCAAGCACGTCCACAAGCTCGAAATTCTTGCCTTTCTCGAGAGCTTCATCCATCGTCTCTGCGCCGAAGACCCACTTGATGTGGCCCGCGAGGCCGTGTTCCTCGCCCATACCGCCCCACAGGTCGTTGACGCTCCAGATAGCGCCGTGGGAGATTACCGCCGCCAGTCGGTGTTCGAAGGATCCTGCTCTAGCCGCGTAGTAGCCCCCAAGACTGGTACCAGAGATTGCGATGCGACTCGTGTCAACGTCATCACGGGTCTCGAGGTAGTCGATGCAATAACCGACCGGCACTTCGTAGTCGTAGCGGCTATTTATCCTCTCCCTCCGGAGAGTGCCGCCCTGCCCTGGCCCGTCGACCAACAGGCAAGAGATGCCCCGTTGCCTCGCACCCCTCTCTACCATGAAGAACAGTTCTTCCTTGAACGAATCCAAACCGCCGAATGCTATGAGGACTGGTTGCTTTTCAGTACGGTACGGTGCTCGCACGAAATACGCATACAAGTGTGCGCCATTTTCGTAGGGTGTCTGTACCGTCTCCACCGGCGGCTCGAAGTATTTTCCGGCCTTCTTACAACACTCCTCGCACTTGGTAAAGGTCTCCAGCCGACGCGGATCATCCCCCGCGAGCCAGAACTCCGCTGAGCGATAGTAGTCCACAGCCCGCATCCAGCAGTTCTTCGCCGTGAAGACGTTTCCCGCAGCCTCCGCCTCATCGCCGCGCTTGTGGTTGCGATCCGCGACTCTGAGCCACTCTCGGTGCCAACTCTCCTCGTCACCGGGGATCATGCGGCTGGCCGCTTGAAAACATTCACTAATGGCCCCTCCACCTTCCTGGGTTTCGCCCAGTTGACGCCTGAACTGGTACGACATCCAGGGATGCTCTGGCCAATGATGCCAGCCGAATGGCTCGTAGTGAGGTCCCTTTTCGTTGGTGAGCTCGTGGATCAACCGCTCCGACATGCTCATGCTCCTTTCCCCCAAGGTTGGCTAGGTTGCAATATAGCGATCATTAGGAAAAATTTCAAGATATTGAAATGTGCTTAAATTCGACGGAGTGGAGTAGGCCTCATAGGAGTGGTCAGCTTGGACGTCGGGCAGAAATTGCGCAACTTGCGCAAGGTTAGGGGTTTGAAGTTGCAGGACCTAGCGCAAGGTACGGGGCTTTCGGCTTCCTTTCTCTCTATGGTAGAGACCGGCAAGAGCGACATAACGCTAGCGAGGTTGCAGCGTATCGTTCAGTTCTACGGCATCACTATAGGATCTCTTCTGGACGGCACAGAAGCCAATCGTATGGTAACTCGGGCCAACGAGCGCAGTCCTCTGGACTCGCCGGCGGAGGGAGTGAAGACGGAGTTGATGGTCCCGGACCTGAACCGCCGCATAGAAGCTTTGTTGATGACCTTTGAACCAGGAGCCAACTACGAAGAGTCACTCGTCCACGAAGGAGAAGAGGTTATCCTCGTAATCGAGGGACAATTGGAACTAATCCTCGACGAGAAAGAGCGGTATGTCCTGAATAAGGGAGATACCGCCTCCTATCCCTCGACCCGGCGTCACAGGTTCCGCAACATGCATTCGGGTGTATCCGTCCTCTATGGCGTAAACACGCCGCCCACCCTCTGAAATCTCCGACGAAATACCCGACGAAACCCAGCACCGAGTAGCCATTATTAACGACAGCTTGCTCGACACAGTTGTTACCGCATCTCTACTCTGGTACGCTAGAATTTGCTTCAGTATATTGAAATAGCCCATGGGTGGTACCAGGCAGCATCATCTGCGACGGGGTAAGGAGGAGAGATGCCGTACGGGGTTGACGAGGTAAGGGCCGCGGTCGTGGCGATCGACTTGCATCGAGGGCACCTGGATCCTGATGTTGCGACCATGCCGGTGGTACCTGGAACCGAAGGGCGGATCATAGAGGCGAACCGCAGGTTCTTCGAGCGATGCAGAGACGGGGAAATCCCAATCATCCATCAGCTGACGAGGTACAGGGATGTTGAGGAGATACGTTCGAATCCGTTCTGGCGAACGCGCGCGGACGACCCGGACGCAACCCGTAAGAATGTGGAGCGGCACAATATCGAAGGTTCGCCGGGGTGCGAGTTAATACCCGCCCTCTTCGATCCCGAGCGGGACTGGGTAGTGGACACCAAGAAGCGCTACAACTGCTTCGTGGGTACCGACCTCGACTTCGTACTGAAAAAGCACGGGATAAACACGGTGTTGCTCACGGGGGTCAACACTAACAGTTGCGTCCTATCGACGGCGACGAGCGCCTGCAGCCGAGATTACGCGGTGTTCGTAATCGAGGACTGCGTCGACTCCATGGACGGGCCAGAGATACACGAAGCGGCGCTCGCATGCGTTCGTGCCGCCTTCGGCTGGGTGATGACCAGCGATGAGGTCATCGATGTCTTAAAGGGGGTAACCGTATGAGCGACGCACCTCTTTACCACATGTTCGTGGGAGGCGATCATGCCCCGTCCGCCTCCGGCAAGACCTTTGAGGTCGAGAACCCTGCCAGAGGCGAGACCATGGCCCTCGTGTCGGAGGGAGATGAGAAAGATGTAGATGCGGCCGTTGGTAGCGCCACGGAAGCTTTCCGCGAGTGGGGTAAGACCAGCGGTGAGGAGCGAGGCAACGTCCTTTCGCGCGCCGCCCAGATACTCAGGGACCGGCTCGACGAGTTCGTACGCATTGAGGTCGACCAAACGGGTCGGGCATACCGCGAAATGTCCGCGCAGCTCGCCCGCTTGCCCGAGTGGTATGAATACTTTGGGGCATTGGCCCGCACCCACGAGGATACGGTTCCGCCGTTCGGCGGTAACTACCTGAACTACACGAGGCGCGTGCCGCTCGGGGTTGTGGGCCACATCACGCCGTGGAACCATCCCCTCCTCATTCTCACAAAGAAGGTTGCTCCGGCTCTCGCAGGAGGAAACACCATCGTCGCGAAGCCGAGCGAGCTCGCCCCCCTAACGCCGATTATGCTCGGCGATGTATTTAAGGAGGCGGGATTACCCGACGGAGTCTACAACGTGGTTCCCGGCTTTGGCGCGACGGCGGGGGCCGCGCTGACCTCTCACCGCGGCATCAGGAAGATAGACCTGACGGGCGGCACCGAAACCGGCAAGAAGATCGCCTCCATCGCCGGGGAGAACCTGGTTCGCGTCGGTGCAGAACTCGGTGGCAAGGCGTCGAGTTTGATCTTTGACGACACCGACCTGGACAACGCGGTAAGCGGGGCCCTCTTCGCCTCTTTCGTGGCCGGAGGACAGACCTGCGTGCAAGGCGCGAGGGCGATTGTGCATCGGCCTATCTACGACGATTTCGTAGAGAAGGTGGTAGACAGGGCGCGCAGGATAATCCTCGGAGACCCGCAGGACCCGGCCACCCAGATGGGACCGCTCGTCTCCGAGAAGCAGTTAGAGCGTGTCGAGGAGTACGTCCGCATCGGGGTCGAGGAAGGAGCAACCCTCGCCGCAGGCGGGCACCGCATCACCGATCCGCCGTACGACAAGGGCTACTTCTATCCGCCGACAGTTTTTGTCGACGTAGAGAACAGCATGCGTGTCGCTCAGGAGGAGATTTTCGGTCCCGTCGTCTGCGTACTGCCGTTTGACAGTGAAGAAGAGGCGGTCGAACTCGCTAATGCGACAGAGTTCGGCCTAGCCGGGGCCATCTGGACCAACGACGTACGCAGAGCCCACCGCGTCGCTCATCAGCTCGAGATCGGGGTAGTCTGGATCAACGATCATCATCGCATAGACCCGGCTTCTCCTTGGGGAGGGTTCAAGATGAGCGGAATAGGCCGCGAGAACGGGATCGAAGCCTACCACGAGTACACGCAGACCCAGAACATTATCGTAAACCTCTCCGACGAGCCTTTCGACTGGTTTGTCGAGGACGTCGCAGGCAAGCGCTACAGCTAGCTATGACTGTAATAGATGTCCATAGTCACGCCATACCCGCCAGCGTGGTAGAGGCGATGGAGGCCGAACCAACCCGCTTTATGGCCAGGGTTGAAACCGACGGCGAGTCGAGGCGAGTCGTGCATGACCAGGGCTACGCTTACCCGCTCTTTGAGGAGTTCACCGACCCGACCGCCAAGCTGATCGCGATGGATCGAAAGGGTATAGACCTTTCGATCCTCTCTCCCCCGCCTCCACTCTTCTACTACTGGGCAGATCCCGAAGTTGGTTCTCGCATAGCGCGGCAGGTCAATGATGGTATCGCGGAATTTGTGGCCGCAAACTCGAACAGGTTTCGGGGTATGGCCACCGTACCGATGCAGGATACCGAGAAGGCAGTCAAGGAGCTCGAGCGTGCGGTCGTGGAGCACGACTTCCGTGCGGTGGAGATAGGAACTTCCGTAGAGGGCCGACAACTTACGGAAGAGGCGTTCAGGCCGGTCCTGGAGCGTGCGAGCGAGCTGGGCGTTCTCATGCTTACCCATCCTTATTATGTGGGCGCCAAGGAAGGTTTGAGAGACTACTATCTCACGAACCTCATCGGCAATCCCTACGACTCCACCTTGATGGTAGCTAATCTTATATTCGGTGGTGTGCTGGATGAGCTTCCGGATTTGAAGATCTGTGTTGCACACGGAGGTGGCTTCGTACCGTACCAGATCGGCCGCCTGGAACACGGGCACAAGGTACGGCCCGAGACGAGGGCACGAAGCAAGACGCCACCTCTGGATCTCTTGCGCCGGTTTTTCTTTGACACCCTCACCTTCAACCCCCTATCACTCCGTTACCTGATCGATCTTGTCGGAATAGAACAGCTTGTACTAGGTACCGATGCTCCTTTCGACATGGGAGACGAGGATCCGTTGAAAACCGTAGGAGCTATACCTAGCCTTACCTCGGCAGAGCAAGAAGCGATCCTCGGCGACACGGCTGTCCGACTCCTGGATGAGGAAGCAGCTTGAATCCGTGGGCTGTTACGGAGCGGCGCCCCGAAGACCGGCCGACGGGTCACTGCCAAGGCACGATAAGGCCCGCGGATGGATAGGTCAGGCCGCTCCGAGGCGTCGCCCGCAACCGCCTATAGTGTATTCACAGCGGGTTTCAGTAAACATGACCCATATTGCATGATGGACGTGTGCGATTTCGATGAGAGGCTTGCCTGACTGGCCGAAGTAACCTCGACCTGCGGGTAGGTCAGTATCGATGCAACCCGCTGTACGTCCCGACTGTCCCCCGTTAGGGTCAAACTAGAGTCAACGAGCCCCGTATCGTTTCCACCGGGCCTGCCTCACGAGGAACAATCCGCTTAGATACACGGCATAGGAGAGAGCCGACGAGCGGACTCGAACCGCTTACCCCTGCTCATTACGAGTGATCGGTCACATGTTACGGGGCTTGCACACGAATGCTATCCCGCATATCTAAGCCGTTTGCTCTTCTCTGGCTTGCCCAGTGTTGCACCGTATTGCGCTCCTGGTGGTGTCAGAAGGTCACCGATGATCAAGGCGAGGAGGTGCCGAAAAATGGTATTGAACCATCGTTTTGACGAGGGTCGGACGATACCGTATCGTACACCACTACGTAGCCCATCCACGAGCGAGGCCGATGGTCGGAGGAGTGGGTCAACTGCACTGACTACCGCTATAGGTTACCCGTCCGTCGGTTCCTTTGCAGACCAGATGCGGCACGGCTAGAGGGTTTGCCGAATCGCCGAAGCAAAGTCCGACGAGAGACGTTGACGTCCGTGTAGGTTCCCCATTCATTCACAAGGCCGTGTCTGGCAGATCTGACCGTTGTGGGTGAAGGATGGCAACGGACGGCATCGACGATCCTCAAAACCTGAGCCTCTCATGTGCTTGTCTCTAGGGCTCGTCTTGCCCGAGTCCGGCCTCGCGGACGCGGATCGCTGAGGATGGTTGCCAGGTCACCTATGCTCATCGAGTTCCCCGCGTCTCCAAAGACCTACGCTCCCCCACACTCTGAACCTCTCAAAGATCCGCCGCAACCAACGCAAGCAGGCACAAGGCTACTATGGCAGCCAGAGCAAAGGCGAGGATCGACCACAACTAGGGGCGTGTCTCTATTTACGACTTCTTTATAGATCGAGGCTGTGACGAATCACGACCGCAGGCCATCACACCTTCGATTACACCGTCTGTAAAGCATGCTGCACTGGCCGGAGTGCGCTCCCCAAATTTGCCTCAGTAGCGGCCCGGGAGCAAGCCACCGTCCACCACGATGGTCTGCCCCGTTATGTAGCGGGCCGCGTCGGAAGCGAGAAATACCGCCACGTCCGCGATGTCCTCCGGTTCTCCTACCCGGCCCATCGGTATAAAGCTGGCCGCCTCTTCCAACCCCTGAGGACCGAGCGAATGCTCCTCGGAGAGCGCTTGGGCCGTCCGTATGTAGCCCGGGGCGATGCCGTTGACACGTATGCCGTCTCTAGCAAGCTCCACGGCTAAGCCTCGCACCAGTCCGATAACGCCGGCCTTGGCCGCCGAGTAGTGGACGTGCTCGTCCCACCCGTAGGCGATGCCCATGATCGAGGAGAGGGCGATCATGTTGCCACGCCGCTCCTCCCTCATGGCAGGAGCGGCCGCCCGGCACACCCGCAGCACTCCCTTGAGGTCTATCTCGTGCGTTTGGTCCCACTTCTCGTCCGTCAACTCGGTGAGGGGGACCCGGTGGGCAATCCCGGCGTTGGCCACCACGGTGTTCAGCGAGCCGTAACGGTCCTGAACGTCCGCCACCAGGGATT
>JBKPOM010000202.1:0-33036 GCA_046733115.1 Actinomycetota bacterium | reverse complement strand
GCATTCCCCTGTAGCTCAATTGGCAGAGCATTCGGCTGTTAACCGAAGGGTTGCTGGTTCGAGTCCAGCCGGGGGAGCTAGGCGGTACCACCCGGGTTTCCCGCCAAGGGCCCATAGCTCAGTTGGTTAGAGCATCCGACTCATAATCGGACGGTCCCAGGTTCGAGTCCTGGTGGGCCCACGAATTTCAGCTTGTCAGCTCCCGCACACCCGTCATTTCCGCAGAAGCAGAAATCCGCGAGTAGCAGGAGACGTAGGCCCACGCGTGGCGTCGCCACCCGACCCGGTATGACTTGCTCTACCCCAAAGCGCCCGGTTATTTCAGCATATCCCAACATGTTGCGGTCCAGCCCGCCGAACGCCAACATGTTGAGCCACAACGCCCCGATACGTTCTGCCGCAAAACCCCCTCCTGTTAGTGGATCACTAATTCTCTATAGGGGTCCTTAACCCTAGGGAGGAGGGATAGAAGCGCTGCGCTAGCGGAAAATGGCTCTCTCTGGCACTCAGATTGCGATTTTTCCGGGCATATGCAAGAATTTCGTCGTCGTGGGTCAAAGTGGAGCGTAGTGGGAGGACACGGCGCTGGCCCTTTTAGGCGAGTACGAGCACACGCTGGATGAGAAGGGGCGCATGACCCTCCCTTCTCGTCTCCGACCTTATTTCGAGGGCGGTATCGTCATTACCAAGGGAGTAGACAGGTGTCTGTTCGCGTTTCCGCCTGAGGAGTGGGCGGCCTTCAAGGCGAACATCAAGGCCAATGCCGACCTCTCGGCGAGGGGGCGCCAGCTCTCGCGGATGTTCTTCTCGATGGCTTTCGAGGCGACCCTGGATCGGCAGGGTCGGGTTTTGATCCCGACCAAGCTCGCCCGCTACGCCGGGCTGCAGCGCGACGTGACGATCACGGGCGTCGACGACCGGTTGGAGATCTGGGACACCGAGGAGTGGGACTGCTACGTCGCCGGCGCGGACGATACCTTCTCCGAGATCGTAGAGGAGTTCGCGGGAAGGGACCTGGGCGCGTGATGGCTACAGGACACCGTCCCGTGATGTTGGAGGAGGCGATCGACGCCCTCCGGCTGAACCCCGATGACTCCGTGGTCGACGCCACCTTCGGCGGCGGCAGCCACTCACGCGCGATCCTCGACAACCTCGGGCCCAGGGGTAGCCTGGTCGGCATCGACACGGACCCCGAGGCCGCCGGAAGGGCGGCCGACCTCTTGGAGGACCCGCGCTTCGAGTTCGTCTCGGAGACGTACGACACGGCGTTGTGGGCGATGGTCGAGAGAGGTAGCCAGGCTAACGCGATCTTGTTCGATCTCGGTCTCTCCAGCTTCCAGGTTGACGAGCCGGAACGCGGGTTCTCTTACGTTAGCGAAGGACCGCTGGACATGCGGATGGACCCGGGCTCGGGGGTGTCCGCGGCCGAGTACCTGAACACGGCCGAGGCCGCGGATCTGGTCCGCGTGCTCTCCGAGTACGGGGACGTGCCGAGGGGCGAGGCGCGCAGGGTGGCGCGAGAGATCATCAGGAGAAGACCGCTCGAAGTTACGACCGACCTGTACGATGCCGTTCGCGCGGCGGTCGGCTGGAAAGAACGGGGCGGTAATCCTGCCAAGAGGGTCTTCCAGGCCGTGCGGGTCAAGGTAAACGACGAGCTCAGGGGCCTCGCGAAGGCCCTGGACGCTACGGAGCGGCTGCTCGCGCCCGGCGGCAGGCTGGTGGTGCTTACGTTCCATTCGGGGGAGGACCGTCTCGTCAAGCACTTCATCTCCGAGCGGGAGGGGCGGTGCGTATGTCCGCCGGAGCTGCCGGTCTGCGTTTGCGGCGCGCGTCCCATCTTTCGGCGGGGACCGGTTCTGAGGCCTTCCGAGCGCGAGGTTGGGGAGAACCCGCGTAGCGCCTCCGCACGGCTGCGGGCGGCGACCAGGACGGCTGAGCCGTCGGAGGATGGCGGCTGATGGCTGCGCCGCAGCGCAGGTACAGGGCCACGCTCCCTACAGAACCGGCGTGGCCGGCACGCAAGCACGCACCGGAACGGTCGCCGGATCGCGCGCTATGCAAGAAGGCTGCTGGCCGGCGTCGCCGATTTGCGATGCTCGTCGTGATGCCCGTGCTTTTGATGCTGGGAAGCGTCTATCTGCACACGGTCGCCGCGGGGCTTGACGCCAGAGCCGCAGAACTGGACGTAGAGCTTGGTAGTGCCCAGGACGAAGGGGAGAGGCTCCAGGTCAGGGTCACGGAGCTGTCGGGCTCGGCGAGGATCAGGGAGCTCGCGGGCAAGCTTGGCATGCGCCAGCCGGATAGCGGCGCCTTGAAAGTCTACGGAAACGGATCCAGAGGCAAAGCGGAGGATGGGACACAGGATGGCACACAACGGGAAGGAGGGGAGCAGCGGTAGAGCCGATCGGCCCAGACGTCGCAACACGAAGCGCGGGCGCGGCAAGGCTACCCCCCCTCGCACCAGGACCCGGGATCGTCAGACTCCGGGTGGCAAGGTCGTACACCTCTCGGGGCGGAGGCACTCGAATAACAGGCGGAGGACCCCTCGCGAGCCTCTCGCTTCCGGCAAAGCACGGACCGTCGGCCACAAACGGTTGTGGACTGTCGCCGCGATCTTCGTCGTGAGCGGGCTGCTCCTCGGCGGGAGGGCCGTGCACATCAGCCTCACGGAGGACAAAGCTTACAGGGCGTTCGCCGCGGAGCAGAGCTGGGTTGGCACCCACACCGCTCCGCCGACGCGTGGCAGCATCGTCAGCGCCGATGGAAGGGAACTCGCGACTAGCCTCGAGGCCGCGCGTGTGATCGCGACTCCCTACCAGGTCGTGGACCCCGAGGCGACGGCCGAAAAACTGAAGGCCATGATGAGCTCCGAGACGAACCATAGCGTGGGCGAGATAAAGGCCGCACTCACCAGGCACGACGCCGACGGCCATCTCATGGGATACAGCGTAGTGGCCACCGGCATAAAGCCAGAGACCGCGGCCAGGATACAGGGAGAGGCCCTAGAGGGGATCACCACGGCCCCCGATACGGAGAGAGTCTATCCGAACGGGGCGCTCGCGAGCCAGCTCGTAGGACACTCCAGCGATTACGGCCAGGCCTTTGGCGGGGTCGAGGCCCGCTTCGACGACAAACTAAAGAGCGGCAAGGGCGTGAACCTGACGGTCGACTCCGCCGTGCAGCAGGAGTTGCAGAAGGCTCTTGGGATCGCCGTCGAGAAAAGCAAGGCCAAGGGCGCCGTCGGGGTGATCATGCGCGTGGACGACGGCTCTATAGTTGCGCTCGCCAACACGCCCTCCTACGACAACAACGACTTCGACGAGGTTCCGGCAGAAGACCAGCGGGACCGGGTGCTCACCGATCCATACGAGCCGGGCTCTACCTTCAAGGCCTTCACCGTGGCCTCGGCATTAGAGGAGGGCGCGGTCACGCCCACCGAGAAGTTTGTCGTACCGGATCACATGATCGTGGCCGATCACGTGATAAACGACTCCGAGCCGCACGGAACAGAGATCCTGACACCCGGTGGCGTGCTGGAGCACTCAAGCAACGTCGGGGCCACGAAGATCGCTATGGAGATGGGCGGCAAGAAGCTCTACGATCACATGCTCGCCTTCGGCTTCGGCCAACCAACGGGCGTGGACCTGTGGGGCGAAGACCTCGGGATCGTCCCAGCCTACAACGACTGGAGCGGCATCTCGATCGGGAACATACCCTTCGGGCAGGGCTTCACCGTGACGCCACTGCAACTCGTCTCGGGCTACGCCACCCTCATCAACGGCGGGTACAGGGTCAGGCCGCACGTCGCCGAGGGGGATGCCCCGGCCGAACGCGGCCCCCGGGTGATAAGCGGTAAGACCTCGGCTATAGTACGCGGGATGTTACAGGGCGTCGTCGACGACGGATCTGGCCACTTCGCCCAGATCTCCGGTTACACGGTGGGTGGCAAGACGGGGACCTCGCAGAAAGTCGACCCTAAGACCGGGACCTACGGCGCCAGGTACGTGGCCTCCTTCGTCGGGTTCGCCCCGGCCACCGACCCGGAGTACGTGATGCTGATAGCCGTAGACGAACCAGCGAAATCCTACTGGGGAGAAGTGGACGCCTGCCCGGCCTTCCGCCAGGTGATGGAGTTCACGCTCGGCTACTTCAACGTCCCGCCAGACCGCAGGGGCTTCAAAGCCGAGGAGCCGCTCTGGTAAGGCCTGCCACGCTTAGAGAGGCCGCACGGGCCATGGGCGCGGATCTCCCGACCGCCCACGCGGACGCCCTCGTCGGCGGGGCCGCGATCGACTCCCGCAATGTGCGCGAGGGCGACCTGTTCTTCGCCATGCGCGGCCGCACCGATGGCGCGGACTTCGCCCCTGAGGCGCACCTGCGCGGTGCGGTGGCGTCGGTCGCCACCCGCCCTCTCGACGTGCCGACCCTGGTCGTGGACGATCCCGCGAAGGCCCTGCAGAGGCTCGCGCGGTGGACGCTCGTTCGCCCAGACGCTCCATCGCCCACCGTCGTCGGCATCACCGGTACGGTCGGGAAGACCACGACCAAGGACGCCCTCGCGACCATCCTCAGGCACGCCGGAAAGCGCGTCTCCGCGACCGCGGGGAATTTGAACAACGAGCTCGGGCTTCCCCTCACCGTCCTCTCCGCCGACCCTCGCACCGAGGCCCTCGTCCTCGAGATGGGTGCAACCCACGCCGGGGACATCGAGCATCTGTGCGGCATAGCCCCGCCCGAGGTCGGCATCCTGACCGCAATCTCGCCGGTGCACCTCGACTCTTTCGGGTCGCTGGAAGGCCTCGCCGCCGCGAAAGGCGAACTCGCCCTTGCTCTCCTCGAGTCCGGGACCCTGGTCGCCCCTCTGAACGCACCCGAGAGGGCGACCGGGTCCGGGCGGAAACTGGGCCGGCGTATCACCTTCGCCCGGGAAGTCGATGCGGACCTGGTCGCGTCGGGGATCGAAAGCCGGGAAGAGGGCCTGCGCTTCGTCGCCACGATGGGTGGCGAGTCAATCGAGGTAAGGTCCCCGGTCTTCGGCACGCACCTGGTGGAGCCGCTACTCGCCTCCCTCGGCGGCGCCCTCGCCCTCGGCCTCGACCTGGAAGTGGCCGCCAGAGGCCTCTCCCGGCTGCGCCGCACAGGCCTCCGTGGCGACGTGTACAGGCTCAGGGACGATATCGTGGTCTACGACGACTCCTATAACGCTTCCCCCGCCGCCGTCGCCGCCGTACTCAAATACGGTGCGGAACAGGCCGCACAACAGGGCAGACGCCTCGTCGTGGTCCTGGGCGGCATGTTCGAGCTGGGACCGTGCGCCCGCGAATACCACCGCGAAGCCGGCAAATTGGCCGACGAAGTCGGGGTTGACCTGCTTGTCTGCGTCGGGGACGAGGCCCGCTGGTACACCGAGGCCTTCGGCGGCAAGACGCTGTTCTACGAGGATGCCGCGACGGCCGCAGAGACCCTGCGGGACGGGCTGCAGGGCGGAGACTACCTCATCGTCAAAGGTTCACGCGGGGTCGGGCTCGATACCCTAACCAGTAAGTTGAGGGAGAGTTTAGCTCTTGTTTAGCGTTGTACTCGGGGCGGCGGTGGCGTTCCTCGTGACCGTCTTGCTGGGCTCGAAGTTCATTGAGTTCTTGCAGTCGCACAAGTTCGGGCAGTTCGTGCGCGAGGACGGACCGCAGACGCACCTCATCAAGGCGGGCACCCCAACGATGGGTGGGATCGTGATGCTGACCGGACTCTTCGGGGCGCTCCTGGTCGTTGCGCGGCCGAACATCGCCACCCTTACCACGCTCTTGCTGGTCGCCGTGGTCGCTGGCATAGGCCTCTACGACGACTGGCAGAAGATCGCCAAAATGCGTCCCGAAGGCTTGAGCGCCCGCTACAAGTTCCTCTTGTTGACGCTGGCGGTCGTTCTGGCCGACGTGCTTGCAGTTCGCTACGTGGGCGTTACCCAGACCGTCCTTCTGCCTTACTTCGACCGGAGTCTGGTGTTGGGACCCGGAATCGTGGGGATCGCGCTCTTCAGCGTCTTCCTCTTGCTGGTCATCGCGGGCACCACCAACGCCGTGAACCTGACCGACGGTCTCGACGGGCTCGCGGCGGGGGCCGGGGCAATAGCGCTGCTGTCCTACACGGCCATCGCATTTCTAGAGCGCCAGTACGACGTCGCGGTGATCTGCGGCGCGATGGTGGGGGCTATCGTGGGGTTCCTCTGGTACAACTCCCACCCGGCCGAGATCTTTATGGGTGACACGGGATCGCTCGCGATAGGCGGCGTGCTCGCCGCGGCGGCGGTGCTGACCAAGACGGAGCTGCTGCTGCCGATCGTCGGCGGCCTCTTCGTGGTCGAGGCGGTCTCCGTCATCGTGCAGGTCTTCGTCTACAAGCTCACGGGATACAGGGTGTTCAAGATGGCCCCGATCCACCACCACTTCGAGTTCCTTGGATGGGACGAGAACAAGGTCGTGGTCCGGTTTTGGATCGCCCAGGCCGCCTTCTCCTCCGTCGGCTTTTTCCTCTACTACATCTTCCTCTACAACGCGGCTGGGTGAGCCCGTGAGGACGCTGGTATTCGGGCTCGGAGAATCGGGCGTCGCGGCGACGCGAGATCTCGCCGGACGTGGCGAAGACGTCGTCGTAGCAGATGGTAGTGACAACGAAGGACTGCGCAACGCGCTGACCGCCTTGGACGTACCGGGCGTCCTCGGCGCCGGCCCTGAAGTTCTTGACGGCATAGACAAGGTGGTTGCGAGCCCGGGCATAAGCCCCCAAAGCCCCGTGCTACGCGCCGCCGGAGAGCGGGGCATTACGATAGCCTCCGAGGTAGGTCTTGGCCTGGAGCTGCTGGCGGGCGACGCGCGCGTGGCCGCGGTCACGGGCACCAACGGGAAGACCACTGTCGTGGACATACTCCACCGAATGCTCGAGGCTTCCGGCGTTCCCCACACCGTCGCCGGTAACTCCTGGAGGCCGCTTACGGCGTGCGTCGAGGAGGCGCGCGGCAAAGGGCTACTCGTCCTCGAAATCTCCTCCTTCCAGCTCCACTACCTCCACAACCCCGGTTTCGAGGTCGCCGCGCTACTCAACGTGAAGGCAGATCACCTGAACTGGCACGATTCCTTCGCGGAGTACGTCGCGGACAAGCTTCGCATCTTCGAGGGACAGCAGCCGGAAGACCTCGCCCTCGTGAGCGCCGAAGACCCCGTGGGACGCGGTGCCGAGGACGACCTCGATTCCGAAGTGCTCGTCGTCGGCCGCGGCGACACCGCCGTCCGGGACGGGCAATTGTTCCTGCGCGGCTCGCATCTGGCCGACGTTGGTGAGTTGCAATTCGCGGGGGTGCACAACCACGAGAACGTACTCTTCGCGGCGGCGGTCGCGGAGAAGCTCGGTGCGACGCTCGACCACATCAGGGAAGCCCTGCTCGCATACGAGTCCAGGCCGCACCGTGTGCAGATCGTCTCGGAGGTCGCGGGTGTCACCTACGTGGACGACTCCAAGGCAACCAACCCCGCGGCGGTCGTCGCCGCCCTAGAGAGCTTCGAGGCGCCCGTGGTCCTCATCCTCGGCGGTTCGGAGAAATTCACGGACTTCTCGGAGTTGCTGCCCGTCATGCACGGGTGCAGAGCGGTCGTGTGCCAGGGAGATGCCGGGCCGCGCATCGCAGCGTACCTCGAAGACGAGGACCGGGGAGCCATGGTCCACAGGGCCCCCGACCTCGCAGAGGCAGTCCGGAGCGCTGAAGCGCTGGCGAGGCCTGGCGATGTCGTCCTGCTCTCGCCGGGGTGCGCGAGCTTCGACCAGTTCTCGGGCTACGCCGAGAGGGGAGAGGCGTTTACTGGGTTCGTCCGAGAACGCGCCTCACACCGAAGGACCCTGAGCCGATGAGCAGTTTGCGGGCAAATCTGTTCCTCGTTGCTCTCGGGCTTTCGATGCTCGGGCTGGTGATGGTTTATTCGGCGACGTACAGGGACTTCCACACCGATTTTCTGTTCGAACGCTGCGTCCACATGGTGCTCGGGGTGGCCGTCTTCTACGTGGTAAGCCGCATCAGGTACACGGCGTGGCGCAAGTACGCCCCTGCTCTGTATTTGATCGTCCTCCTCGGCCTCGTGCTGGTCCTGATCCCGGGAATTGGAAGCCAGATCAACGGCGCCAGGAGATGGCTCGACGTCGGTCCCATGACCGTGCAGCCCGCGGAGTTCGCCAAGCTCGTCGCCGTGCTCGTCCTCAGTTGCGCGGTCGCCTGCCTTCCGGCGGGTTCCGGGCTTCCCTTCAAGCCTCTGGCGATGGTCGGGGCGCTCTTCGGGTTGGTCCTCATCGAGCCTGACTTCGGTACGTCCGTGATCCTGCTCTCCGGCGTCGCCGGAGTCCTGTGGGCCTCGGAGATCAAGACGAGGGACCTGGTGCTGTCGGGGCTTTTGGGATTGGTGGCGGTGGCGGGAATGATGCTGCTCGAGCCCTACCGGCGCGAGCGGTTCATGACGTTTCTCGACCCCTGGGCCGCCTCGGACGGCTCTGGCTACCAGGTGGTCCAGGCGATGGTTGCGATAAAGGCCGGGGGATTCTTCGGTTCCGGCGCCGGGTCGGGCGGACAGGGGCCCTACGTGCCCGAAATCGGCACGGATATGATCTTCGCCCTGATCGGGGAGGAACTGGGCCTGATCGGGATGGTCGCGGTGATCGCCGCGTTCGGGTTTATCGCGCTGGCCGGCCTTAAAATCGCCCTGAACGCCCCTTCTGTGATGGCTCGGTGCGTGGCCGCCGGCCTGACCACGATGCTAACCGTCCAGGCCATCTTCAACATAGGGGCCGCTATGGTCGTGCTCCCACTCGCCGGGATGACGCTCCCCTTCGTGAGCTACGGAGGCTCCAGCCTGCTGGTATGCTTCGCCGCCGTGGGCATCCTCTACAGGATATCGGAGGACAGTGAACGAGCGAGAGAGATCAAACCTCGAGCGGCCAAGAATCCTGATAGCAGGAGGCGGCACGGGAGGGCACGCTATCCCCGCGCTGTGCGTGGCGGCTGAGTTGAAGGCGAGAGACGCCGTGGTCGAGTTCATTGGCTCCACATCCGGTATCGAACAAACTCTCGTCCCGCGCGAAGGCTACACCCTCCACGCCCTCCCCCTGCAAGGCTTCGCCGGAAACCCCATAGCCCAGGCCCGCGCAGCCTTTCTCTCCCTACGGGCGATCCAGCACTGTACACGCATAATACAGAAACTGAGACCCATGTCTGTTCTCGGGGTCGGGGGTTACGCGAGCGCGCCCGCCGTTGCAGCCGCCCGCGCTCTTGGCGTCCCGACGTTCCTGCACGAGCAGAACTCCGTGCCCGGCCGCCTCAATCACATCGCGAGCCGCTTCACGACGGAGACGCTCGTGACGTTTCCGGAGGCGGAGGAGAGTTTGCGGCGTTCCGTGCGGGTCGGGATGCCTACCAGGGCCGGTATCTTCGATGAGTCGCGGGAGGAGGCACTGCGCGAGCTTGGCCTGGAGCCCCCCGTGGTGCTCGTCTTTGGCGGGAGTGGGGGGGCGCTCAGGATCAACCTCGCCACGGTCGAAGCGTTCGGGGGCACCACGCCTTACTCGGTCGTGCAGGTCTCGGGTCGCAGGGACTTCTCGCGGCTCTCTACAGACAACCCGCACCACCGCATCCTCGAGTACGTCGACGACATTGGACGGTATCTGGCCGCCGCCGATGTCGTCGTGAGCAGAGCGGGCGCGGGTTCGCTGTTCGACATCGCAGCGGCCGCGAAGGCGGCTATACTCATCCCCTTCCCCTACGCCACGGGAGACCACCAGCACCATAACGCCAGGTACTTCACCGAGAGGGGGGCGGCGGAGCTGATGGGCGACGCGGAGGTCGATGCGGCGTCGCTGCGCCGGCGTGTCGAGGACCTGCTGGAAGACGGCGGGCGGCGGGAGCGGATGGCGGAATGCATAAGAGGCCTCGCCACGCCCCGCGCGGCCGGCGAGGCGGCGGACAGGTTGTTGCTTGCTAGAGGTAAGGAGTAAGGCCCGTGAAGATACACATGATCGGCATCGGAGGGGCCGGGATGAGCGGCATAGCGGAGGTCCTCTCGAGCAGGGGCCACGAAGTCACGGGCTCCGACCTAAAGGAGTCGCGCTACACCCGCAGGCTGCGCGACGCCGGCATTACGGTCCGCATCGGGCACGCCCCGGAGCAGGTAGGCGACGCCGACCAGGTCGTCATCTCCACGGCCATACCAAAGACAAACCCCGAACTCCTCGAAGCCCGCCGATGCTCCGTACCCATAATACCCAGGGCGGCGGCCCTGGCCTGGATACTGGAGGGCAACCGCAGTGTCGCCGTTGCGGGGACCCACGGCAAGACGACGACTACGAGCATGACGGCGCACGTACTGAGGGCCCTCGGCGAGAACCCGACAGCCCTCGTGGGCGGTGAGTTGAACGACATAGGGAGCAATGTGGCCTTCGGGAGGTCCGACCTCATCGTGGCGGAGGCGGACGAGAGCGACCGCTCGCTCCTCCATCTCGGGCCGCAGGCAGCCGTCGTCACGAACATCGAGTTCGACCATCCCGACTTCTACTCCTCCCTCGACGACGTCGTGGCGACCTTCGAGCAGTTCGTCCGCTCCCTGCCAGAGGACGGAGCCCTGATCACCTGCTCGGACGACCCACGTTGCCTGGACGTGGCCGCCGAAGCGCCGTGCCTCCTGACGACGACCTACGGCATCGACTCCGGGGACCTCAGGGCAGAGATCCTGGGCCCCAACCGCTACGTGCTGCTGGAGAACGGAGAGAGGCGCGGCGAGGTCGAGCTCGGCGTCTACGGCCGCCACAACGCCCTTAACTCCCTGGCCGCGGCAGGCGTGGCCAGCTGGCTCGGCTACGACGCCTACCAGGCGGCCCGGACTCTGAAGACCTTCGGTGGGGTGCGCCGCCGTTTCCAGCTCAAGGGTGAGGTCGCCGACATACGAGTCGTCGACGACTACGCCCACCATCCGACGGAGCTCGCGGCGACGCTCGCCGCGGCCCGTTCGACTATGACCAACGGGGGGCGGGTGATCGCGGTCTTCCAGCCGCACCGCTACTCGCGCACCCGCGCGCTCTACAGGGAGTTCGGCGACTCGTTCGCCGCGGCCGACGCCGTCCTCGTAACCGAAGTTTACGGCGCGGGCGAGATGCCCCAGCCCGGCGTCAACGGCAAGCTCATAGTGGACGCCATCTGCGAGACTAGGGGGCACCCCGAGGTGTACTACATACCCCAGCAGGACGCCATACCGCGGGTGCTTGGGTACATCTCCGAGAGGGGAGACCTCGTGCTCACGCTCGGCGCCGGAGACATCTCCCAGGTCGGCGAATCGCTGCTCGACGTACTGGAAGGTCCGGGATCCCAGCCCTAAAAGGCCCACTGCGCGCGATCCTGATCTCGGCGGCCGTCGCCGTCGCTACTACCCTCACCGTTCTCGTGATCACCTACCTCAACTTCCCGGTCAAGGGCGTCAGGGTCGAAGGCGCCCGTATGTACCCCGAATCCGAGGTCACAGAGGCCATCCCGGACAACGCGAGTTTGCTCACCCTCAACAAGAAAATGCTGAGGGATACAGTAGAATCTAATCCTTGGGTTCAGGGTGCAGAGGTGAACGAGAACTGGAACTCCGGTATAGTTACGGTTCAGGTTAAAGAACGTCGGCCGATTCTGTATGCCGAGGTGGACGGGCGGGAGATCATCCTGTCCTCCGACGGCAAGGAACTTCCGGGGCTCGGGGGAGCGGGCCTCGCGAAGTTGGAGTTGGATCGCGACCAGGTGGGGGAGATCTTGGATTTCGCGAACACGTTGCACGAGAACGGGGTGGGGCTCGACTCCATCGACTGGGTCGGTGCCGGGGGCATCAGGGCCACGGTTGCTGGCCGGCCCGTAATCTGCTCCAGGGACGTGAACGACAGCCAGGCCGAGGCACTGAAGAACATCATGCCGCAGCATCCTGACGCGCGGGTCTTCGATTTGCGCTCGCCGGGCAGGGTCGTGGTCGGTGCCCCGGTCCAGGGCAACACGAAAAGCGATCCCAGGGGCTAACGGGCCGTGGCGGCGACGCTGGTCTACGGTATAGACGTGGGCACCACCAAAATAGTGGCGCTCGCAGGTCGGGTTGACCCGCGGCGGGGCTGGGTGGAGGTGCTCTCCATGGGCGAGGCGCCGAGCTACGGGCTCAAGAGGGGCGTCGTCGTGGACCGCCAGGCCGCCGCTGACTCGATCGCCGAGGCGGTAGAGGCCTGCGGCGTTCGAGGCGGCCGGGTGACCGTGGGCATCGCGGGCAGCCACATCTCGTCCTTCAACAAAGAGGTCACCCTTCTCAATCGCAGCAGGAACCTCACGGTAACGGACAGGTTCGTACGCAGGCTCGAGCAGGAGGCCAGGCAACTCGACCTGAACGAGGACGAGCAGGTGATCCACGTCGTTCCCCGCGGCTACGTCCTCGACGGCTCAGAGGGCGTCAAGAACCCGGTGGGCCTGGCAGCCCGCAAGGTGACCATGCGCGCCCACGTCGTGAGCGGGGCCGTCTCCAGTATCCAGAACCTGATGCGCGCCGTCGAGGACTGCGACGTGAAGGTCTCGAAGATCGTGCTCGAGCCGCTCGCCTCCGCCGAGGCGTGCCTGCTCGAGGCCGACCGCGAGGCCGGCGTCGTGCTCCTCGATATCGGCGGCGGCACCACGGACATCGCGACGTTCTATCGCGGGGCTCTCACCCACACCGGCATCGTACCCATCGGCGGCGAGAGCTTTACCTCAGATCTCGCCTACGGCCTCAAGGTCCCGCAACATATAGCGGAGGAGCTCAAAATCCGCTACGGGACGACGCTCTCCAGCACCATCGACTCCGTCGCCGCCGTAAAGCTCGACGACAGGCACTACAACGCCAGCTTTATCAGCCAGATCCTTGAGTACCGCGCCCGAGAGCTCTACGACTACGTCCAGGACTCGTTCCAGGACACCAGCATAGGGGACCTGATCCCCGGCGGCGCGGTCCTGACCGGCGGCTGCTCCCTCCTAGACGGCATGACCGACCTCGCCGAAGAAGTCCTCGGGCTGCGCGCCCGTACCGCTGTCCCACGAAAGGTGCGAGGGGAGGTTAAACCTGTACAAAAACCTCAGTATGCAACGTCCGTCGGTCTGTTATACTTCTCGGCCAGAAACAATGACCCTAGACCGAAGGGTAAAGGTGCAGGGGCTGGCAGTTTTGGTAGCATAGTGGAGGCGGTCAGGGGCTGGTTCCGGGGAAAGTAGACCGGTGGGCCCCCTAAAGTGCGTGTGATGGAGGGAAAGAAAGGCATGTTGGACGCGGCGACTAACTACTTGGCGGTCATCAAGGTTGTCGGCATTGGCGGGGGGGGAACCAACGCCGTGAACCGCATGATCAACTCCGGTTTACAGGGGGTTGAGTTTATTGCGATCAACACGGACGCCCAGGCCCTCCAGATGTGCGATGCCGACCAGAAGATCCACATTGGCGAGAAGATCACGCGCGGTTTGGGCGCCGGCGCGGACCCGAAGATCGGGATGGAGGCTGCCGAAGAGAACAAGGCGGAGATCGAGGAAGCGCTTCGCGGAGCCGACATGGTCTTCGTCACCGCGGGCAAGGGCGGCGGGACGGGCACTGGCGCTGCTCCCGTGGTAGCCAAGATCGCCAGGGACTCGGGAGCGCTGACCGTCGGGGTCGTGACGCGGCCTTTCGCGTTCGAGGGGCGCAGGCGCTCGACGTACGCCGAGGAGGGCATCAAGCGCCTCAAGGAGAACGTGGACTCCCTCATCATCATCCCTAACGACCGCCTCCTCCAGGTCGCCGAGAAGCGGACCAGCATGATGGACGCGTTCAAGATGGCAGACGACATCCTGAGGAAGGGCGTCCAGGGCATCACGGACCTCATCACGGTGCCGGGACTCATCAACCTGGACTTCGCCGACGTGCGCACCATCATGCACAATTCCGGTTCGGCGCTCATGGGCATCGGCGAGTCGAGCAGCGAGACCAGGGGTCCCGAGGCCGCCAGGACCGCCATCTCCAGCCCGCTGCTCGAGGCGAGCATCGAGGGTGCGACCGGGATCATCCTGAACATTACGGGCGGGCCTGACCTCGGGCTCTTCGAGGTCAACGAGGCCGCGGAGATCGTGCACAACGCCGCGCACCAAGACGCTAACCTGATCTTCGGCGCCGTCATCGACGAGAACAACGGCGATAGGGTGAGCGTGACCGTGATAGCCACCGGCTTCGACCAGCGCCTCGCCAACGCGCGCCGCTCGGATCGCAGCGCCGTCGCCGAGCCCGCCCAACAGCCCCAGGAAGAGCCGGACGTCTCGCAGGAGACGGGAGACGTTCTGGACATACCGGCCTTCCTCCGGCGCCGGTAGGCACAAGCCGGAACGTGCGTAAGGCCGAAAGAGGTACCGAATACGGCGCCCCCGCCGCGGTCCACACCGCGGAAGGGGGCGCCGTTTACGTCGCGCCGGAGGCGGACGGAGCCAGCATCTTCTTCTTCACCCGCCTGGGCGGCGTCTCCGAGCCCCCCTACGACTCCCTGAACGTCTCCAAAAAGGTCGACGACGATCCCGAAGCGGTCGACGAGAACCTCTCCATAATCCGGGAGGCAATGGACAGACGGCCCGCATCATGGGTTCGGCAGGTCGCGGGTGATACCGTGGTTCGTGTCTCGGAGCCGGGTCTCGCCGGTGAGGCTGACGCCCTGATAACCGCCGAGCCCGACCTTTGCCTCTCGGTGGCCATCGCTGACTGCGTTCCGGTAGCGCTCGTCGGGGAACGGGAGATCGGGATGGTCCACTCCGGCTGGCGCGGAACCCTGGCGGGCGTGTCCGGGAAGGCGGCCAGGGAGCTCGAAGGTTCCAGCACACGCGCCTACATCGGGCCTTCCATCCGGCGCTGTTGCTACGAGGTGTCAGAGGATCTCGCCGAGAAGTTCGCCGCCAAGTTCGGGGACGAGGTGGTCTCGGGCCGTTATGTCTCGTTGCAGGACGCCATAAGGATCGACCTTGAGCCGGCCGGGGTGGAGGTACACGACCTGGGAGTGTGTAGCGGGTGCAGGCCCGACCTCTTCTACTCCCACCGCATGCAGAAGCCTTTGACGGGCCGGAACCTCGCCTCGATCGTGAGTGAGGTTCGGTGAACCCGCGCGTTACGGCGACGGACATCGGGCAGCGACTCGCCGTCGTGCGGGAGAACATCGAGAGATCCCTGGAGCGCAGCGGGCGTTCGGGCGAGCAAGTGCGCGTGCTCGTCGCGACCAAGTACTACGCGCCGGAGCAGCTCGCGGAGCTCGCCGGGGCCGGCGTCGACCTCGTTGGCGAGAACCGGGCCGAGGACCTCGTCGAAAAGCAGGAGATGCTGGGCGATCGCTTCGAGTGGCACTTTATCGGGCATGTGCAGAGGCGCAAGGCGAAGGTGGTCGTGCCGCGGGTGACGCTCGTGCATTCCGCGGACTCGGTACGTTTGATCGAGGAGATCTCCAAGCGGGCTCACGAGGGTGGGGCCGACGTTCTCATCCAGGTGAACGTCGCGGACGATGAGTCCAAGTACGGCGTCTCGGAGGGTGAGGTCGAAGAGCTTCTCGAGGCCGCCGCGGGAACCGAAGGACGCGTCCGCGTGCGAGGATTCATGACGCTCGCGCCGCTGGTTGAAGACCCCGAGGACGTGCGTTATGTTTTCGCGAAACTTTGCACGATCCGTGATAGGCTACGAGAAAGTTGGAGTCCGCACTTCGATCTCTCGGAACTCTCTATGGGCATGAGTGGCGATTATGAGGTTGCGGTCGAAGAGGGAGCGACCGTGGTAAGGATAGGGCGGACGCTAATAGAGGAGGATGGGTCCGTAAGGAGGCAGGATGGGAGTTAGGGACCGTCTGGACCGGATCGCGGCCTGGTTCGGGTTCGGTGTCGACGACGAGGATTACTACGAAGACGAAGAGGAAGAGGACCGCCGGTATGGGAACGAGGAGTACGTGAACGGCGCCCGTAGCGCCGAGCCCGGACCGACCGTTAGGCGCCTCGGCCGCGCGGAGCGCTCCTCGGCCTTCGGCACCTCCCTGGGCGACCTCTTCGGCAGCGAGTCGTCGGCCCGCGGAGAGCGTTACAGCGCCAACCAGAACCCGCCGGCTCACCTCAGGCCCGTCCCCGATCAGCGCACCACGCGCGTAAGCGTGCTGGAGCCTTCGAGCTTCAACGACGCCCAGAACCTGGCCGACCGCTTCAAGCGCCAGCAGCCGGTGATCCTGAACCTCCAGAACGTGGACGGAGATCTGAGTCGCAGGATGGTGGACTTCTGCTCCGGCCTGACCTACGCGCTCGACGGCAACATCCAGTCCGTCGCCAACAGGGTCTTTTTGCTCACGCCGCGCGACGTGGAGGTGAGCGCGGAGGAGCGCAAACGCATTGCCGAGCGGGCGTTCTTCAACCAGCTCTAGGAGCCTAGTCGAGGGGACTTTGCAGAAGGTCGGGATCATCGGGGCGGGCAAGATCGGGGGCTCCCTCCTCCTAAGGCTCGCCGAGTCGGGCGGCTTCGACCTCGGCGTTAGCGATATCCATCCCGAACAACTGAGGCACTACCGGGAGATCGGCATACGCACCACCTCCTCCAACCGCGACCTCGCCGACGAGAGCGACCTCCTTATCGTCGCCGTGAAACCCTGGGACGTCACCCAGGTTATGGGCGAGATCTCAAGCTCGTTCGATGGCACAGATAAAGCCGTCACGAGTGTCGCCGCCGGCGTCTCCATCGCCCGCATCTCCGAGAATTTGCCGAAAGGGGCGGCGATCCTGCGCGTCATGCCGAACGTGTGCGCCTCCGTGGGCCTCGGCTCCGCCGTGGTCACCGCCAACGAGGCCGGCCAATCCGCGCTTCCGACGGTCGTTGACATCTTCCGCCACGTCGGCGAGGTACAGGAGCTGCCGGAGCGCCTCTTCGACGCGGCGACGGCGTTGCACGGTTCGGGTCCGGCGTACGTCGCGCTCTTCGCCGACGCCCTAATACAGGCGGGCGTCAGGGAGGGCATACCGCGCGACGTCGCCCGCAGGCTGGTGGTCGGTACGATAGGCGGAACGGCGGTGCTGCTCAAAGAACGAAGCGCCCACCAGGTGCGCGACGAGGTGATGACGCCGGGCGGCACGACGGCCGCCGCGTTCGTCGCGATGGAGAAGGCCGGGTTCGTGGCTGCGGTCTACGACGGGGTCGAGGCGGCGACGGAGAGGGCGAGGGGGCTCGGCGGATGACGGTCGCCCTGCAGCAGTTCGGGTTCAACGTGGCCGACCTTTTGCAGGGGGTGGTCAACTACACCTACTACATACTGTTCGCATTCATCATCGCCTCGATCCTTTTCTCCTGGTTTCCCGGCTATCCCTCGAGCAGGTTCATGCAGGCCGTCTACGACGCGGTCAAGGCGGTGACCAACCCGATCCTCTGGCCCATAAGGAGCCGCATTCCGATGTTGCAGTTCGGCGGTTTCGGGATAGACCTCTCGCCGATCATCGCGATCTTCGGCCTCTCTATAGCCAGGACCTTGCTTACGATCATCATCGACAACTTTATACGACCAGTTACTATGGGGTGATCCGAGATGCCCATACGACCGATCGACATCAGGCGTAAGGAGTTCAAGAGCAGCTTTCGCGGCTATGACGCGAACCAGGTCGACGACTTCCTCGACGCGGTTGCCGACGAGTTCGAGCGCAACTACACGGAGAACCAGAGGATGCGCGAGGAGGTCTCGAGCCTGCGCGACCGGCTGCAGCAGTTCGAGGACCTGGAGGGCTCCATCCGCGCCGCCCTCGTCCACGCCGAGCAGGCTTCCAACGACCTCAGGCGCGCCGCGACGAGCGAGGCCGAGGGCCTGCGCCAGAGCGCCCAGCGGAAGGCCGACTTCACCATAAGGGAGGCGCAGACGCGCTCCCACCAGATACTCGCCGATTCCTCTGCGCGCATAGAGCGCGTCCAGGATTCCTACAAGGCGCTGCAGGAGGCGAAGCAGAGCTTCACGAACGACTTCCGTCACCTCCTCAAGACCTACCTGGAAATGATGGACAACATGGAGATCTCCTCGGCCAGGGAGATAGAAGCCTCCCTGCGCGAGCGCCTCGACACCGAGTCCATCGCCGTGGTCCGCGAGGCCGCCCAGCAAGAGGCCAGGCCCCCCGAAGATTCGGACATCGGCGCGACGGTTGATGACGTTCCGGACGGCGAACGCACGGACCCTGGTCTGACCATCTCTGAGGACGTTCTCCTCGAGTCCGAGGAGGAAATCATCGTCTCCATGGAGCCCGAAGCAGTAGATCCGGACGCTACCCGGCTCATCGAGACGGAACCCACCGTAGCGGAAGAGCCCGTAAGCGAGGAAGAGCTCGCGGCCGCGGACGTCGTCCCCGAACAGTCCGAGGTCCAAGAAGAGACGCCGCTGGCTCAAGAACAACCGACGGAAGTGCTGCACGCGGAGGATGTGGGCCCCCTCGCCGAGGAACCGGAAGAGGCATCGGCCGAAGAGCCAGAGGTCGCGGAGCCCGAGGTCGAGCCGTCCACGGCCCAGGACGAGACGCAGCAGTTCGGGGAACCGCCCGTCTCCAAGCCCACGGCTGCGGAAGAGGTGGAGGTAGAGCAGCAAGAGACCTCGCTCGTGGAGGAGAGCAGCTCGCAGGAGTTCTTCGACAGGGAAGAGGACCAGGGCGACAGCCACATCTTCAGGGCCACCCGCTTCCTGCGCCGGCGTGAGTAAGGGCTTCCTCACCCCGACTAAAGACGGAACCCTGCTCAACCTCAGGGTTTCACCGGGCGCACAACATACCTCTTTCGCCGGTGCCTATGGCGAGGACGCCATCAAGCTCAGGGTCGCGGCACCGCCGGTAGAAGGCAAGGCCAACGCCGAGGGGGGAGCGTTACATCGCAGAATTACTCGGGGTCACCACCTCTGCCGTGTCTGTGGTCAGGGGTGCTTCGAGCAGGAACAAGGCCGTGCTCGTCAGGGGTGTCGAGACGGAAGAAGTGCGCGGGATCCTGTTTGAGTATCTCTCATAGCGGGGTGCCATCCAAAAGCTTTAAAGTAGAACCCGCGCAAGCCGGGGAGCGTCTCGACCGGCTGGCCGCGCGGCGGCTTGGCATTAGTCGGAGCTTGGTCCAGCGTCTTATCGGAGAAAATCTCCTCCTCGTGAATAATGGGGAAACGTCACCTTCCTACAAGGTCAGGGACGGACAGATCATCGAGGCACGGCTTCCCGAGGAAGGACTTTCGCCGGAAAACATCCCAGTCCCCGAAGTCTTCGAAGACGAGTACATCCTGGTGGTGGACAAACCGGCCGGCCTCGTAGTGCACCCTGGCGCGGGCAACCCGTCAGGCACGCTCGTGAACGCGCTCCTGAGCAGGGGTATCTCTGGAGGCGAAGGCCCATCCCGGCCTGGCGTCGTTCACCGTCTCGACCGCGACACCTCCGGCTTGATGGTACTTGCCAAGGGCGAGCCGGCGTATTCGAGGCTAGTCGGGATGATGTCGGCCAGGCGGGTAGGCCGCGTTTACAGGGCGGTCGTGGTGGGCGAGGGACTACCTGAGACCGGGACCATCGACTCTCCCGTAGGCCGCGACCCCGACAATCCAACGCTCATGGCCGCAGGTGTTGGGAAACCCGCCATCACTCACTTCGAGGTGCTCGCGGAAGCCGCGGACCATACGATGCTCAGGGTTCGGCTCGAGACAGGGAGGACGCACCAGATCCGGGTCCACCTCTCGACCATCGGATATCCGGTCTACGCCGACCCGCTGTACGGAGCGCCCGTCTCCGATCGCCGTCTCTGGCTGCACGCGGAGCATCTTTCCTTCGAGCATCCCGTGAGCGGGGAGCCGCTGGAGTTTCGCTCGGATATTCCCGAGGACTTGCACGACTCCGCCGTCATGCTTGGGGTCATTGCGTGATTCAGGCAAGACTCCTACAGAGTCCGTTTGAACGGGATCACGTTGGGACCGCGAGTAATCACGTTGATGCAAGCCAAAGGCATTGCCCCCGTCACGATTTACGAACGCTGGAATGAAGTCAAGGAGCGTCGTTTTCGTTCCCCAATCTCTCATCCATCGCACCAAGCTTGGCGAAGCGTGGCTGCTGGAGCAGTCTATCCCCAAGGGATACGAAGACCCCGGCCGTGCAGGGCATATTGTCATGTCTGAGTACGGTCGAATCGTCAGCTGTATTGATGAGCGCGACTTCAAAGAAAGGGCTATAGATATACGGAATGTAAGTGGAAATTATCATATCTATGATGCCTGTGGACATGATCTTTCAGACTTTCCTCAGGGAGAGTTGGACGGCCTTATCTACGATATGCTAGAGCGTCTCGGGAAGATATAAGGCCCATAGGCCATCCGTTCAGGAAGGATTACTCCCTCTTACAGCAGGTTTCAGTGGACATGATCCACATCGCATGATGCACATGTATGGTCTCGATGAGGGACCTGTCTGATATGCTGAAGTTGCGTCAACCCGCGGGCAGGTCAGTATCGATGCAACCCGCTGTTACAACTAAAAGAAGCTCACACCGGCACGCACGTTTTTGGTTCCTCTTTTCGAAGGGCGATTCGCGTGCGGGCCTTTACTTTCCCTGAACCGCTGACGAACACCCACCAGCTCGTCAGGAAGAGCGAAAGTCAACCTCGAATTATCTGTGCAGCTTTCGAAAGCTCTTTCGGTACGACAACGCTTTCTTAAAGTGACAGCGTAGTAAATACGGGTGTGTGATGGTATCTTCAGGCGAAGGGTTCGTGAAGAAGGGACTATGGAGCGAAGCAGGACCGAAGCGGAGATCGGCAGCGTAGTCTATCGGCACGCCGTCGAGTTCGCGAAGGCGCAGGGGCGCAACGAGGGCGAGCTGCTCGACGAGTTGATAGAGGAGTCCGTGCGGATGCGCGAGCATCCCGGGATCGGTTTCAAGGGCGGACCCGCGGGACGGCGCGCGTGGGTTGTCGGGACCGGTCTCGACGTCTGGGAGATGATCGAGATGTACCGGAGCATGGGTCGCGAGACGTTGCTGGATAGCATGGAGAACGTCTCCGAAGCGTCCCTGGAGGCGGCGCTCGCCTACCACGAGTCGTAGTACCGCGAAGAGATAGAAGCCGCTCTGAAGGAGAACGCGCTGCCGCAGGAACATTGGCATGAGCTCCATCCCGAGACCATCCCGCCTTCTCCCGGGGTCTCTCCGGGCGACTGATCCCAGACTACCTCTTTGCGCCTCATCCTGGATCTCCACGTCTCCGGCAAGCGCGTGGGGCGCGCTCTCCGCGGCCGGACACGACGTCCGCGCCGCCGACTCCGAAAGCGATATCTTCGACGCCATGGAAGACGAGCGTCTGCTTGAGGTGGCCGCGAACGAGGAGCACGTTCTCGTCAGCCGCAACGTCCGGGACTTCCAGCGCATCGCGGGCGAGTGGGCGCGAGCCGGCAGGTCGCACGTCAGAGTCATCTTGATCCCGCACAGCTTATACCACGCGGAGTTCGGCACCATCATGTCGGGCGTCGAGGCGTCGCTCGCGGACACCGACCAGTCGGACTGGCAAGACCGTTTCGAGTGGACGGCGAGAGCGTCCGGGTGAGCGCCAGCAAGATCCGGGATAAGCTTTGCGTTCGTGACTCATCATGGCATCATGTACCGTCTATGGAGACTCAGTGGAAGCTTTGCAGCGCGGAGCTTGTATGAGAGGAGATCCAAACCGCCAGCGAGAGCGTCGCGCCGGTGCCGAGGCGCACGCCTTGCGCGTGGTTTCTTCGGAACCTGACGACAACCTCCCCGCGTTGTCGCCTTCTGGATACGGCGTTGAGGTCCTCCAGCAACCGACGTAACTGGGACATACGATCCCCGCCAAGGAGCTCAGCCCACTCGGCCTCGGTCCTGCCATAAGCGGGGTGGCCGAGGAAACCGCTGTGCCGCCCCGAGAGGGTTCTCCGGACGTGAAGAGGCTACTGAAAGTCATGCACGTGCGCGGCGTGTAGTTTGAGGGGCCGCCTACCGCGTGGTAGGCAAGCTTGACGACTCTTTCGCCCTCTGGTAGCTTGACGCTCGGCATACCGATCCTTTAACGGCGTCCCGTGAGACGCGAAGGAGGCAGGGCTTGGGCCGATCTAGCGTATACGAACGCGCCCATTCGCAGGTGCTTTCCCCGGACGGCCTCGACCGTTCGCTACGCCGCATCTCGCACGAAATACTGGAACGCAACGCCTCGTGCCTCGACGACCTCGCCCTCGTCGGCGTGCTCACGCGCGGGGTCCCTCTTGCGCAAAGGATCTCCGCCAACATCCACCATTTCGAGGGCATCGACATCCCCGTAGGTTCTCTGGATATAACGCTGCATCGGGACGACCTGAAACAGGAAGACCCTGAGGTGAGGGGTAGCAGCGTGCCCTTCGACGTGACCGGAAAGACGGTGGTGCTCGTGGACGATGTGCTGTATACGGGCAGGACGGCGCGGGCGGCGATGGAGGCGCTGCTGGAGCTGGGGCGTCCGGCGGCGGTGCGGTTGGCTATCCTGGTCGACCGCGGCCACAGGGAGTTGCCGATAAGGGCGGATCACGTGGGGAAGAACGTGCCGACCGCGCGCGGGCAGAGGGTGCTGGTCAACCTGGAGGAGACCGATGGGGAGGACGGGGTGATCGTCGTTGGAGACTAGGAGCTTTCTGACCCTACAAGACACGAGCCGCGAGGAGCTTCAGGAGATCCTCGACCTCGCGGCCGCGTTCGCGGAGGGACGCCTGAGGGACCCGCTCGCGAACAGGATCGTTTGCCTGGCCTTCTTCGAGGCGTCGACCAGGACGGCAGTCTCTTTCGAGCTCGCGGCGAGGCGTTCTGGGGCGCACGTGATCTCGCTCTCCGAAAAGGGCTCGGCCATCTCAAAGGGCGAGTCCCTGATCGACACCGTCGCCACCCTCGACCGCCTTGGGGCTGACGCGATCGTACTCCGCCACCCTGCCACGGGCGCTGCGGCCCTCGCCTGCCGCCACACCTCGGCGCCCATCATCAACGCCGGCGACGGCTGCGGCCAGCACCCGACACAGGCCCTCCTCGACCTCTACGCCCTGAGCAACGCTCTCGGCAGCTTCGGAGGACTGGCAGGACGCCGCGTAGCCATCGTCGGGGATATCCTGCACAGCCGCGTTGCCCGCAGTGTCATACCCGGCTTCGCGCGTGCCGGTATGGAGGTGGCCCTCGTCGCCCCCCACACGCTACTGCCGCCTGACGCAGAAGCGTGGGGACTCCCCGTGCTCTCTTGCGTAGACGAGGCCATGGATTGGGATGCGGACGTTCTCTACATGCTTCGGCTGCAGAAGGAGAGGATGACGGGCGCGCGGATACCCTCGATCGCCGAGTACGCCCGCTTTTACGGAGTGGCGTGGCGCCACCTGGATAGCGGGGTGCTCGTCATGCATCCCGGTCCCGTCAACAGGGGAGTCGAGATCTCCGGCGACGTCGTCCTGGACGATTCCTCCCTGATCCCCGACCAGGTCGCCGCCGGCGTCTGCGTCCGCTCCGCCGTCCTCGCCCTCTCGACGGGCGCGGTCCAGAGGGCCGCCGCGTGATCCGGGATTCCGCCGCTACACCCGAACTCGTCGTTCGTGGGGCCCACGTCCTCGACCCGTCCACGGGCCTCGACGGCGTCATGGACGTGCGCATCTCGTCGGGCAGGATCTCGGAGATCGGCGAAGGCCTGCGCGGACCGCGCGAAGTCGACGCCGGCGGCCTGCACCTCTTTCCCGGCTTCGTGGACGTCCACGCCCACTGGCGCACGCCCGGTCGCGAGGACGAGGAGACTATAGAGAGCGGCTCTGCGGCCGCCGCAGCAGGCGGCTTCACCGGCGTCGTGATGATGCCGAACACGGACCCTATGGTGGACCTCCCCGTAGTGGTGAGCGGTCTGGTACGCCGGGTGGAGCTGGAGTCGAGGATCAGGGCCCGTGTCTCCGCGGCCCTCCACGTCGGGCTGGCCGGCGAGCGCCTCACGGAGATGCGCCTGCTGAAGGAAGCGGGGGCGTTCTGCGTCTCGGACGATGGGCTGGGAACGGCGTCGGCGGGCGTGCTCAGGAACGGCATGCTGTATGCACGCTCGGCCGGGTTGCCGGTGATCCTTCACTGCGAAGACCACACGCTCGCAACCGGCGTCGTGCACGGCGGCGTCTCCGCCTCTCTTGCCGGACTCCCCGGATCACCAGCCAGCGCGGAAGACACCGCTACGGCGACAGCCCTCATCCTCGCCGCAGAGACGGGAGCAAAAGTACACATCACCCACGTCTCCACGGCTCTCTCAGCGGCCCTCGTCGGTTTCTTCAAAAACAGGGCCGACGTGACCTCGGACACTACGCCCCACCACCTCACGCTGACCGACGAACTCGTCTCGACACTGGAGGGGCTCTACAGGGTCAATCCGCCGCTGAGGCCCGACGGCGACCGCGGCGGCGTCGAGGCAGCCTTGCGCGACGGTGTCCTCGACTTCGTGGCGACCGACCACGCGCCGCACGCTTCGGAGGAGAAGGAGCTGCCGATGGAGGAAGCCGCTCCGGGCTTCCTTGGCCACGAGACCGCCTTCGCTGCGCTTTATACTGACCTTGTCCTCGGCGGCAGGATCTCGCTCCCGCGTCTCGTGGAGGCTCTGAGCTGCGCGCCCGGGCGGTGGGTCGGGGAGGGGGGGAGGCTCGGGGTTGGGGCGGTGGCGGATCTCGCGCTCGTTGACCTCTCGGAGGAGTGGACGGTAGACCGCGACGCTTTGATCAGCCGTTCTTACAACTCGCCTTTTCTCGGACGAACCCTGACGGGCAGGGTGGTGAATACTATAGTTGGTGGCGAGCCGGTACACGACAAGACTGGAGCGAAACTTGGAGTACGTGCGTAGCAGGACGACGCTGGTCCTCGAGGACGGGGCCGCGTTCGAGGGCTGGAGCTTCGCCGGGGAGGGCGAGGTAGGAGGCGAGGTCGTCTTTACGACGAGCATGGTCGGTTACCAGGAGACGATCACAGACCCTTCTTACCGGGGGCAGATCCTGCTCTTCACCTACCCGCTCATCGGGAACTACGGCGTGATCCCCGGCGACGACGAGTCCCGCAAGGTCCAGGCCGCCGCCGTCCTGGTCCGCGAATACACGCCCCACCCGAGCAACTGGGCCAGCGAACGCTCCCTGGCTGATCTGCTCGACGAGAACGGAGTCCTTGGCATCGAGGGCATAGACACCCGCGCCCTCACGCGTCACCTCAGGGACAAGGGCGCCATGCGCGGTATGGTCTCGACCTCAGAGTCAAACCGCAACGTCCTGCACGAGAAAGCCACAGCACACCCATCCATGGTCGGCCTAGACCTCGCCTCCACCAGCTCGGAACTAACGGAACCAACGCTGCTCCCGGCCTCCGGAGAAAAACGTTGCCGCGTCGTCGCCCTGGACTACGGGGTAAAGGGTTCTATCTACAACGAACTCAGAAGCCGCGGCGCCTCCGTCCTCGCCATGCCGGGTTCGACGACTTCAGACAACATCCTGGCCGCCGACCCGGACGGATTGTTCCTCTCCAACGGCCCCGGCGACCCGGCGGCTCTCGGCGAGGCGGTGGACAATTTGCGTCCTCTGCTCGGAGAGGTCCCGACCTTCGGCATCTGCCTCGGCCACCAGCTCCTGGGTCTCGCCCTCGGTTGCGAGACGTACAAGATGCCTTTCGGCCACCACGGCGCGAACCACCCCGTCAGGAACCTCGCGACCGGGCGCATAGAGATAACGAGCCAGAACCATGGCTTCGCCGTCAGGGAGGCCTCGCTCGCGGACGGCGTCGAGTTGACCCACCGCAATTTGTACGACGGCACCGTCGAAGGCATCGCGAGCCCGGGGCTGCGGGCTTCGAGTGTACAATACCATCCCGAGTCGAGCCCCGGACCGAGGGACTCGGGGTATCTCTTCGAAGAGTTCGTGTACGGCATCTCTCAGAAGACGTGGGTCTAGGGTGCCGCGGCGCGACGACATCTCGAGCATCCTGATCATCGGCTCGGGGCCGATCGTGATTGGGCAGGCCGCCGAGTTCGACTACTCGGGCACCCAGGCCTGCCGCACCCTGGGCGAGGAAGGTTACCGCGTGATCCTCGTAAACTCCAACCCCGCAACCATAATGACCGACCCGGAGGTCGCCGACACCACCTACGTCGAACCCCTCACCGCGGAGACGGTCACGGAGATCCTGCGCCGCGAGCGCCCCGACGCCCTCCTCCCAACCCTCGGCGGCCAGACCGCCCTGAACCTCGCCGTCGAACTCCACGAGTCCGGCGTCCTCGACGAACTCGACGTCGAACTCCTCGGCGCTTCCATCCCATCCATCCAGAAGGCCGAGGACCGCCAGCTCTTCTCCGAGACCATGCAACGCATCGGCCTGAAAGTCCCGGCGAGCCGCACGGTTCGTAGCCTCGCCGGGGCCGAGGAGCTGGCCCGGGAGATAGGTTATCCCCTCATAATCCGCCCGAGCTTCACGCTCGGCGGCAAGGGAGGGGCCACGGCCCGCGACCATTCCGAACTCCGCCGCGCCGTCGCGGACGGCCTCGACGCCAGCCCCGTAAAGTCAGCCCTAGTCGAAAAAAGCGTCGCCGGCTGGAAAGAGTTCGAGCTGGAGGTAATGCGCGACCTCGCCGACAACGTAGTCGTCATCTGCTCCATAGAAAACGTAGACCCCATGGGCGTCCACACTGGCGACTCCATCACCGTCGCTCCAGCCCAGACCCTATCCGATAGGCAGTACCAGACCCTCCGTACCGCATCTTTACGCATAATACGCGAGATCGGAGTTTCGACCGGGGGGTCGAACATCCAGTTTGCGGTCGATCCTGAGAGCGACGAGTATTACGTTATCGAGATGAACCCGCGGGTGAGCCGGTCGAGCGCTCTGGCGAGCAAGGCTACGGGGTTTCCGATCGCGAAGATAGCAGCCAAGCTGGCAGTCGGGTACTCGCTCGACGAGATCCCAAACGACATCACCAACGCCACCCCGGCCTCTTTCGAGCCGGCCCTCGACTACGTCGTGACGAAAGTTCCCCGCTTTGCCTTCGAGAAGTTCCCCGGTGCGACGCCTAGGCTGACCACCAGGATGCACTCGGTAGGCGAGGTCATGGCCATAGGGAGGACGTTCACGGAGAGTCTGATGAAGGCGATGGCCTCGCTGGAGGTGGATCCCCAGGACGTGCACGCCGGCCTCGACGAGCCGAGCCCGTACCGCGTCTTCGCCATCTTCGACGCGTTACGCGCCGGGATGGACGTGCCAGAGATCTTCGAGCGCACCTCCATAGACCGCTTCTTTATCGCGTCCATTGCAAGGATCGTGGCAGCAGAAGGCTCCGTCTCCGAGCCGTTCGGTGCCGAAAATTTGCGCGAGTTGAAGAGGATAGGCCTTCCTGACGAGTCCATCGCCGCGGCTTCGGGCAGTCCGGTGGAGGTCGTACGGGGCGTGAGGCGGGCCCTCGGCGTCTCGCCGACCTACAAGTCCGTCGATACTTGCGCGGGAGAGTTTCCGGCCCGCACGCCGTACTACTACTCGACCTACGAGGAGGAGGACGAAGTCATGCGCGGGGAGAACGCCTCGGTTGTCGTGCTTGGCAGCGGGCCGAACCGCATCGGGCAGGGCATAGAGTTCGATTATGCCTGCGTCCACGCCAGCTACGCTCTCGTGGAGAGCGGCTTTGATGCGGTCATGGTCAACTCCAACCCCGAGACCGTCTCCACCGACTACGACACCTCCACGCGCCTCTATTTCGAGCCGCTCACCACCGAACACGTGCTCGAGGTCATCCGGCGCGAGGAGCCCGACGGTGTGATCCTGCAGTTCGGCGGCCAGAGCCCCTTGAAGCTCGCCCACGAACTGGAGAAAGCAGGCGCGCGCATCCTAGGCACCTCCCCCGACGCCATAGACCTCGCAGAAGACCGCTCCCGCTTCGGCCGGCTCCTGGCGGACCTTGGCATCCCGCACCCCAGGTTCGGGACTGCATCGACCGCCGAGGAGGCCCGCGAGGTGGCGCGCGAGCTCGGGTACCCGGTCGTCGTGCGGCCCTCGTACGTCCTCGGTGGGCGGAGGATGGAGATCGCCTACAACGATGAGGATCTCGACCTCTACCTCAGGACCAGCGCGGGCGCGAGCCCGGAGCCCCCGACCCTCATCGACAAGTTTATGGAGGACTACACCGAGGTAGACGTGGATGCCGTCTCAGACGGCGAGGAAGGCTATGTCGGCGGCATCATGGAGCATGTCGAGGAGGCGGGCGTGCATTCCGGGGACTCCTCGTGCGTGACGCCCCCGATCACGCTCCACAGGGCGTTGCTGCAGAGGATCGAAGACTACACCAGGCGACTGGCGCTCTCCGTCGGCGTCGTTGGGCTCATGAACGTGCAGTACGTGGTGCGGGGCGACGACGTGCTCGTGATCGAATGCAACCCCCGCGCCTCGCGCACCGTCCCGTTTATCTCCAAGGCGACGGGCGTGCCGCTGGCGAAGGTCGCGACCAGGGTGCTGCTTGGCGAGAAGTTGAGGGACATGCGGCTCGGTTCCTCGACAAACGGCCACTTCTCGGTCAAGGCACCGGTCTTCCCGTTCGACAGATTCGCGGACGTGGACCCATTGCTAGGGCCGGAGATGCGCTCGACGGGGGAAGCGATGGGGATAGACCGCACCTTCGGCGGGGCGTTCGCCAAGGCGCTCACGGCTGCGGGGCAGGAGTTGCCGGTCTCGGGGAGGGTCTATATCTCCGTAGCCAACAGGGAGAAGCGTGCCGTCGTGCTCGTGGCGCGGGCCTTCGCCGACCTTGGGTTCGAGATCTCCGCTAGCGAGGGCACGGCGGAGGTGCTCAAGAACAACGGGCTTCCCGTCATGGTCGTGCCCAAGATCGGGGAGCTCGGCGAGGACGTGCTTGGCCTCATAGAGGCAGGTGGGGTTGACCTGATCGTCAACACCCCCTGGGGCCGCGGCCCGCGGACGGACGGGTACCTGATCAGGCGCCGCGCCCTGATGCACGGCGTCCCCTGCATAACCACCCTCGCCGGCGCGGCCGCAGCCGTACAGGGTATCGAAGCCAGGGTGCGCGGCGGCACCAGAAGGGTGAACTCGCTCCAGGGCCTCTACGCGGCGAGAGCATGAAGTTCTATCGAGTAAACGTAGAAGAGCGCGAAGAGCTGGGCAGCTACACCCTCCTCCGCTACCGTTGGAACAGGCCCGTCGAAGCCGGACAGTTCGTGATGGCCAGGGCCGCCGGCTACCCCGTCACCCTCGACCCATTTCTGGCCCGACCCTTCTCATTCTACGACCACGACGAGGAGGTAGCGAGCCTCCTCTTCGAGGTACAGGGACGCGGTACGGCACTTCTGGATGTTGCATCGACCATCGAGGTGACAGCTCCTCTGGGTAAAGGGTTCGAGATCGAACCGGGGCTGGGTCATGCGGCGCTCCTCGGCGGCGGCATCGGCGTCGCGCCACTCAAGGTCCTGGGCCGGCGCCTCAACGCGATGGGCGTCCCCCACGACGTGTTCCTCGGGTTTGCGGATGCAGGCTCCTCGGTCGTCGCCCGGGAGTTCCCCGGCGCAGAGGTGGCGACGATGGACGGGACCGTCGGAACCCACGGGACGGTTCTGGACACTGGCGTCACCCTGAACGACTACAGCGCGGTCTACTCTTGCGGTCCCAACCCGATGCTGGCGGCGATCAAGCTCGCCGCCGGGAAGAGCAGCCTCTGCCAGCTCTCCGTGGAGGAGCGGATGGGCTGCGGGAACGGCTCGTGCAACGGGTGCGTCGTGCCCGTGCGCGGCGGCTACGTCAGGTCGTGCATCGAGGGTCCGGTCTTCGACGCGGAGGCGCTGGCATGGTAGTGCGTGATCAGCAAACCGGCGTCGATCTTGCGATCGAGCTCTGCGGGATACCGCTGCGGACGCCCCTGATCCCGGCCTCCGGAACGCTCTCGAAGGAGGCTCTCGGCGATGTGGAAGGCGTCTACGGCGCGATGCTGCCGAAGACTACGACGCCTGTTGTGAGGATGGGCAACCCGCCGCCGCGCGTGGCTGAGACGCCAGCCGGGATGGTCAACTCCATCGGTCTCCAGAACCCTGGCATCGAGAGCTTTTTGCGGGATCTCGACGCCTTCGACCTGGGGATCCCCATCTTCGTCTCCGTGGCCGGCGATACCGTTGCCGAGTTCGTCTCCCTCTGCGAGATCCTTGCGGGAGACGAACGCATCACGGCCGTCGAGCTGAACCTCTCTTGCCCTAATGTGGAGTGCGGGGGGCTGGCCTTCTGCGCGGGACCAGCCTCCGTCGAGGAGGTGGTCGCCGCCTGCCGCTCCGCCGTCCCGAACAAGCCCATCCTGGCCAAGCTCACCAACGAAGGCGTCGTGGAGAACGCCCGCGCGGCCGACGCCGCGGGCACGGACGGGCTCACCGTCATGAACACCCTCCCCGCGCTCACAATAGACGCCCGGGCGCGGAAGGTGCTGGTACGGGGTGGCCTCTCGGGGCCCGCGATAAAACCCGTCGCTCTCCGGGCCGTGTACGACGTATCGGACGCGGTTGACGTGCCTGTCGTGGGGAGTGGGGGAGTGGCGAGCGGGACGGACGTGGCCGAGTTCATGCTCGCGGGAGCCACGGCCGTTCAGATCGGTACGGCGAGCTTCGTGCGTGACCCAAACGAGATCCTGGACGAGTTCGCAGCTTACCTGAAAGAAAATGGTCTCGGGGCTGCACAGCTGGCGGGAGCCGTGCGTAAGCTCGATCCCGCGGTGGCGGGCCAGCGCCCGAGAACGGCCCCCGAGAGCCTACGCCAATAGAGGCGCTGAACCGGATCTTCGCGCGGCGCCTCCCCGGATCTCATGCACGAACACGTATTCTACCCCCGAAGGGCACCCAGGCAGCGAATCCATGCTGGATCGCGAATGCGAATCTTCGAGAAGCTCCTTCCACGCACTTACGTAACCTTCCGGTCGGTGCGCCAAACCTCCTTGGGTGGCATCATGGATGGTGCCGACCCTCAGGAAGAACGTGGGTTGGAAAGGCGGATGCTGCTATGTCGTTGGCTAAAGAGAATAAGGTCGTCGTTCGCCGCTTATTGGAGCAACTAGCCAAAGGGAACCTCGGTGTCATAGACGAGCTGCTGGCTCCCGACTTCGTCGACCGTAGCCTGATGGCCGGGCAGGGTCCCACCCGCGAGGACTTCAAACGCTCGATGGCGGAAATCGTCGAAGGCTACTCTACCACCGCCTTCAGCATCGAGGAACAGGTGGCCGAAGGCGACACGTTCGGCACCGGCTTCAGGGAGAGCGGCGTTCAGCGGGGTGAGGAGCGATCGCCAGGGAACTTCCTTTTGGAGGAGCTTTACACCTTTACGGGGGAGGGCCGGGAGCAGGAGGACGATATCACCCTGCTTACGCTCCGACCTTTCCCAACCCGAAGCTGAGCTTCCGAGAACCCCATACTGACAAACTTCGGAACAGATACCACAGTCGGAGGTCGGAGTGTCTTCCTTCTATGCCGCTCGTTCGAGTACGCCCACAGAATCTCAGGAATGCTCGATTCGCGCTACGAACCCGACCCGGCGTGGCGCCGCAGGAAATCCCTGACGGTGCGGATGTAGGCTTCGTTCTCCTCGACGAAGGTCATGTGGCCGCTAGATTCGAACACCACAAGCTCTCCCTGCCGCACGCCTTCGGCGATGGCCTGTGCCGCTTCGACCGAGCACGTCCTGTCGCGGCGTCCGGCCAGGACCAGCACCGGCTGCGAAACATCGCCCAAACGATCCTCGACCTCTATCCCGCCGTACTCCTCAGAAGCGAAGCGTCGCAGCACGTCCGTGGAGTAGATCGCCCCCGCAGTGTGCCGCACGTAATCCTCGATCCTCGGGTCGTGCGGATCGGCGCACTGGAAGGGCCACTGGTCGTGCAGCCCCTGCACGACTTCCTCCTGGGTCCTGACGGACTTCTCCCGCTCCCAGGAACTGGTGACCTGCTCGCGTAGCTCGACCGGCTCGAAAGCGGCCAGGTTCCGGGCGATTTGCTCGAGGAAGCGGGCCGAGGGAATGCCACTCGATACTATCGTGTGCGCGGCGTCGCCGGGAAAATTCACCGCGTGCTGAAGCACGACGAAGGCGCCGTAGGAGTGGCCGAGCACCGCGTACTGCTCCAGGCCCAGCTCCCGCGCAAGAGAGCCGACGTCCGCGGCCATCTGCCGCAAGGTCCAGGTTTCTTCGGGCGTTCGATCAGACCTTCCATTGCTCCGTTGATCGACCAAGATCTGCCGATATTCATCGGCCAAAGTGTCGAGGTAATCGCCGAACATATGGTGGTCGAGGCCCGGTCCGCGTGAAAAACTAGCAAGGGGTAACCGTCGCCGCGCTCGACGATACAGATGCGCGTGTCGCCGATGTCCACTTGGCGTCATCGCGTGCTGTCTCCTGCCAGCAACACCCTGGCGCCATTCTGGCACAACCCCACGGTTCGCGCAGAAGACCGACCGCGTGCTCCCAGAACCTCGTACAGACGACCTTCCATGAGAAGACCTTTTGCGAGCTCAGGTGAATAAGCGCGGTAACCCATGGCAGGAACCTCACTATGCCCTACTCTTGGCCGGTCCCCACGTATATATGGTAGCTGCTGTACTGCTCGAAGCCCTAGCGACGGTAGACCCCGAAGCCCATGGAAGAGCTACGCGATGCGCACGGGCTAGCCTACCGTATCGCCGTGCTGCAGTCGGCTTCGAGCGTCACCGCCGCGCCCAGACCTTGCCTTCTGGCCTCGGGCAACGTGGCGACGTTGTAAATGCCCGCGACCCCCGCTGCCATGAGGAGCGAAGAGGCGGCGACCGCTTCGCCGTCGATCCTGCCTAGGTAGCTTCGCAGAGGGCTCTCATCGGTTAGTCCCACGGCGGTAAACCCCTCGAAGAAAACATCCGAGGCGAGCTCCGGCAACTCGAAGCCCGCCCGCATGACCTCGATGCACTCCCTCAACACATCCGTGTCGCTCACCCGCTCCGTG
>JBKPOM010000201.1:0-9340 GCA_046733115.1 Actinomycetota bacterium | reverse complement strand
ACCGGTTGCTCGCGCGCCCTCTAACTCAAGAGCTCCGGGACCTCGGGGTCGACAACCACGGCAAGCAGGTAGGGCCTTCCGGCGTTCGAGGCGCGCTTGAGGGCGGGAAGGAGGTCTCTATCGTCTTCGACCAGCTCGCCGTCGACACCGAGCCCCCTCGCGATGCCGACGAAGTCTACCCCCTCCACGTCGAGGCCGGGCACCGTATCCCCCGCGCCGAGGGCGTCGCGGAAGCCCTTGAGGATCGAGTAGCCCCAATTGTTGATGACTATAGCGACGTCCGCCCCGTAGCGGGCCGCGCTCCAGAGCGCCTGGATCGAATACATGCTAGACCCGTCGCCTATGATGCAGACCCCGGGCCTCTCCGGTACTGCCAGCTTGAACCCGACGGAACCCGGCATGCAGAACCCCAGGCCCCCAGCCGCCGAGGTGTGGTAGCCGCCGGGCCTGTCGAAGCGGACGTACTTGTGGAGCTTCGCCATGCTGGAGGCCGTCTCGTCGAAGACGGCGGCCCCTTTGGGCAGAACGCCAGCGAGGGTGTGCATAACGTACTCCACCGACATCGGCGTTCCAGATTCCGCCGCTGATGGCGGCTCCTGGGCACTCGGGGGCTTACGGTCCGTCTGCGGCAGCAGCTCGGTGAGGCCCCGGATCGCGAGCCCCACGTCCCCGACGAGGCTCACGCCGACGGCGGTGCGGGCCGCCTCCTCGGGGTCTTCCGAGACGTGGAGCACCTGTGTCCCGGCCATGACGGTCGGACCGGGTGCGTAAGGATAGTAGAGGAACACGGGCGCGCCGAGAACCAGCACGACGTCGTTGCCGGAGAGCGTGTCGGCGAGAGCCTTCTGGGCCGGTGGAAGATGGCCCTGGAAGAGTGGGTGATCCTGGGGGAACCCGGCGAGCGGGGAGATGGGGTCCTGCCAGACCGGGGCCGCGAGCTTCTCGGCTAGATCTACGGCGTCGTGGAAGGTACCGGCCCGATCGATGCCTGCTCCCGCGATGACGGCGGGATTTCGCGCCTCCGCGAGGAGGCGCGCGAATCGTTGCACGGCGTCGGGATCGGGGGCCGTATGGTGGACCAAGTCGTGGTCTTCCAGTGGTTCGGCTTCCGCATCCCAGTCATCCATCGGGACCGAGAGGAAGACCGGGCCTCGGGGATGCTGCATAGCGGTGTGGTAGGCTCGACGAATCTCCCTTGGCACGTCGGCGGCCCGCACGGGCTCGAAGCTCCTCTTGACGTAGGACTTGGCCAGGTCGACGAGTTCCCCGGTGAGTAGCGGCTCAAGGGCCCTGTGGCGCCTGTCTTGCTGTCCGGCGGTGACCACCAGCGGGGTCTTGTCGTGCCACGCCGTGATCATGGCCCCCATCGCGTTGCCGAGCCCGGGCCCGGTATGCAAATTGACGAGGGCCGCCCGCCCCTTACCCTGGGCGAACTCCTCGGCCATCCCGAGCACCGTCGCTTCCTGCAGGCCCAACGCGTAGCGGAAATCCTCCGGGGAGTCCTTGAGAAAAGGCAACTCCGTCGATCCGGGGTTGCCGAAGACCGTCGTCATTTTCAGACGGCGCAAGAGATCGAAGGTTGCCTCACGGACCGTGGCCATTGCACCCCTCCCTACTAAAAACTGCCCCTCGGGCGGAATATATCAGAGGGAACGCAGGACCTTCACCCGTAGGGTGCTGTCTTTCTACCTTCTGCTAGACGCGATTTGACGCACGATCAGGGAGGCGAGCGTGAGCGCAACCGCCCTTACCAGCCCTTGCAGGACAGCTTCGGTCACGTCGTCCCTTATGCCCCTGCGCTCGGGGATCTTCTCGCCTATAAACCTGGTCAGCGGCTGGCTCAAGCCCATGGAGATCCCTATGGACAGAAGCGTAAGGAGCCGTTGCTGGGCCTTGTCGCTCATCATGTTCCTCCCTGCCGGCGGGGCGGGGGCGCCCATGCCGCGCATCTCTCTCACTTTGTCGAAGCCCGCGACCGTGATCACGTACTCCGATGGGTTTCCCCTGTCCTCGATGAGTTTCTGGTCGACCAGATACCTGGCCGCGATGGCGCACTCGGTGGACTCGGGTTCGAGATCGGCCTTCTGCGCCGCGCCCTCCCCGGCTGTCTCCGGTCCCCCGAGCGGCACGGGCTCGGTGAGCTTCCCTTCCGACAGGTCGTAGAAGGCGCCGAGAAGCCGCATCGCGCTCTCTTCTACCCCGCTCGTGGCCGAGTTACTGTTCTCCTCGGCCAACGGACGGGCATCCGATGGGTACTGCATCTACGCATCCCCACCTTTCAGGTGCCTCTCCAGGCGCTGGTCCATGCGGTCGAGACGCTCGTGGACCCTGTCCTTGTAGCCGACTTCCCCATCCTGGCGGCCGCCCTCGGCGCGGCGGTCCGCGCCGCCTTCGGGGCGTTCGCGCCCCCGCCCGGGCCCTCCCCCGTGCCTGCCGGGCCTTTCGTGGTCGCCCCTGCCTTTTCTTCCCACGTGGGCCTCCTGTCCGGTCGTATTGCGGCAAACCTAACCGTACCCGGCCGGCATGCCGCCTAACGCTTCCGCCTTCGTAAGCTTACAGCCTGAAGTGTAGAATGACCCAGGCAGCGTTTCGAGAATTGATCAAGGACAGGATGCCGGAGGCGAAAAAAACGGTTCTGGACGACCGCTACGACGTCGGGCGACCGCTCGGCACCGGAGGTATGGGCGAGGTGTTCCTCGCCCGCGACCGCGTGCTCGGGCGCGACGTGGCGCTGAAGGTGCTTAGGAGACAATATGCCGGCGACAGCGAGTTCGCCGAACGCTTCAAGCGGGAGGCCCGCAGCGCGGCAAGCCTCTCAAACCCGAACATCGTCCAGGTCTACGACAGGGGCGAGACGGAAGAAGGTGCCTCCTACATCGCCATGGAGTACGTGCCGGGCGGCACGCTCAAGGAGAAGATCGTCGCAGAGGGTCCGCTCGGCGCGAAGGAAGCCGCACTGCTCGGGGCCCAGGTAGCCGAGGCGCTCGGAGCCGCCCACGAGCGGGGCATGGTCCACCGCGACATAAAGCCCCAGAACGTGCTGCTCACCGACAAGGGCGACGCGAAGGTCGCGGACTTCGGTATCGCAAGGGCAGGCTCCTCGGTGACCATCTCCAAGACGGGGTCCGTCATGGGCACCGCCGGGTACATGTCCCCCGAACAGGCACTCGGTAAGCCCGCAACCCCCAAGAGCGACCTGTACTCCCTCGGGGTGGTCCTGTACGAGGGGCTCACCGGCGAGCTGCCCTTCACCGCGGACAACCCCATCGCCGTCTCCATGAAGCACGTCAACGAGCCGCTGGTTCCTCCCAGGGAGATAGACCCCACCATACCCGAGGGCATGAACGCCCTGGTAACGAAGCTCATGGCCAAAGACCCGGAAGACCGCTACGCCTCGGCCGACGAGGTCGCCGACGACCTCTGGAGGGTGAGTCGGGGGCGTGAGCCCATCGCGGTGCCGGCCGGGGGAGCGCCGACCCGTCCGCGGCGTGCCCCGGTCGCCCCTTCCAATCTTACGAGCAAGGTTCCTACCGTCCGCCCGGCGCCCGTTCGCCGTCGCAGGGGTATTCCCTGGTTGTTGATCTTTGTGGCCGCGATCCTGTTCTTCCTCGGCACGTTCGGCATTCTCCAGGCCGTCATGGGACCGAACTCTACCAACGGCTGGTTCGACTTTTTGGGGGATGACAAGAACCCACAGGCCCGGCCTTCAGTCCCGCAGACCGTAAGGGTGCCAGAGGTGGCAGGGCTCACCACCGCCGAGGCGCGGCGGAAGTTCATCGGCGAAGGGCTCAAGGTCGGCCTGATCAACCAGATTTCGAACGACAACGTCGCCGCCGGCAGGGTCATCGCACCGGGAATAACCGCGGGCACGCCGGTAGCCCGCGGCACCGAGGTAAACCTCGACGTCAGCACAGGGCCGCAACCTGTCTCGTCCCCAAGCTCGACCGCGTCGGCCCAACCGGGCCCCGAACCCGCGGCCACAGCCAGCCCCACCGCATCATCGGCCCAGCCCTCCCAGCAAGAGGATCGCCAGGCGCCCCAGCAACCTGCGGCCACAAACAACGTCCCCAAAACCAGGCCAAAGAACAATCCCGCGCCAAATAGCCCCAACCCAACCGCCTCGGCCGGAGCACTCGAAGACAAGGGAGCAAAGCAGGGTGTCGGCGGAGCAAAGGGTAACACCGGGCCCGGTGGAAACAGCGGGAACAGCGGTCACGGCGAAGGAGGCGGGAAGGGCAAGAACTAGCCCCGGCACGTGTGCGTGAGACCCCGACGACCTCCAATTCCTCTCTCGTGCCAACCCGCAAAGTAAACAGCCTTCCGCGACTCGCCGACGTTCGACCATGAGCAACCAGCCCCAAGCAAGAACAACCTGAAATGCTGACCGGCTACAATGACTGGCGCGAAGGTCGAGTTCACCGTGGGGAGGGGAGAACCATGAAGGCTGTACGGATAAACGAGTTCGGCGGGCCGGAGGTCCTCGGTTACGAGGACGTCGAGATGTCCGAACCTGGTCCCGGCGAGGCGCGCGTGAAGCTCGCCGCCTCCGGCGTGAACTTTATCGACGTCTACCAACGCACGGGACTCTACCCCGGCGACCTGCCACGCACGCTCGGACTCGAAGGGGCGGGCGAGGTGGACGCCGTTGGCGAAGGCGTCGAGGACGTGTCGCCCGGGGACTACGTGGCGTTCGCGAGCACACCGGGGTCCTACGCGGAATACGTGGTCGCCCCGGCCAAGAACCTGGTGCCCTTCAACGTCACGCTCGTCGAGGCTCGGGTGGCCGCCGCGGTGATGCTCCAGGGCATGACCGCCCACTACCTGACGCACAGCACCTTCCCCCTTCAGGAAGGACAGACGGCGCTCGTGCACGCCGCGGCCGGCGGGGTCGGGCTGCTGCTCGTCCAGCTCGCCAAGCTGCGGGGGGCGACCGTGATCGGGACCGCGGGCACGGAGGAGAAAGCACAGCTCGCCAGGGAAGCAGGCGCCGACGAGGTCATCCTCTACACCGAGCAGGACTTCGTCGAGGAGACCGGGCGAATAACGGACGGTGAGGGCGTCCACGTGGTCTACGACTCGGTGGGCAAGGACACCTTCGACGGCGGCCTCGACGCGTTGCGCCCGCGCGGCTACATGGTGCTTTTTGGGGCATCCAGCGGTCCCGTGGAGCCGATCGACCCCCAGGTCCTCAACCAGAAGGGCGGCCTCTTTCTGACCCGCCCCTCCCTCGCCCAGTACACGGCCAACCGCGAGGAGCTTCTGTGGCGCGCCGAGAGCCTATTCTCCTGGATCGGGCAGAACAACCTCGACGTCCGCATCGGTGGCACCTACGAACTCTCCGATGTAGAGCAGGCCCACCGCGACCTCGAAGGCCGTAAGACTACGGGTAAACTGCTCCTGATCCCCTAGGACGAAACCATGAAACTCGATGCCGCCCTCGGAACCGAAGGCAACTACCTCAGAGAGATAGACCGAACCGCCCGCGCGGCAGAAGACCTCGGTTTCGCCGGCCTGTGGACCAGCGAGACCAAGCACGACGGCTTCCTGCCGCTGGCCATAGCCGCCAACGAGACCAGCGAGATGGAGCTAGGCACCTCCGTCGCCATAGCCTTCTCGCGCTCGCCGATGGAGACGGCGCAGACCGCGTGGGACCTGCAGGATCTCTCCAAAGGCCGCTTCCTTCTCGGCCTCGGCACGCAGGTCAAGGCCCACATAACCCGTCGCTTCTCGATGCCCTGGGACAGGCCAGCCGCGCGGCTTCGGGAGTACATCCTTGCCGTGCGTGAGATCTGGGAATCTTTCCAGACCGAAGGATCACTGGAGTTCGAGGGCGAGTTCTACAGGCACACCCTCATGACGCCGTTCTTCAACCCAGGACCGATAGAGCACCCGGAGATCCCGGTCTACATCGCTGGCGTCAACACCCGCCTCGCGAAGCTCGCCGGTGAGATCTGCGACGGCTTCCACGTCCACCCGTTCCACTCCCCCGAGTACGTGCGGCAAACCGTGAAACCGGCCATCGCCGAGGGAGCAGACGCAGCCGGCCGCGACCCCGGGCAAGTCGTGCTCGCGACCAGCGCTTTCGTTATCTCCGCGGAGAGCGAAGGGGAAGCCAAAGAGCAGCGGGAGTCGGTGCGGGCCCAGATCTCGTTTTACGCCTCGACCCCGACCTACCGAACCGTCCTCGAAGCCCACGGCTGGGAAGATGTCGGTGAAAAGCTAGGCACGATGGCCCGCGAGAAGGAGTGGCGCGAGATGCCGGCCCTTGTCACCGACGAGATGCTGGCGACGTTCGCAGTCGAGGCCGCCCCGGACGAGATAGGATCGGCAATGAAAGAGCGCTACGAGGGCCTCATAGATCGCGTCTCGCTCTACCTCCCGTTCGCTCCAGGCGAGAGGGACGAATTCTGGCAGACGGTGGTGGAGTCGGTGCGTTGAGGTCGGGAAAACCGTTCATCAAGACGGCGGACCTCTGCGACAACTTCCCGAAAACATCGAGGTCTGTGAGCCGATATTTACGTCAGACGGATCGGTGAGGGGTTTCGACGGTCCGATCTCGACGGTAAGGGTGCACGAGGACAACGTCCTAGTCAGGGAAGCATTGGAGGATCTCGCACCGGGAAGCGTCCTTGTCGTGGACGGTGGCGGCTCCAGACGTTGCGCTCTCCTCGGGGATAAGCTGCCTTCGATAGCCGCGTCTCGGGGTCTGGCAGGGATAATCATGAACGGTTGCGTCAGGGACTCGCGGGAGCTCGCCGGGATCGAGGTCGGGGTGCTTGCGCTCGCTACGAGCCCGCTGAGGAGCAGACAAGGCAAGGGCCAAAGGGACGTGCCAGTGCGCTTCGGTGGCCTGACGTGGGCGCCGGGCCAGTACGCCTACGCGGACGAGGACGGCGTCGTTGTGGCCAACGGGATGCTGCACGAAGCCCCGTAGGACGACGAGACGCTGCTACCTCACGGCTTCAGGACGATCTTGATGGCGCCGTCCTGCTTTTTCTGGAAGATCTCGTAGCCTAGAGGAGCATCGTCGAGGGGCATCTCGTGGGTCTTGAGGTCTTCGACGCCTAGGGGGTCCTCGTCGTTTAGCAGCGGCAGGATGTCGTCGACCCAGCGCCTCACGTTCGCCTGTCCCATACGTAGTTGTATCTGCATATCGAAGAGGTCGCCCAGGGGGAAGGCCTGGATCGGCCCCGCGTAGACGCCGCTGAGCGAGAGCGTTCCCCCGCGCCTCACGGCGGACATGCTTTCGCGCAGGGCGGTCGCCCGGTCGAGCTGCAGCTTGGTGGTCTGCAAGATGGAGCCGACGAGCGATCCCCCGGCCTCCATGCCAACGGCGTCTATGGCCGAGTCGACGCCGCGGCCGTCGGTGAGGTTGAGGATCACATCCCGCACACTATCGACCGCGGAGTAGTCTATGGTCTGAACGCCCCACTTCGAGGCGAGTGCGAGGCGCTCCGGGACGTTATCCACCCCGATTACTCGTCCAGCTCCCTGGTGCATCGCTATTCGGGCGCACATCTGGCCGATAGGACCGAGACCCCAGATCCCAACGGTCCCGCCGTCGGGTATGTCGGCGTAGGCGACGGCCTGCCAGGAAGTGGGCAGCACGTCTGATAGGTAGAGAAAACGCTCGTCCGGCGGTCCTTCCGGAACTTTGATCGGCCCGAAGTGGGCCTGCGGCACCCGGAGGTACTCGGCCTGCCCGCCAGGGATGGCACCGTAGACGTGCGTGTAGCCAAACAGGCTCGCACCCCTGCCACGCCCGAGGAGGTTGACACCCTCGGCGAGTTTGCCTGTATCACGCGTGTTCTCGCACTGGGAGTATAGGTCCTGGTCGCAAAAGGAGCAGTGCCCGCAGGAGACGTTGAAGGGGAGGACGACGCGGTCGCCCGGCGCTATGTGCTCGACGTCCGCCCCGACCTCTTCGACGATGCCCATAGGCTCGTGGCCGATGATGTCGCCCTCGCGCATCAGGGGCGAGAGCTTGGCGTACAGGTGCAGGTCCGAACCGCAGATGGCGGTCGATGTTATGCGGACTATGGCGTCGGTGGGCTCCTGCACGATAGGGTCGGGGACGTTGTCCACCCTGACGTCTTCCTTGCCGTGCCAGACTACGGCTTTCAAGGCTCCCTCCCCCCTACTCCGGTGAGTATCTCGCGTATACGAAAAGGCCCACCCGTCCTGGGCGAGAGCGGCGGCGTGTCGAGCCCGCTTGCGGTCTTCAAGCCTTCTATGACTTCCAACAACGTCTCGTCGGCGGAGTATTGCGGCGTCCAGCCCAGCTCCGTCCTGGCCTTTGTCGTGTCCATGATCGGGACCTCTCGCGAGAGGTCGAGCCATCCCGGTGGAACGGGCTGCAGCCTGAGCCTCCAGGAGAGCCCGGCGCCCGCCCGCGCTAACCGCGAGGAGACGGGCACGGGACGGGCGTTCAGTATGCGTCCGATCTCCCCGGCGTCCAGCACTGGCTCCGTCGCGAGGTTGAACGCGCCGCGGGCACCATCGTTCACGATGGCGAGCCGGAAAGCCTCGCCCACGTCGTAGGAATGGACCACCTGGGAACGTAAATCTTGTATATCGGGGATGACGTTGATAAGGGCCGGGTCGGCGAGCGCGCTCGGGAAGAAAGGCCCCGCGAAGAGACGCCTGATCCCCTCCGCGGCCTCCTTCTTGAACACGAGCCCCGGCCTCATTCTGACGACCCTAACGTCGGGAGCCTCCTGCTCGAAGCGGTCGAGCCGCCGCTCGACCTCGGCCTTGTGGCGCCCGTAGTACGAAGTGGGGATGCCACCCGTCGGCCAGCTCTCGTCCACGCGACGATCCTTCGGCCCGGGCGAGTACGCCCCGATCGACGAGGCGTAGAGGAGCGAAGGCACACCTGCCTCCTTCGCGGCCCTGGCGACCCGCGTGCTTCCCTCAACGTTCACCATCCACTGTTTGGTCAGATCTCGGGAGGGCTGGATGATCCAGGCGAGCAACACCACCGCATCGGCTCCCCTGAAATGGGGAACCAGGTCGTCGTCCACCACATCCGCCGTGGCCCACTCGACTCTAGGCAGTGTCAGACCCGGCAACCGGCGGGCGATTCCGAGGATGGACTCGACGCTTTCTTCCTTCTCGAGCGACCTGAGTACGCTCGTCCCGAGGTTGCCCGTCGCCCCTACAACCACGATTCTCATGCACGGCCTTTACCCTACTCCCCGATAAGCGAAACCCTGGTCGCCGCTGGCGGCGACCTGCTGTAGTATCCGTCGTGGGCTTGCCGAAGGGAGGAATGCAGGTTCACCGGATGGAGCTTCGAGACGTAGACGCAGACAACTGGCGCGAGGTCGTGCGCATCGGA
>JBKPOM010000200.1:0-4191 GCA_046733115.1 Actinomycetota bacterium | reverse complement strand
GGAGAGCGCGGGGGCCGCCCACGCCATGAGCCAGTCGGCGGGGGGCGTCCACGACTGCCCCCACGGCGCCCTGACGGCCCGCGTCCTCGGCCCGGTCTGCGAGTACAACGCCCCCGCCGCGCCCGAGCGCTACGCCCGCATCGCGCTCGCCCTGGGCGCAGACGTTCGGGGTCTCGAACCTCTTGAGGCCGCCCTGGCCGGCATCGAGGAGCTCTACCGCCTGACCGAGGACGTCGGGATACCGACGATGGAGGAGTTGGGCTTCTCGGAGGACGAGATCCCGATGCTGGCCCGGATCGCCTACGAAGACCCGCAGACGGTGGGGAACCCTCGCGAGGTCACGGTCGCAGATTACGAGGAGATCTACCACGACGCCTTTGCGAGGGGGAAGTGATGTACACCAAGACGAAAGACTACTCGATGTACCTCGCCGGCGAATGGTCCACCGGCGAGTCCGAAGCCCGCATGGAGGCGACGAGCCCGGCGACGGGAGAGCAGATCGGGACCGTCCCCGAAGGGACCCGCGCGGACGTAAAGCGTGCGATAGCCGCCGCGAACGAGGCCTGGTGGGGGTGGGCGGATCTCTCCGCGTTCGAGCGCGCCGCAGCGATGATCCGGATCGCTGAGATCATCGAGGAACGCCGCGACGACCTGGCCGAGACGTTGACCCTGGATCAGGGCAAGCCGCTGGCGGCCGAGGCCTACGACGAGGTCGATGAGCTCGTCGCCTACTTCGAGATGGCGAGCGCCGACGCGACGCGGCTGGAGGGGGCCATGCCGCCCTCGGTAGACGCCGACAAGCGCATCATGCTCTACAGGGTTCCGCGCGGGGTGGTGGGCGTGATCTCGCCGTGGAACTGGCCCTATACCATGCCGGCGGAGCTGATCGCGCCAGCACTCGCTTGCGGCAACGCCCTCGTTTGGGTGCCGGCCCCCTCGACGTCCGTCTGTGCCGTGAAGCTCGCCGAGTGCATCGTCGATGCCGGACTGCCACCGGGGCTCTTCAACATGATCACGGGCCCCGGTCCCGTCGTCGGGGACGAGGTTGCTGTCAACCCGGGCACCCAGGCGGTCGGGTTTATCGGCTCCATCGAGACCGGGCAGAAGGTGGCCTGGCGTGCCGCGGGGAAGACGCTCCTCCTGGAGATGGGGGGCAACGGGCCGATGGTGATCCTGGACGATGCCGACCTCGCCGCCGCCGCCGAGGCGAGCCTCACCTCCGCCTTCCTGGGAGCGGGCCAGAGCTGCACCGCCGGGGAGCGATTCCTGGTTCACGAAAGGGTCTACGACGCTTATCTCGATGGGCTAGGCAATGCGATCGAGCGCGGGATCAAACTCGGCGACCCCTTCGACCCTATCACCACGCTGGGCCCCCTCAACAACGAGCCGACGGCCGAGAAGATGGATCGGCACATCTCCGACGCACTCGAGGGCGGCGCGGAGTTGGTCTCCGGCGGGACCCGCGCCGAAGGTTTCCCTACGGACCTCTACTACCGCCCGACCGTGCTCGGCAAGGTCACCCCTGAGATGCGCGTCTCGACAGAGGAGACCTTCGGACCGATAGTCCCAGCAACCGTCATCCGCGACGAGGAGGAAGCCATAAGGGCCGTCAACTCCTCGCCCTACGGCCTGCTCTCCGCGGTCTTTACGCGGGATCTGGCGAGAGGCCTGCGCTTCGCCGAGGCGGTGAGGACCGGCTGGGTCAACATAAACGCCTCATCCAACCACTGGGAGAGCCATCTTCCCTTCGGCGGGCGAGCAGGCTCCCGCTCAGGGATAGGACGCGTCGGAGGACGCTACGCGATGGAGACTTTAACCGAACTCAAGACCGTCATCCTGAGCCTGTGAAGCGGCTTGCAACGAGATTGAACCTCGTTGCAAGCCTTTCAGCTCATCAGCATTTCGGCTTTTCGTTCTTGCTGAAGTGCTGACCGGCTGACATGCTAAATGTGCGCTTAGCAGAGGTCAAGACCTCTGCTAAGCGCTTCAGGCGGGCCGCACACGGTCGATCCGGAGCTCAGGGTCCGCCCTCTACTTCTTCGGGCAGCTGGTACCAGCGTTTGCGGTCGCCTATCTTCGCCCGCATCTTCCAACCGAAACCTTTAGGCTCCTCCTCGATGCGCTCCAGCAGTGCTTTGATCCGCTCCGTGATGCGTTCCTTGCCTTCGCCCGGGAGGTCGTAGCGCTGCAGGTGGCCTTCGAGGGCTTCGAGGTTGGCCGTGAAGGTGCGCCAGAGTCCCCAATCGGAGGCGCACAACTTGGCGATGTGGGCCCCGTTGACGCTGTCCCCGTCCTCCTCGCCTATGGGATGGTCGTGCAGGAGGGCGAGGGCGTCGCGGACGTCTTTTTCGTTCAGCTCGATGATCTGGAGCTTCGTGAGCAGGAGTTCCGCGAGCGGGACAGTGAGCGGCTCCAGGGTCATGCGTTTGCCGAAGGGGATCTCGTGGCTCATTCTGAAGGTGCCTACGAGCACGTCCACCTGCCTGTCGTGCTCCTCGTCGAAGTACAAGAGGCGCTCGCGGCCGTAGAGCGCGTTGAAGCGCGTCTGCGGGGCGTATCCCAGAGACTCGAAGAACTTCTGCACCCGGGAAGATTTGCCCTTGGGGGTGATCCAATCCAGGTCCGCGTACTCGCGCTCGAAGGAAGGTTGGATGCCTTCTTTGGCGCGGACCTTGATCGCCACCCCTCCCAAAAGACGGAGGTCGACGTCCTCTTGCTCCGCCCTCTCGGCGACCCGCACGGCCTCCTCGACCATGTCTTCGTGGATACCGTTCGTCTCGTTGCTCGTCACTCTGCTTCCTCCTGCGCTTTCTTTGCGGCTTCTACCCAGGGACGCATCAGCTCCCCGTTCTTTCTCTTTTTCAGCCAGTTACGGACGCCCGCCTCGGGGTTGGCGGCGTTGTTAATGGAGATCTCCAAGCTTGCCACCTGATCCGCATCCAGCCTCATGGCGCTTATGAGGGTGTAGGCCGCCGGTTCGTTGTCGGCAAGCCCCTTCCGTGCGACCACGTGGATGCTCTGGGGGGTATCGACGGGGCCCATCGCGTTCTTCGGGTCCGAGAGGTAGTGGAAATGGTACTCCCGGTTCATCCAGTGCGGCGACCAGGCGAGAAACACGATGGATTCTTGCATGCCGTAAGCCTGTTTGAGCTCGGCGAGCATCGCCGGCGTGCTCGCCTCCACGAGGTTCGTGCTCAGATGGTAGCGCGGAATGACGTCCGAGGCGATCCTCTCCGTCAGGACGGTGCCAGGTTCTATGCCCGTGATCATGTCGGTCCCCGAATGGTCGAGGTCGCTTATGGAATCGACGCCCTTCATGTAGTCGGGGACGGCGATACCGTACCTGGTCGTGCCGACGTACCAGGGCGCTTTGAGGACCTCGATCCGGCCCTCTCCCTCGTCCACGTACTGCTGGTGATGAACATCCAGGCGTCCTGGAAGGCGTCAGTCTCGCCGTCGATAAGGTCCTTGTAAACGAGCCCTACATCGTCGGCGAGCTTGAGCTCGACACTATCGTAGCCGACGTCGCTCTCTAAGAGTACCTTGGTGAGGGTGGCGTTGGCCATCCGCGACCGCTCCTTCGGTAGACTGCAACGTCAGATCACACGACCCGAAGCTCACACTTCTCCCGCGGCAAAAAATTTAAATGCATGCGATCCCTGCGCCATACTCACCCTTCCCAGGACGCTAGTACGACTGCATCATACGTCGTTGGCACCTGGCATTCAACTGAGAGCGGTTCGCTCCGCAAAACCGAGGCGTCAGGCATCAGGTTTTAGGAGTCCTCTGCCACGAGGCGGTGGTAAGCATGGCCGTCTCAGGTTAAACTGTTGGCGCTTTGCGCCTGTAGCTCAGGGGATAGAGCAGCGGTTTCCTAAACCGCGAGTCGGAGGTTCGAATCCTTCCAGGCGCGCTCCTAAATTTCCTGCAAATAAGCGGAAAAGAAAAGAGCCCGGTTTCGCGCCGGGGCTTTACTACACCAATTACTACACCAACGCAGGAAACATCGCCGTAAACCCCGAGACCCACAGAGTGGTTAGCTCGGCAGGAGAGCCACCTATTCCCACCCGATGTATCCCGCGTACTTCTGATGTACGGGGTTCTAGGAAGTTCGCATGGGCCGAGGTGTGTCATGCGGCGCGTAGTGTCACCCAGACCCCGGGGTTATACTGTCCTCGTTGCTTGACGCGC
>JBKPOM010000199.1:0-7676 GCA_046733115.1 Actinomycetota bacterium | reverse complement strand
AGCAGCTCCTCCTTTTGGGCGGGGAACTCAACCCCCTCCAGGTACCTACCCACCTGAGCGGGCAAGCGCTTCCTCAAGAAATCCACGGTCCCTCGCCTCCTCTAATCGGCCGATAGCTGGCGTCACGGTACCGCGGCTTGGCCACACGACTTCCGCTTTACGGCGTTCTAGGAAGTTCCTGCCCCTAGCTCATGGAAGTGTCCGAGACGCTAGGCGGTTCCACGTCGTCGTAGATGCGCGCCGCCGCAAGCAGTCCGCTACTGCCGCGCTCGTATACTGCCACCCCCGCCTGGGGAGGGATCTCGGTACCTCCCCAGCGCACGCAGTTGTACTCTATTGAGCACCTAACCCCGTCGTCGGCGAGGGCGCAGTGCTCTAGCCCGATGCCGCCCGCGTTGGCGAACATGTGCCCGTATAGCTCGTAAAGCGCATCCGTACCACGATGGAGGTAGGCCGCGCCGCTCGGCTCGCGGGCGTAGCCCTCGGGCTCGAAGGTCGCCACGATGCCTGCCAGGTCGCCCTCTACAAGCGCCTCCTGGTAGACGCCAGGCGTCCCCTCGGGGTGGAGATTCGGATCGGCGGGCAAGAGCGGGGGGCGAACGCGGTGCTCGCCCGTGAGGGGCCAAGTGCTGTGGTAGACGCGGATCACCTTCAGCGTGCGCTCGGTGTTGCGGTCGGTGATTATGGCCACGGGTAGCTCCACCCGCCCGCCGTCGTCGAGAAGGAGGTTAAGCACGACCTCCTCGACCGTGCGGGTGAGAGTGCGCGTCAGGGCCACGTTCTCCACCACCGCGTCTCGCTCGCGCAACCAGTCCGCCGTCTCGGTGGCGAAGGCGCGCAGCTCCCCCGCACCCTCGACGTGTCCGACGTGGGGATCATCAAGGACAGGCTGGCCTGCGGCGAAGGAGCGCACGAGGGCTCCGGGGTCGTCTGCCATGATGCCCTCAAAGTAGGGGACGGCATCGTTGGTGCTCGTAGCCTCCTCTACTTGTGTGCGCCGAGCTTCGGCTATGGGGGCGGTGAAGACCTCGGGCATCCAGGGCATCGGAACCTCCTCTGAGTAGGACCACGTACTGCGCACGAACCCACAAAGCCTACGCTATTCACTCGAGTGCGTGGAAGGGGTGTTCTCCGAAGTTCGCATTCACGATCCTGCATAGACCCCATCCTTATTGTGGCAGAAACGCCCCATGGCTCCGGTTCTACGCATCGAAGTCAACACCACATATTGTGGTGCTGGATGTATATGCGCCCGCTGTGGATCATCTGACGGCAACCACCGTAAGGGTAGGGATGTTTGTGTCTGGTGTAATGGACCCTCTGCCGTTTCTCAAATAAGGCTGTAGGCATCAGGTTTCAGGCTACAGGTCTTTGGGCGCAGCCCAGCGGAGGGGGAGCAGCCGAACCGCAAGGCTCGTTCGTTTTGAGATCGCATCACGTGATGCGTTTCACGCCGAGAGTCACGCCACTAATCCTCCTGAAGCCTGAAACCTGATGCCTTCTAAAGAAACGCTTCGGCATCCCCTAACTGACCCGTCTTCTCGAAGGCCTGGCGCAGGAGCAGGCGTCCCTCTTCGCGTTCGTCTTCCGTGCGGGCTTTCTCAAGCACGGTCTTGATGGACTCTTCGATGGTGGCGGGCTCGAAGGCGATGTCGGGCAGGGCGATTATGACCTCCCGGATCTGACGATTTACAAAGTCAGGCTCGCCGGCGTACACCCACCCGCGGCGGGCGAGGACCCAGGCCCAGCCTTTCATGCGGATGGTGTTCTCTATGTCCTCATCTTCGAGGCCGAACATCTCGATCCTCAACCTGTGGGCGGTTATGACCTCGGGCTTGATGCGTACCGTCGTTGGCATGGCGACAGTTTAACAGCGAGGCCCCGGCCGGCCGTTACAGGATTCGCCCTGACTTTATCTTCGCGGCAAACCTGGCCCCGCCGAGGTGGTAGGCGAGGTGGCGCCAGTCAGGAGCGTCGAGGAGGAGCACGTCGGCCCTGAAGCCAGGCGCAAGCCTGCCCACGTTGTCGAGGCCGAGGACGTACGCGGCGTTGGCCGTGCAGGCGCAGAGGGCTTCGGCGGGGGAGAGGCCGAGGCGGGTACATGCGAGGTTCATCACCAGCGGCAGTGACTCGCAGAAGGAGCTTCCAGGGTTGAAATCCGTGGCCAGAGCTACGATCGCGCCCTCGTCGGCCAGCGGGCGGGCCGGCGGCAATGGGAGGTCGAGGAAGAGCCCGCAAGCAGGAAGAAGCACCGCAGCAACGTCGCTCTTCGCCAGAAGGCGTGCTCCTTCCTCACCCGTGGTTTCGAGGTGGTCGACGCTGCGGGTGCCGAGCTCTATAGCCAGCGGTACAGCACCCCGCTCCGAGAACTGGTCGGCGTGCAACCTGAGCGTGAGGCCATGCTCCCTGCACGCCTGGAGGTAACGCTTCGCCTCGGGTGCCTCGAAAGAGCCGCGCTCCAGGAAGACGTCGGCGAAGCGGGCAAGTGGCGCGGCCCCCGGCAGCACGTCGTGGATCACGAACTCCACGTACTCCTGCGCGCCGTCGAACTCGGGAGGGACCGTATGTGCCCCGAGGAAGGTGGGATACACCTCAACGGGACTGCTCTGTCCTGCGGCCTGGATCGCCCGCAGGGACTTCAGCTCCGTTTCGCGGTCGAGTCCGTAGCCCGACTTCGCCTCCGCCGTCGTCGTCCCATGCTCCAGCATCCACCGGAGGTGGCGTTCGACGGCCGACTGGAGATCCTCTTCACTTCCTGCCCGCGTTGTCGCCACCGTCGAGCGGATGCCGCCGCCTGAAGCGTGGATCTCCTCGTAGGTCGCCCCGGAGGAGCGTAACTCGAACTCGGCCGCCCGGTCTCCCAGGAAGGCCGGGTGAGTATGGCAATCGATGAGACCCGGGAGCGCTGACTTGCCACGCCCGTCCACGCTCTCAAACTCGGCGCCAGATGAGATTTCGCGCAACACCTCCTCAGGCGGGCCGACCGCGACGATTCGGTCTCCGGACATGGCTATCGAGGCGGGGGAGTGGACGCGTAGTTCCCCGAACTCGCTGCCGCGGAGCGGTCCCTCCCCAGCCGGCGTGACAGCGGCGTCGAGGTCGTGGATCAGGAGCGAGATGTTAGCCATCCGAGTTACCCTCCGATCTCTGCGAGACATCCAGAACCATCTCCAGCTGGTTCGTATCCATTAGCTCCCATCCGCATCGCGCGAAGAACGCGGGGGTGAGCTCTTCTGGAACTATTTGCGGGATAGACTATGCCTTGTCGGGGTGCGTGGCATAGAGGGCTTGCATGAGACGGGTGCCCCAACCGTTGCGCCGGTCGGCGCGGGGCACGACGAGCGCGGTCAGGGAGATGACGTTTGCGTCTGGGTCACCGATCAGGGCGTAGGCGCGATGGTCGAGGTGAAAGGCCCGCGCCGGAGAGACAGCCCCCGAAAGCGTCTCCGCGGCCAGCATCCACGGCAGGTCGGGCTCGCCTTCCCTGGCCACGAGGCGCGCGAAGTCGAGGGGGTCGAGATTGAGGAGCACGTCCGCGGCGTCAAGATCCGCGCTTCCGGGATCGTGAAGATAGCCTACGAGCCTGCGCAAAGGCTCGAAGCCGAGCCCCTTGTACAGGTTGACCGCCGGCGTGTTGTGCTCGAAGACCTCCAGCAGCACGGACCGGTCGCCCCTCTCGACGGCCTCACCGATCACGCCCTGCATGATGCGCTTTCCAACGCCTCTCCCTCGCACCTCCGGCGCGACGGCCATCGCCGCGATGCGGCTGGTCCAGCCCCGGCGGGCGACGAAAACGACCGCGACGGGGCTGGCCTCCCGAAAATACAAGTAACTGGCGAAGGGGTCCACGTTCTCCGGGCGAAAACGACGCTCGTACCCTTGCGCGCTAACATTTACGGGCATCACGTAGCCCTCGAAGGATCTCATGAGGGCGTCCGCGACCTGGGCTGCGGTGTATTCGGCCACCGGTTGTGTGGAGATGCCCTCGATCTTTATCTGGGACATCCCTGTATTCTAAAGCGAATTGCAGAGGTATTGACCTCTGCAATTCGCGCACTTCAGCATTTCAGCTAGTCAGCACTTCAGCAAGAACAAAAGGCTGACATGCTGACCTGCTGAAATGCTGAGAGCTAGCAAAGAGGTTCACCCTCTTTGCTAGCTGCTGTTTCAAGGTGCCACAGGTCGGAACGGACGCAACTCGTCCTCCCCTTCCTGCACGACGCCGTAGCTAGATTCGGGCACCTCGTTCCACGCCCCTGGCAGGTCGCCCAGCGGCTCGGAGACGATGATCCTCGACTCGTCCGCGAGCTCCTGAAGGCGCTCACGCTCGGGATGGAGCTCGCGGACCGTGCGCACGTCGGTGCTGTAAAAGAGCGTGCGCGATTTGCGTTCGCTGGAGTACCTGAAAGCCCAAACGTTCTTCCCATCGGTAGTACCTATGGTCATCTGGATCGGGTGCTCTACGTCGTGACGGTGCCCCACCTCTTCCACGAAGCCGACCATCCTCTCGACTGCCTTCGGAGGGTCTTCTTCCAGGCCGAACGTCAGCGTCAGGTAGAAAAGCGTCTCCGAGTCGGCCGAACCCTCCATATACGGATACAGCGACTCGTCAACGGCGAGCGCGAGGTCGCGCTTTACGAGGTGGAAGTCTCTAACGAGGCCGTTGTGGACCCACAGCCACTTGCCGTGGCGGAACGGATGGCAGTTGGTCTGCTGAACTGCGGTCCCTGTGGAGGCTCGGATGTGGGCCAGGAAGAGCGGCGAGTGGACGTGTCCGGCGACCTCTCTGAGGTTTCGGTCGTTCCAGGCGGGCTCGATGGAGCGGAAGACGGCGGGGGTTTGGGCTTCGGCGTCGTACCAGCCGACGCCGAAGCCGTCTCCGTTTGTGGTATCGACGCCCATGCGGGCGTGGCGGCTCTGGTCTATGAGGGAGTGCTCAGGCTTGTAGAGCAACTCCTCGATGAGGACGGGTGAGCCAGAGTAGGCTAGCCAGCGGCACATCGTTTATTCCTTTCCATTGATTGGCCAGGGTACTAGTCTAGGAGACGAACTCGCCGTTCAAATACCGAGGATCTGCTTCTTCTTGGCCTCGAACTCCTCGTCGCTGAGGATGCCCTGATCCCGCAGTTGGGCGAGCCGCTCCAGTTCACCCACGTAGTCGGGTTCTGGGGCTGCAGCAGGGGCGGGAGCAGGCGCCGCAGCAGGCGCCGCAGCCTCCGCCGGCTCCTCGCGGCTACTAAAGTCCTCCCTCATCCCAGTCTTGCTCTGGATGTACGAGCGGCGCCGCTGCATGCGCGACATCGTCCGGTAGGTCTGCCGCCCTTGCATCCGGCCGCCGGCTCGTGCTGCAACAAGTCCCATCTATCGTCTCCTTCCTCTGCGTTGGGTCGATTTGCTTGATACGCCCTAAGCCCCGGCACCCGTCTCCTCGGCCTCGAGTTCTTCGATGGCCTCTGACATGGCGACGAGCTCGGTACCGACTTCGGCGATGGCCTCGGGCGTGAGGAAGCCCTCCCCGAGCGGGAAGCCGCCCGCGTCGCGGATAGCACCCTTCAGATCGCGCGCCCACACGTGCTCGACGAGGAGGAAGCCGGCGGAGTCGCCAGGGTGCAGCGAGGCAACTATATCCAGGATATCGCCTCTGGAGAGCCCGAAAGCGTGGCCCTGGATACCTTCCGTTGTTCCGCCCGGTTGCTCGCCGTCGACTTCGAAATCGAAGCCAAGCAGCGCGCCGACGATCCCGCCCAACTCTTCGCCCTGGTAGTCGAGGGCGAGCAGATCCCCCGTCTCGGCATCCTTGCCCACGAACAGAAGGTCCAGGATGCGAATGGTCTCGTGGCTCTCCAGCCTTTCGAGCTCGGCCATGATCCTGCCCTCGAACTCCGCCTCCAGGGGAAAACCGATCGCCACGAGCTGAACCGGTCCTATCTTCTCCGTCATCGTTCACCTCCATATGTTGGCCGTCGCGTCACGCTATCTCCTTGCCGGGTAGATCCTTGTCGTGTTTCCCTGCGTATACCGTACCCTGGGGATCTGGTCGCGTTGGGTGTAGCTGGCCGTCCAGTGGCTGATGTCGAGCAGGACGGCGAGGATCACCCAGAACCAATCGAAGCCCGTGAGGCCGACACCGGGCGTGTAGACGATCACGTAGATGAGGGTCGCGAAAGGGAGGAAGATGATGCCAAGCAACGGGAGGAGAAAGGTGTTGAACGCCGCGGCGACGAGGGCCGGTCTGGCGATCCAGACTATTAGGAGCGCGAGACGCGGGAAGATGCCTCCGAGTAGCGCGAATAGACAACCCATTTTCGTTACCTCCTGTCTGGTCCTGCACACTCCACAACGTGGCGGATGATCCGCGGTTTCGCCTTCCGAGGTTCTCGCTTGCTTCTACTCTGCATGACGCCCCGGAGCATAAGCCCGGCACGGTGGTGGGTCATCACCCAGGGACGCAAATCCCCTAGGGGATATCCACTCTCAGGAACCCGGATAAATCAGCGTCTCCGCTCCCGCAATCGGAAGGCGAAAACGATCAAGGCGAGGCCAACGATCACAGCGAAGCCACCGATAAAGGGCGCCAGAAACGGCACATCGGACCTGGCCAGGGCCAAGAGGACTATGCCGAAGAGCGCCGAGAGGGCCCGCTCCCGGCCAGCAGCCACCCGTTTTCGACCTCGGCGCGCAACAGGATCGCGGTGAGTATCTTGAGCACGCCGGTTACGACGGCCCATCCCGCGATGACGTAGACCAATCCGCTTGCGCTCAACCCTGGCCAGAGGAGGGCCACCAACCCAGCGATGATACCAACCGCCCCCTCGACCAACGGAAGAGTCCTTCGGGAGCCCCGGTCCCGGGATCTGAGGGCTGGCACCAAGGTTATCGCCCCGTCAACCACCGCGTAGATGCCGAATAGTAGGGCCAGCACGGTAAGGACGAGACCAGGCCAGAAAAGAACTACGAGACCGAACAACAGGGCGACGAGGCCCCGAAGAGCCAGCGCTCGCCAGTTGGCGGCGAACGTGCTCAACCTCTGCTGGTAGCGACTTTCGTTGCTCACGTCTGTGTCCTCCTCGGATCCACTTCCTGCTGTTTTCGTACTCTAGTGTCCGTGTCCGGATGGTAGATCGTCGCGTTGAGTTCAGCGCCCAGCAACACCACAGAAGCGCATAGGTAGAGGTAGAAGAGCAAACCAACGGCCGCCCCGATGCTCCCGTAGGTAACGCCGTAGTCGGCGAAGTTGGCCAGGTAGAAGGTAAAACCGACAGAGGAGATCGCCCACAGCACCACACAAAGCGCCGCGCCAGGGACTACAGACCGGAAGCGCTGCCTGGCGTTTGGACCGAAACGGTAGACCACGGAAAGCACAACGGCCAGCAGGAACAGGGCCACCGGAAAACGCAGCCATCCCCACAAACGTACGAATACTTCGTCCAGATCCACCAACTCCACTATACTCCTCACCAGCTCGGGTCCGATCAGCATCAGCGTGACTGACAAGATCACCACGAGCGCGAGTATGGGACCGAAGGCCAAAGAGAGCGCCAGCTGTCTCCACCAGCGGCGCGTCTCGGCGACCCCGTAGGCGACGTTGAACGCCTCGGTGAGGGTGCGTGCGACCGCCGAGACCGACCACAGCGCGACCCCCACCCCGAAGAAGAGCAACTTGTTTCCCGCCTGCT
>JBKPOM010000198.1:0-6252 GCA_046733115.1 Actinomycetota bacterium | reverse complement strand
CCACGCCGAAGGTCCTGGCGACCTCGGAGGTGGGCATGCCCCGTTCTTTGGCTGCGACGATCTTCTTCCTCAGGTCCAACGAGTAGGCGTTCATGCCAGCATCCTGCCACACCGCCCAACTACACTGCAAAGTGCTCTAAGTGCTGCAATGCTGAAATGCTAACATGCATCTTTCGGACCATTTTTCGCGTGATCCGTTTCCGCGTGATCCTCACGGGATAAACCTTAGAGCATGATGCGCGTACTGGTAGCGATCACACCCCAGATGTATCGTCAGGATATAGCGTTCGCGATCTGGCGCCAGCGCCCCGGGTACGAAGTTAGGGTCGCGGCCCCGGAAACCACCAAAAGGGTGCTTGCGAACTTCCGGCCGCACCTGCTGGTTCACAACGACAGCGACGGGTTCGGCCCGGAGGAGTTGGAGAGCGTTCCGTGCCGCGTCACCGTGCTGTATAGCGACGGCATGGACGCGCGGATCAGTGCGGACGACCGGGTCTCCAAGGCGCGCGACTTGTCCATCCACGATCTGCTCCAAGTCGTGGACGTGGCGATCGCGCTGGTGGACGGGTAGACGGGCCGGAGTGGTCCCTGCTCTCGTTTGGCGTGCCGTTTCGTCGGCGGAAGGCCCTAGCCTTCGAGGGGCACACGTATCTCCACTGTCGTGCCGTGGCCGGGTTGCGAGGTGAGGTTCAGATTCCCGCCCACCATCTCCGCCCTCTCTCGCATGGAACCCAGGCCTATACCGGCTCGGTGGCCGACGAGGGGGCGGCTTCGGGGTCGAAACCCTGACCCTCGTCGGTCACGGTGTTAACCAGCTCGCCGGGATGGATCTCGAGGCTCGCCCCTAGCTCTACGCCCCCCGAGTGCTTGAGGGCGTTGCTGATCGCCTCCCGCATGACGAGGTTGACTTGCACCCCCACGGCGGACGGGACGAGCGATTCGTCGCCGGAGGAAGAGAGATCGACCACCACGCCGTCGGACGCGCTCGTATCGAGCAGCGTCCACAGCGCCGAAGTGATCCCGTCCTCCTCGACCTCGGCGTACATCACGCGGTTGGCGCCGAGGTGCTCGCCCAAAACGCGGGCGGCTTCCGCCTGGATCTCGACCGGGTCGAACAGCGGACCGAGAGCATCGACGAGGGAGACCCGGAATGCGTCGAACTCGGAGGCGCGGCGCAGCGCTTCGTCCGTCCGCTTGCGCCCGGTGATGTCGCGCACGGTGGCTATGAGCCCGCCCACGTCCGGGTCGTCGAACAGGCTGGTGAACGTTGCCTCCACCCAGCGCCACGTCCCGTTCTTGTGCCTGACGCGATGCTCGAGCTCAAGACTCAAGCCGGGGTTGCTGGCGAGCCTGGCCAGAGTCTCCTTGTAGCGGGGGCAGTCTTCGGGGTGGATCCAGTCGAAAGGATCGCGTCTCATAAACTCTTCCGGCTTGTAACCGAAGACGTTCCGCGTGGCGGGGCTGGCGTAGATGATCCTTCCGTCCCGGTCGCTGACGGTGACCATGTCAGCGACGTTGGCCAGAAGCGCGCGGCAGCTCGCTTCGGATATCCCGAAGTCACCGGTGCCGGAGGCTCTTTGCCTGGCAACTTCGTCAGCGTTGTGGGTCATGCCGGTCCCTCGTGTCGTTCTCGTAACTGCCGGAGAGTTCGAAGGAGAAGATCCAGCCGTTCACCAGCGCCTTCTGCGTCGCGTCTGTGCGGGAACCGACCCCCCATCTTGCTGTAGGTGTTGGCGAGGTGGCGCTTGACCGTCGCCTCGGAGAGGTGCAGCGAGGCGGCTATCTGCTGGTTGCTCATGCCGCGCGCCGCCTGCAGCAGTATCTCAACTTCCCGCCCCGACAGGCCGTCCGCCCGCCCTTCGAGGTCCTCCACCACTTCCTGGGGCACGATCCGCGCCTCACTTTCCCCCGCCGGCGAGCGCGGGCTCGCGGCGGCGTTTCTCACCCTGTCCAGGAGCTCTTCCAGGCTGGCGCTCTTCGGGAGTTAGGCGCTCGCTCCCCCGCCGATGAAGCGCCGGATCAGGCGTGGCGCGTCGTGCATGGTGACGACGATCTTGGGCGGCTGCGGGAGCCGGAGTATCCTGCGCACCGTCTCTTCGGCCCCCGCCCGGCATCTCTAGGTCGAGCAGCACCGCGTCCGGCTTTGCCTCCGAGACGATATCGACCGCGCGTTCGTCGGTGTTCGCTTCACCCACAACCTCGATGTCGTCCGCGATGGTCAGCATCTCGGCGAGACCGTGGCGAAAGAGGTCGTGGTCGTCGCAAAGGACGACCCTGATGAGGCCTAAACAGCCATTGACGCTAATCGCGAACCCCTTTTTCTCGAACCGCTTACACATGGTTGTCCACTCTCGCCCGCACGTCGTATCCCACCCCATCACAGTGCCACGATGCACGTCGTTCGGCTAAGAGCGTGTTGACAGTACCAGGGCAGGCTTCCGTGCGCTTCGCTCCGTTTGCCGCGCGCCGCGCGGTGGGCGAGAATGCGCGGGCGCATGGGCGAGGCCGATACCATCCGGGGCGTGTGGCGTGGGGCTTTGGAGATCATGTGGAGGTACTTCCTGGCGACGCTAGTGCCGGCCGTGGTTCTCGGCGCCATCGGGGAGGTTCCTGCGTACCTCATCGAGCGCCGGCTCCTGCTGGATCAGGCCCTCAGCCTCTCGACGGCATACCTCGCTTACTACCTCTACCTGGCCTACGCCGAGGGGATCGTCGATAAGGCCCAACGAGGGACGCGGCGCATCGGCTTGCGGAGCACCTTCGGCGAGCTGAGCGGGGCCGCACCCTACGTCCCGAGCGTCCTGGTGGCCGCCTTGATCGCCCTCTCTGTCACCACCCTGGCGTCCGGACTTCTGTTGATCCCCGGGATGTGGCTGTACACGCGCTGGTCGTTGGCCACGCCGGTGATCCGTGACCGGGGCCTCGGTCCCATCGCCGCGACGAGGTGCAGCAACCGATTGGTGAGCGGCCACTTCTTTTTCGTGTTCATGACGGCGACCGTTGCCTACTACTTGGAAGGGGTGGTGATCCACGCCGGAGCGCTGGCCGCAGGATGGCTCACGGGCTCCTACACGTGGGGGGAATGGGTGGGCGGCTCTCTCCTTGCTACGCTGGTCATGCCGCTGGCGGCCTTCGCGACGTCGCTGGCCCACTCGAGCGTCGCGAGACGGGCCAACGCCGTTGAAAGAGACTCTCAGGACAAAATAGGCCAACAGTAGCACAACGCGGGCTGCACTGGGGCCCGGCAGTAGAGAGGAAATCCCACCGTCAACGCCGTGCCGTGGATCGATGTAGGGCTGGACCGGTGCCTCCCGTACAATTCCGTTGGCGGGAGCAAGCTGATCGCATCCTTCAAGGATGCGGACGGCAACGTCATCAGTCTCATTCAGTCCGCATAGCGGCATGACACAAGGAAGGCCATAAGTTGAGCGATCCGACGTATCGATTGCAGCCGGTCGGCTGGGTGGAATCACCGCTGACAGATCGCGCTGCCGCCCCCAAACAGGGCGACGAGGGTGCGCCGCTGGCGCGCGTCGACTTCCGGCCCGAGTTTTGCGAAGCCGCCGGGGATTTAAAGGAAGGTGACGAGGTGCTCTTGCTGACCTGGCTACACCGGGGGCGCCGCGACGTGCTCTCCGTGCACCCACGTGGCGACATGCACCGGTCCCGTAAGGGCGTGTTCGCGACGCGGTCGCCCGATCGCCCCAACCCGATCGGATTGCACGCCGTGGTGATCGAGGCGGTTGAGGAAAACGCGATCACGATCCACAACCTCGAAGCGATCGACGGCACTCCCGTTCTTGACATCAAACCCATCCTCGGCCCAGTGCATCAGCGGTGATGAATTAGCCTGGGCGAGCGCAACTCCTACGCCCTTCCTCCCAGCATTACCGTCATTCCAGCGAAGCCTCTGTCCTCGCGAAAGCGGGGAGCGAGAATCCACTGCGACAGACGCTCCGCATGCCCACCCACAAGCGATCAACTGGATTACGTACCACGTACGCTCAGGGTATCTTCAGCCACCGTAACTAATGGTATGCCCCTTCGGGGTAGTCGCCGGAAATAGGGACAAAGTTAGGGGTCTACCCCTACGACTGCTCGCACGCATGGTGGTGCAATGACGCCACAAAGGATCCGCAAGCCACACCGGCAAAGAGGAGTCGGATCGAAAGTACAAGGGAGGTTCGGTAGTGACAACAGCACAACTAGGAGACAATTTACAATCGGTGCCAGAAGTGTCTGCTACCAGGTGGGCGGTCCGTCTCGCGCTCGCGCGGATCATCGGTCCGGTGTTCTACGTCGTTGCCATAGCCGTCATGCACCTTCTCTGTCCCGACGACATAGTACGCTACGGTAACACCATGAGTCTCTTCAGCGTCGGCCCCTATGGCAGCATTTCCATAGCCGCGTTCGTCGCCCTCGGACTAGGCGCCCTGGCACTGTCCTTGGGTTTTCGCCGCGCGGTAACGCCGTCGAGGGCGTTACGCGCTGGTTACGTTCTGGTCGGACTCTTCGGTCTCGGCTTCTGCCTCGCAGGAATATTCCGTTTGGCACCCAACACCGCTTCGATCGAACAAGTCATTCAAGGAGAGAACCCGACCATCGCCGGGGCAATCCACGGCCTGGGAGGTTTCGGGGGTATCTTCTGCCTGATCGTGGGGATGATCGTTCTTTCGAGAGCCTTCGAGTGCGATGAGAGGTGGCGCTCGTTCTGCGTCCCATCCCTGGTATTGGGGCTGATTACGCTGGTGCTCTTTGCAATTGGCCTCTTCGTTCTTAACTCCCCTTCGGTAATTCCCTGCTGCCCAACAGGCTCCGTCGCGTGGCGGGGGCGATAGAGTGGAGGTTCTTCATCGGGGCGTTTGTCTTGTGGTTATTGCTCACATCCATCCGGCTTCGCGCCGTCGCCAAAGAGCCGATCCCGGCATAACGGGCCCGAAAATAGAGGAGTTCGCGCATGGACCTCAGGGCTGGGGAACGCGCCGAGCTTTACGTAGCACCCGCGATGGCCTGGATCGCTTCGTTCGGTTTATGCGCGCTCGCGGACGCGATGCTCGGATGTGGGGTGTTGTTGTCGATCTTCGTCGCCGGATCCTACGGCGGCACGATCATAATAGCCCTAGTTATCTACCTAATGCTCCCTTCATGGCGAGGTTGGCTCAGGTGACGGGGTCTTATTGCCTGGTACCTCATCGAGGTCGGCGGGCTCTGGGCAGGGACGATGGTCGTCTTGTTCCTGCTCTCCCCGTGGTGGCTGAGGTGGAGCTGGGATGGGGCGTAGCTGCGCCAGGTGCTGGGCTGCGTGCTTTTCGTCGGCTCGGTGGCGGCGGGAACGTGGGCGGTGGAAGATGGGATGGGCGAGGCTGCTGCTCGCCGGGGCCCTATTCCTTCCGGGTGCAGGGGCCGAGGAGAACGGCGTTCCGCAACGCCTGGTGGTGGAGGGCCGTACCGGTACGTGCGTAACCCCCTCTACGAGGGGGACTTCTGCCTGATCCTGGGCGCGGCGCTGCTCACTCGAAGCTGGGCTCTAGAGCGTCTGTCATAGCGGTTGGACCACCTCACGGTAGCCGCAGTGCTCGAAGAAACCCCGTGCCTCCAGAGCCCTGAGTGCCGAGAGCGCTCGACCCATCGCCTCGATCAGCGATTCGCGCGTACGAGCCTCGGCTTTGCGCAGCAGCCCCTTGACCTTCGAGAAGGCCTGCTCGATTGGGTTGTAGTCCGACGAGTAGGGTGGCAGGTAGATGAGCTCGCAGCCCGCTCCCTCTACGATCTCGCGCACCCTGCCGCCCTTGTGGGCGGAGAGATTGTCCATCACCACCACCTGCCCGACCTTCAGGGTCGGCGGCAAGACCGCCTCTAGGCAGGCCTCGAAGACCTCCCTTGTGGTTGAGCCGTCCACCGCCAAGCAAGGCCCGACGCATCGGCGGGTGATGCTCGCAAGCAGCGTGACGTTCTTGCCCCAGTTCCTCGGGGCGCTACCGCGAAGGCTCGCTTGCCCCTGCGCGACCAGGCGTATAGCCCAGATAGCGAGACGTTGGCGCCCATCTCGTCCACGAAAACCAGCCCCGCTTGGCGTCGACCTTCTCGGCCACAAGGGCACGCCAGGCCCTCTCAGGAACTCGTCGCGCTCTGCTGCTGCCAGCGATCTTTTTTCGGCTCCAGCCTAGGCGCCTTAGCATCCTGCTCACGGTCGAGTCGCCCACCCGAACACCCGCGACGTTCTCCAGGAACTCGCGCCGCCCTGAGAGGGTG
>JBKPOM010000197.1:0-21619 GCA_046733115.1 Actinomycetota bacterium | reverse complement strand
TGACCTACTACCTCTTCAGCGTGGCCAGGGCCACGAGGGAGGCCCGTTCATGAGCGCGCCGGCAGAAGCCGGGCGTAACACGCTCCTCACGCGCCTGCGAGTGTGGTGGATAAACCCCTGGGGCCAGCCGCGCTTCCTGATAATCTTTACGTGGGCGTACGTGCTCTGGTCGCTCGTCCCCGTGGCCGTGGCCGTGCTTTTCGGGTTCAACGACGGCCGCTCCCGCAGCACCTGGCAGGGCTTCTCGCTACGGTGGTATTTTCAGGACCCCGACCTCTCCGTCCTGCACGACCCGTCGCTTAGGGATGCGCTACTGCAGAGCCTCAAGCTCGCGGGACTGACCATGCTTATCGCCACTCCTTTAGGGGTCGCGCTGGCTATCGGGCTGGCGCGCTGGCGTGGGAGGAGCGCGCGCTCCGCGAACTTCCTGATGCTCTTCCCGCTCGTCACGCCGGAGATAGTGATGGGCGTCTCGCTGTTTCTGGTGTTCGTCTATCTCTTCGGCTTCGTGCAGCTCGGCACCCAGGCGCAGTTGCTCGGGCACGTCACCTTCACAATCTCCTACGTCGTGATCGTCGTGCGTGGCCGCCTGTTCGCGATCGGGCGGGAGTACGAGGAGGCGGCCATGGATCTCGGGGCGTCACAGTGGCAGGCGATAAGGATGGTGCTCTTGCCGATGCTGGCCCCGGCCATCTGGGCTAGCCTCATGATCGCCTTCGCCATCTCCATCGACGACTTCGTCATAACCGCTTTCCTGATGGGCGACCAGTCCTCGGCCACCATCCCCGTCAAGCTCTACAGCGCAGCGCGGGCGGCCCCGAGCCCCGCCCTGAACGCCCTGGCGAGCATCCTCCTCTTCGCCTCCATGGTGGCCATAGGCATCGCCCTGTTCGTCATGCGCCGGTCCCAGGAAAAGGAGGGCACCGAAGGCTCCGCCGTCGAGGACTTCGCGAGGCTGGAAATATAGACGCATGAGGGCGGTTCGCGAACCGCTCCTACAGGCATCGGGGTTCAGGATCTGGTCGTCGCCTGCGCGGATACCGCGGGAGATATACCGCTCTCTTCTTGCGTATCCGTGGTGTCGGTGCGTAGCACGCGCAAGGCCTCGCACGGCAGGTACACCGACACCGGCACCCCCCGATCGAAGGAAGAACCCACCCCGTCGTTGGCGAGCATGCATTGGATCTGTTCCCCCCTGTCGAGGGTTACGACGAGCTGGGAGATGGCGCCAGCGTAGACGACGCGCTCGACCTTCCCCGGCAGCCGGTTTTCGCCGGTCTTCCGCGGGACCTCCACGCGCACCCGCTCGGGGCGAACCACCACCTTGACGGGCCCACTGGCCGAGGTGTGTCCGCGGGAGGCGAATAGCTCGAAATACCCGATCCTGACCCGGCACCTGCCGTCGGAACCCGTGCCGATGGCCTGTGCGTCCAACAGGTTCGAGACGCCGAGGAAGTCGGCGACGTAGGCCGAAGCCGGCTCTTCGTAGACTTCCCTGGGCGAGCCGACCTGTTCGATTCGGCCCTCGCTCATTACGGCGAGGCGGTCGGCCATGGTGAGGGCCTCTTCCTGGTCGTGGGTGACGTAGACGAAAGTCACCCCAACCTGCTCCTGGAGTGCCTTGAGCTCGACCTGGAGCGCCTTGCGCAACTTGGCGTCGAGAGCACCTAGCGGCTCATCCAGAAGCAGCACGGAAGGGTTGAGGATCAAAGCCCGCGCGAGCGCCACCCGCTGCTGCTGGCCCCCCGAGAGTTGGTGCGGTCTGCGATCCCGAAACTCCTCCATCTGCACCAGGGAGAGCGCTTCACCTACCCTGATTCGGCTCTCCCCTTTAGCCACTTTCGTGAAGCGCAGGCCGAAGGCGACGTTCTCGGCTACGGTCAGGTGGGAGAAGAGGGCGTAGTTCTGGAAGACCGTGTTGACGTTGCGCCGGTTGGGCGGGGTGTTAGAAACATCCCGGCCGTCGAGAAGCACCCTCCCTGCGCTGGGACGCTCGAAACCGGCGATCATGCGCAGCGTCGTGGTCTTGCCGCACCCGCTCGGGCCGAGCAACGAGAAGAACTCCCCGGATGGAATGTCCAGCTCTATGCCGCGCACAGCCTCGAAAGCGCCGTAGCGCTTGGTGAGGCCTTCGAGCTGGACGCGCCCTACCGCGTGACCTTCGCTCATCGCCTGAGCGCCCGCGCGAAGGCTTCGAAGTTGTCGACAAAGCGCCTGGCATCGTCCTCGGAGTGCTGCACCGAGAGCGTCCACTGCTCGGCCTTGCCCCACGGAGGCAAGAACACGCCACCGTTGTGCTGGAAGAGCCAGTGCGCCTGGCTGAAACGGTCGTCAAGCCCCAGGAAATCGCGGTAGTTGCGCATCCGCCTTCCGGAGAAGCTGATAGCGCCCTTGGCCCCGAAGGAGAGCGGGTAGGCCGCGAGGTCGTACTCTTCTATGATGGCCCGCGAACCCTCCACCATGATCCCGGCTAACCGGTCGAAGTGCTCGTAGGCCTCGGGGGTGAGGATACCGGTCAGCGTCGCCCTGGCGGCGGCCATCGTGAGCGGGTTGCCGTTGAAGGTGCCGACCTGCTCGTAGGTGCCGTCGGCGATGCGGCCCATGACCTCTTCGGTTCCGCCAATAGCCCCGCAAGGGACACCACCACCCATAGCTTTGGCGAGGCACACGATGTCGGGACGCACGCCCAGGCACCCGGTGGCTCCCCCGTATGCAGTGCTGACGCCGCACTTTACCTCGTCGAAGGCGAGCAGGGCGCCGTGCGCGTGGACTACCTCGCGCACGCCCTCCAGGTAGCCCTGCTCGGGCGGAATGACACCGGCGTTCATCATTATGGGCTCCAGGATCATGCCCGCTATCTTCCCGCGCTGCTCGGAGAAGAGCCGCTCCAGAGCATCCAGATCGTTGTAAGGGACGATCAAGGTGAGGTCGGTGATGGCCCTGGGTATGCCCGTCCCAGAGGGCGCGCTGCGGGGACGCTCGGCGGGCCCGATCTCGTCCTCCCCGTTGGACACGGAGACCATGAGCGAGTCGTGGTGCCCGTGGTAACAGCCCTCGACTTTCACGATCAGATCGCGCTCCGTGATCGCACGCATGAGGTGCACGGCGTCCATGGTCGCCTCGGTACCGGAGTTGGAGAATCGCCACAACGGAAGCCCGAAACGTCTCGCCAACTCGCCCGCGACGACAATGGCATCCTCCGTCGGCTGGGCGAAGTGCGTGCCGCGCGGCGTCCGTCCTGACACGGCTTCGACGATCTTCGGATGCCCGTGTCCGACGGCGCCGACGCCGTAGCCGCCGTGGAGGTCAACGTACTCCCCGCCGTCGGCGTCGAAGATCTTCGACCCTTCACCGTGGCTTACCCAGACCATCTGCGGACGCGCGATCTGCCAGCTCGAAGTCGCCCCGCCCGCCAGAACCTCCCTCGCCTCCCAGATCAAAGCCCGAGACCGCGGTTGACGCTCCTTGAACCGGCGTTCACCCTCGACGACGATCTCGTCGAGCCTGAGCAAATCCCGCTCGGTCCAACTGCGTACGGTGTCCATACGTTCCTCCTTTGAACGGTGATTTAATAATAGGGACGGGGCATCTTCGTGTCAACGTTGCAGCACGCTTCGCCCTTCGGGCTCCGCTTTCAGCACACTCCGGCCTGCGGCCTCCGCTTGTCAGCTTTTGGTTTCGCTATTGGCTGAACGTCTGTTCGTAAGTGTGGCTGATACGGTAGAGGAAGGCCTCGTCGAAGGGGCGGCCGATCAGTTGCAGTCCGACCGGCAGGCTCGAACTCGTAGTACCGCAGGATACCGAGAGGCTGGGGAGACCGTTGAGGTTTGTCGGGCCCGTGAGGCGGGTTAGGGCGGAGTAGACGGGTTCCTCGTAGCCGTCTATCGCTGTCTCGCGATGCCCGATCTCCGGCGCCGGGATGGGTACGGTCGGGGTGAGGAGTGCGTCCACCGACCTCAAGGCATTCTCGAACTCTCGCCGCGACCGGAGTTTCCTCTGCAGTGCGTTCGCGTACCTGAAGGCTTTCAAGTTCTCGCCATTCAACAAACGCTCCAATCCGTGGTCGTCGAACCTGTCGGGGTCCGTTTTGAGGCGTTCTTCGTGAACGGCGTAGGCCTCCGCAGCGAGGATGAGCCGCTGCGCGTGTAGCGTGTCCCACAGGTTGGGGACCTCGACTTCACGCACGTTCACGCCGAGCGAACGAAAGACCTCGATCGCCTCCCTGATGCGTCCTTCTATCTCTCCGTCGACGTGCTCGAAGTAGAAGCTCGAAGGGAGGCCTATCGCTGTTCCCTGCACGTCGCGCTCGAGGTCTCGTGTAAAATCCTCCGCGGTTAGATCCACCGAATACAGGTCTTCGAGATCATGGCCGGCGAGGGCGTTCAGCATCAGGGCGTTGTCCTCGACGGTGCGGGTGATAGGTCCGACGTGATCGAGGCTCCATGCGAGGGGGAAGACGCTCGTCTTGCTCACGCGTCCGAAGGTCGGCTTCATGCCGACGACGCCGCAGAGGGCCGCCGGGATACGAATGGAGCCACCGGTGTCCGAGCCCAGGGCGCCGTAGCAGAGGTTTTCCGCTACCGCCGCTCCCGAGCCACCGCTGGAGCCGCCGGTGATCTTTCGGGTGTCGTGGGGATTCCTGGTAGGCCCGAAGAACGAGCGATCGCCCGTCGGGCCGTAGGCGAACTCGTGCGTGTTGGTCTTGCCGATGAGGACGGAGCCAGCTTCTTCCAACCTTCTGGCGACGGTCGCGCTGTGGTCCGGAACATGTTCGGTAAAGAAGTCGGAGGCCATCGTGGTGCGGACGCCCTCTGTAAAGATGAGGTCTTTGAGGGCGATGGGGACGCCGTGCAGAGGGCCTTTGTAACGTCCGGCCACGATCTCCCGTTCTGCCCGCGACGCCTTCTCGAGCGCGCGCTCCGCCGTCACGGTGATGAAGGCGTTCGTCTCGTCGGCCTCGATGCGCCCGATCAGCGTCCTCACGACCTCGACCGGAGAGAGACGTCTCTCCTTCAGTTCCCTGGAGAGGGAGGCGAGCGAGCGCGGAAGTTCTGCGTCCTGGGTCAAGCCTCTATTCCTTCCCTGATGGACGTGTGTAGTATCTCATAGCGTTACCGCGCGTTTCCGGTATCATCGGCGGGTGATTTCGCGTGCCAGAAAAGCGTTCCTGAGGTTCGACCGCAGGGTATGGCTGTTGCTCTTTGCGATGCTCGCATTCCGGTTCGGGCACGGTTTGTATTTTCCTTTCAGTTCGATCTACTTCCACAACGTGCTCGGCATACCGCTCTCGCTGGTCGGGGCCGGATTGGCGGTGTTCGCTGCGGCGAGCGTCCTCTCAGGCCTCGTTGCCGGTCCGCTCACCGACCGCTACGGACGCAAGCCCGTGATGCTCGTCGCCCTCGCCGGCAGCTCGGCCAGCTTTTTTGCGTTCTCGCTTGTCGGCGACTTTGCCGGGTACCTGGCCGTCTCTGCGGCCCACGGCTTTGTGGGCTGGTCGATGTTCGAGGCTTCGCGCAACGCGATGGTCGCCGACGTTACGCCGCAGGAAATGAGATCCCGAGCCTTCGGGCTCGTCCGGGTCGGCGGCAACGTGGGCTGGGCCCTCGGCCCGATGGTGGCCGGCCTGGTCTCGGCCGCGGCCGGAGGGTCGGGAGACGTCTATCCCAAGCTCTTCGTCGGAACCTCGCTCCTCACGGCCGCGGTGGCGGTCGCGCTGACCCTGGGCATCAAGGAATCGCTCCCTACGCCGAAGGGGCCGGCAGAAAGTAAGGAGACGTCCGGTAGGTTGCGCGCGGCGCTCTCGGACGGTCCATTCGTAGCCTTGCTCGGGGTCGGGGTCTTGCTCTACTACGTTTTTACGCAGGACTGGCAGGCTTTGCCGGTCTACGCCAAGAACTTCGTCGGAGTGGCCGACGGGCAGATAGGGTTCTTCCTAGGGGCCAACGGGCTCATGGTCATACTGTTTCAGCTTCCGGTGTCTTACCTGATCGACCGCGGATCGAGGATCGTCGCATTGCTCGCGGGGGCTGCACTCTTCGCCGCCTCCTCGGCGACGTTGTTGTTGACCGACTCGTTCCTCGGCATATTTTTCGCCTTCGTCCTCTTCTTCACGTTGGCGGAGATGGTCCTGGAGGTCGCCGGTGCGTCACTCGCCGCCGAGCTCGCGTCCGTGCGGCTCAGGGGCACTTATCTTGCGCTCTTCGGGGCCTGTTTCGGCGTCGCGTGCGGCTTCAGCCCCATCGTCGCGGGAACGCTGCTTCAGGCGAAGCTGCCGGGGGTGATCTGGACGATCCAGTTCGCGGCCGCGGAGTGTGCGGCGGTGGGCCTGGTGACACTGGCCGCGCTCCGCCGTTTAGGCCGTAGCGCGTAGCACGAGGACGGCTAGGTCGTCGCGCGGGTCGCCCTCCTGGAAGTCGAGGACGACGTCCTTGATCCTCCCGGCGAGAGCCGCCGCGTCGTAGCCCGAGCAGGAGCGGAGGAGATGGTGCAACCTGTCTTCTCCGAAGAATTCGCCGTCGGGGGAACGCGCCTCGGTGACGCCGTCGGTATACAGGACGAGCGACTCGCCTGGCATCAGACGCAGCGAACTGTCCCCAAGCTCCGCGTCGTCGAACACGCCGAGCACCCTTCCCGAACAGCCGACCTCCTCGACAGGGCCTTCCGGGCGGACCAGGAGCGGCGCCGGATGGCCGGCGCGTGAGACGTCCATTCCGACGCCAGCGAGGCCGTCCTCGGGTTCGAGCCGGATGCAGGCGGCGGTGCAGAAGCGGTCCTCGGGAAGCTGTCGGAGCATGGCCTCGTTCAGGGCGGCCAGGACCTCGGATGGCCTGTCGTCCTTCAGGGTGACGGCCCGGATCGTGTAGCGGGCCAAAGCCGTAACCGCCGCCGCCTCGACACCCTTGCCGCGTACGTCCCCGATGGCGCAGATCCAACCGTCTTCCACTGTATTTATGAGGTCGTAGAAGTCCCCGCCCACGTCGTTGGCCTCGCCCACGGGCAGGTATTCGGCACCGACCTCGACGCCGGGGATCTCCGGCAGGTGCGGCGGAAGCAGGCTCCTCTGGAGCACGCTCGCGATCTCGCTGCGGTCCCTGTAGAGGCGGGCGTTGTCCGCGGCGAGGGCGCAACGGTACGCGAGATCCTCCACCAGCGCGAGGTGCTCCTCGGCGTAGCGACGGTCGGGCCTGGAGGAGACGAGGGTGATGGCGCCTATGGTCCTCCCGCGCGCCAGCAGCGGCACGCACATCAGCGAGCGGGGCTCGAGCCGCAGCAGGACGTCGAGGTGCTCGCCGCTACCCAACGCCCGTTCGTAGTAAGTGGCGTCGGGAAGATTGGGGATCAACACGGATTGTCCCGTCCTCAGCACCTCGGACGTGCTCCACGGATCTCCCTCGCCGAAGCGCCTGTGCTCCCTGAACCTCGTCAGGAGGTCTTCTTTCTCGGGGTCCGCGTGCGCGGCGGCGAGCTGCGTGATGCTCCCGTCGTCCTCCACGCCGTCCAAGAGGCACCAGTCCGCGAGTTCGGACACGAGAACGCGTGTGATCCTCTCCAGGGTCTCCGCGTAGTCGAGCGAGGCCGAGAGCGCGGGGCCCGCGGCAGCGAGCAGGGCCAGACGCCTTCGCGCCTCCACCGCCTCGGCCCGCGCGAGTTGCTCCTTGACCAGCAGGAGGTCGCGTTCCTCCTCCGCCCGCTTGCGCGCGCTGATGTCCTCGACCGCCGCGATAAAGTAGGACGGCTCCCCCGAAGCATCCCGCACCAGCGAGACGGTCAGGTTCACCCAGACGACCGAGTCATCTTTCCTCAGGTAACGCTTCTCCATGGTGTAGGTCTGGAGCTCGTCGGCGAGCAGGCGTCTTACCTGGGCGAGATCCCCTTCCAGGTCGTCGGGGTGGGTTATGTCCTGGAACGTTATCTTCAACAACTCTTCGGGCTCGTAGCCGACGATCTCACCCAGCCTCCGGTTGACGCGGAGCCAGCGTCCATCGATGCCGACCTGCGCCGCCCCGATGGCGGCGTGCTCGAAGGTGGCCCTGAAGCGCTCCTCGCTCTCGCGCAAGACCTCCTCGATCCTGCGCCGCTCCGTGATGTCGTTCTGGACGCCCACGAAGTTGGTCAACCTGCCCTCTTCGTCGTGGACGGGCGAGACGTAGAGCTCGTTCCAGAACGGCGTCCCGTCCTTGCGGTAGTTCTTCAACACAACCCTCGACTCGCGCTCTTCCCTCAAGGCCGCCCGCAACTCGTCAAGCGCAGGCTGGTCGCGGCCTTCGCCCTGCAAGAAGCGGCAGTTGCGTCCGAGGACCTCATCCATGGGGTAGCCGGAGATCCTCTCGAAGGCAGGGTTGACGTAGACGATGGGGTCGTCGGGCGATTTGGGGTCCGTGATGACGATCCCGTTGGAGCTGGCCGCGACGGCCCTATCCAGCAGGCGCCTCATCTCCTCCGAGGCGGCCCGCCTCGGGTCTGGGTCGTGCGTGGCACGTGAAGAGTGCGCCTTCAACATCCGTATTCTACATCCTCGCACATCCACGGGGTACGCCTATGTTCCCGCCGACACCGACGTTAATGGATCGCCTTTTCGGGGTATGTACAGCGAGGAGAACGAGCGTAAACCACGAGAGGAGAACGCAGAAAAATGGCTTACGAACTGCCGCAACTGCCCTACGGCTACGACGCCCTGGAGCCCACCATAGACGAACAAACTATGCACCTCCACCACGAAAAGCACCACAACACCTACGTCACCAACCTCAACTCCGCCCTCGAGCAGCACCCCGAGGCCGACCCCGGCAACATAGAGGAACTCCTCGCCAACATCGACTCCGTCCCCGAGGATATCCGCAGGGCGGTGCGCAACAACGGCGGCGGGCACTCCAACCATTCCATGTTCTGGCAGATCATGGGCCCAAGCGGCCAGGGAGGAGGCGAGCCCACCGGGGATCTCGGTGCGGCGATAGACTCCGAGTTCGGCTCGTTCGAGGAGTTCAAGGAGCAGTGGGCCGCGATGGGCGCCCCCGGCAGCGTGTTCGGCTCGGGGTGGGTGTGGCTGATAGCCTCCCACGAGGGCTCGCTCTCGATAGAGAAGACGGCCAACCAGGACTCGCCCTTGATGGAGGGCAAGACGCCTGTAATAGGGTTGGACGTGTGGGAGCACGCCTACTACCTGAAGTACCAGAACAGGCGTCCTGAGTACATAAACGCGTGGTGGGACGTGGTGAACTGGGACGAGGCCGAGAGGCGCTACCAGGCCGCCAAGAGCGCCTAGCAAGAGCGAGACAGAGACAAGAAAGTCAGCGCCCCCGGAGTCCAATCCAGGGGCGCTTCCATGTCCAGCAAAGGAGCTGAATTGCTGATCGGCTGAAACCCTGACTTGCCGACCATGTAGACTTACTCGGCCGTGAGGGGACAAAAGCGGGAAGGGATTTTACCTATGCGGCTTGTGATCGTGGGGGGCGTGGCGGCGGGGACGAAGGCGGCTTCGAGGGCGCGCAGGCTCGACTCGGAGTTGGAGATCACGGTCTACCAGGAGGAACCGGAACCTTCGATCAGCGAGTGCGGCCTGCCCTACTTCCTCTCGGGCATCGTCGAAAAGCGCGAACAGCTCGTGGCACGCACTCCCGAGAAGTTTGCGCAAAAAGACATCGATGTCCTGGTCCGCCACAGGGTAGAGAAGATAGACGCCTCCGCCAAAAAACTCATCGTGCACGACCTGAACGCGGGCAAGACCTTCGAAGACGCCTACGACCGGCTCGTCGTCGCGACCGGCGCGCGGGCAGTCCTCCCCCCCATCCCCGGCGTCGACCTCGAAGGCGTCTTGGAGCTCCGCTTCCTCACCGACGCAGATAGGATCAGGTCGTACGTAGAGAAGTATTCTCCAGAGAAGGCGACCATCGTGGGCGGGGGCTACATCGGGCTCGAGGTCGCGGAGAACCTGTGCGGCCTCGGGATGGAGGTCTCCCTGATCGAAGGCGAAGACAGGGTCGCCCTCGCCTACGGCCCCGAAGTCTCGGAGAAGGTGGAGGCCGAGCTCGCATCCCACGGCGTCAACATCTTTACGGGCGAGAAGGTCGACGTGTTCACCGGCGAAGGGCGCGTGCGAGGCGTAAAGTTCGGCGGGACAGAGCTTGCGACGGACCTTGTAATCGTCGGCGTCGGCATAAAACCGAACGTCGAGCTGGTCTCGGAAGCAGGGGCGGAGATTGGAACTACGGGCGCCATCCTGGTCGACAAACACATGAAGACCAGCATCCCCGACGTATGGGCCGCGGGGGACTGCGTAGAGACTACCGACCTGACCAGCGGCGAACCGGCGTGGGTTCCCCTCGGCGACACGGCGAACCAGATGGGTCGCGTCGCCGGCACGAACGTCGCAACGGGAGAAGACACCCTGGAGTTCACGGGTACCCTTGGCACGGGCATCTTTAAGGTCTTCGACCTCGGCGTGGGCAAGACAGGCCTCTCCGAACGGGCGGCCGCAGACGCCGGCTTCGAGACCGTAAGCGCGAGCCTCTTGGCCTACGACCGCGCGGGCTACTATCCCGGTGCGCAGCGCGTGTTCCTCAAGCTCATCGCCGACCGCGCCACGGGACGCCTGCTCGGCGCCGAGGCCGCGGGCCCCTCCTCGGACAAGCTCATCGACATCTGCGCCACAGCCCTCTGGGGCCGTCTCTCCTACCCCGACCTCGTCAACATAGACCTCGCCTACGCCCCACCCTACGGCCCCGCCCTAAGCCCCGTCATACAAGCCGCCACCATCCTCTCCGGCGAGTTCGAGCGGGCGAAAGAGGGCGTCAGGGCCACGGAGTAGCACGCTCCGGCCTGCGGCCTCCGTTTGTCAGCCTTTCAGCAAGAACAAAGAGCCGACTTGCTGAAAGGCTGAAGTGCTCTCAGAATCTCTCGACCACGGTGCGGGCTAGCATATGCAGCGGCAGGTAGTCTGGGCCGCCGGCTTTGGAGTCGGTGCCGCTCATGCCGAAGCCGCCGAAGGGTTGGACGCCTACGAGGGCTCCTGTGATGCCGCGGTTGAAGTAGACGTTGCCCGCTTTGAACTCCCTACGGGCGCGTTCCAGATGGTCGCGGTTTTTGGAGTAGACGCCGCCGGTGAGGCCGTAGGGGCTGTCGTTGGCGACGTGGAGGGCTTCGTCGAAGTCGCGGGCCTTTATCACGGAGAGGACGGGGCCGAAGATCTCCTCGCGTGCCACCGTGGCGTCCTGGTCGACCTCGAAGATGGTCGGGCTGACGAAGTAGCCATCGTTGGGGTCGCCGGGGTCCTCGCCGAGAACGCGATCTCCCTCCTGCTTGCCCGCGTCCACGTAACCCGACACCTTCTCGAACTGCGGCTCGCTTATGACCGGACCGACGTTCACGTCGGCGCTCTCGGGGCCGCCGAGCTTGAGCGCTTTCGCGTTCTGCACGATCTTGTCCAGGACCTCGTCGTAGATGTCAGCGTGCAGGATGGCGCGGCTCGCGGCGCTGCATTTCTGGCCCGAGTAGCCGTAGGCGCTCTTCACGATGTCTGCCGCCGCCGAGTCGAGGTCGGCCGAGTCGTCTATGACCATGGCGTCCTTGCCGCCCATCTCGGCTATGACCCGCTTGACCCAGCGTTGGTTCTCTATCTGTCGGGCCGCGAGCTCGTTGATCCTGAGCCCCGTTCGCATCGAACCTGTGAAGGAGACAAAGCGCGTCCTCGCGTCCTGGACTAGGTAGTCACCGACCTCGGAGCCGTAGCCGGGCAGGTAGTTGAGGACGCCTTCGGGGAGGCCTGCTTCCTCGAAGACCTCGGCGACGACGGCGCCGATGACCGGCGTGAACTCGGAGGGCTTCATCACGATGGTGTTGCCGGTGACGATGGCCGCGCTCGACATGCCGGTGAGGATGGCGGTGGGGAAGTTCCAGGGCGCAATGATGACGCCTACGCCCATCGCCTGGTAGGAGTAGCGGCTCTCCTCGCCGGGGATGGAGTAGATCTCCACCCCGTCCTTGAGCCTGAGCATCTCGCGGGCGTAGTACTCCAGGAAATCTATCGCCTCGGCCACCTGCGCGTCGGCCTCGGCCCAGGGCTTGCCGCCCTCGTAAGCCTCCCAGGCCAGGAGCTCGAACCGCCTGCGCTTCATGATCGCCGAAGCCCTGAGCAGTATGCGCGCCCGCGCCTCGGCGGAGGTGCGGCTCCACGTCTCGAAGGTGGAGGTCGCCGTCTCCAGAGCCATGTCCGCCTCACGCTCGGTTGCGCTAGCCGTGCGGCCCACGACCTGCGAGGGTTTTGCCGGGTTAACCGAGGTGATCTCGCCGTCCGTCTCGATGCGCTTGCCGCCAATGATAGCGGGGTGGCTACGGCCCAGCCTAGAACCTACGTCCTTCAGGGCTGCCTGCATGGCCAGGACGTTCCTCTCGTCCGACCAGTCGAAATACTCTGCGTTCTTGTACGGTATCAGGCCCATGCGACGCCTCCTATCTCTTTATCCTGCCGGTTATGCTGCCGATCACGTCTTTCGTGACGTAGCCGGCGATCTTGGGGTTCTCCTTGAGGCGCCTGGTCGAGTACTCGTACCAGTCCTCCCCGAAGGGCACGTAGACCCTGAGCTTGTGCCCGGCCCCGACGAGGATGCTTCTGAGCTGCTCGTCCACGCCAAGGAGCATCTGGAACTCGTAGCGGTCCTCGGGCACTTCGAGCTGGTGGATCAACCTCAAAGCGTGCCAGATCAGGAACTCGTCGTGCGTGGCTATGCCGACGTAGACGCCGCCTTTCAGCAGCTCATCGAGCAAGAAGATGTAGTTCTGGCGCACCGTGTCGAAGTCTTTGTAGGCGATAGACCTCGGCTCGTCGTAGATGCCCTTGCACAGCCTCACGGAGAAACCGGCCTCGATGATGTTCTGCACGTCCTCGATGCTGCGGCGCATGTAGGCCTGCAACACGGCGCCCGTGTTCTCGTGCCGCCCGTGCATGTCGCGGACCATGTTCAAGGTGACTTCCGTGTAAGGCGAGTCTTCCATGTCCACCCGGACGAAGCGGTCCCGCGCGCCGGCGTACTCGATGATCTCCTCGAGGTTCGCCCGGCACAGCTCCTCGTTCAGGGTCAGCCCAAGGCCCGTCAGCTTCACGGAGATGCCGCTGTTCAGGTCGTGCTCGTCGAGGGCGTCTACTACCTTCTTGTAGTCCTTCAGCTTAGATGCGGCGTCGGCCTTGCTCTCGGTGCTCTCCCCGAGTAGGTCGATGGTGGCAACGCAGCCCTCGTTGTTGAGGGCTCGGATCGTGGATACCGCCTCCTCCAGCGTGTCGCCGGCGATGTAGCGGCTAGAGATCTTCTTCACTATCGGCCGCGGAATGATGGGCACCGAGTTTGCTATGGCCTTGTCCGCTACTCCCATATCTGAGAACACCCCGCGAAGACGCTTTTATTACGCTAGATTCATCCCTGATTTTACTCGAAGGAGCGTCCTGGGGCTTTGGTGTACGATAGTGGCAAGCAGGGCCAACGAGAGACGCTGGAGGTAGAGGATGCACACCACCGACACCGGCAAAGGAACGGCTTCACAGACCCGCACCGTGGCCTCCCTGATCGGGGGAAATTCGCAAGAAGACGCCCCCGGAGGGCGCATGACCTCGACGAACCCGGCTCGCACGTCGGAGACGGTGGCCGAGGTGCTGGTGGGCGATGCGAACACGTTCGTGGAGGCGTGCAGGGCCGCGCGCGAGGCGCAGCGGGAGTGGGCCGAGGTTCCCGCCCCGATAAGGTCGCAGGTAATAAAGAAGATCGGGCGCATCGTCGAGAACAACAAGGAGGCGCTCGCGCGTCTGGTGACGCGTGAAATCGGCAAACCGTACGCGGAATCCCTCGGCGAGGTGCAGGAGATCATAGACACCTGCGACTTCTTCACCGGCGAAGGACGCCGCCTCTACGGCCAGACGATCCCCTCGGAGATGCCGGACAAGCAGCTCTTCACCTTCCGCAACCCCGTCGGCGTCGCCGTCATCATCACCGCCGGCAACTTCCCCGTTGCGGTGCCTTCGTGGTACATGATCCCGGCGCTCACCTGCGGTAACGCCGTGGTCTGGAAGCCGGCCGAGTACTCCCCCGCCATCGGCGACGCCTTGGCGAAGCTGTTCATAGCCGGCGGCCTCCCCGACGGCGTCCTGAACGTGGTGCAGGCGGAGGGACCGGCCGCCTTCGAGGGCCTGGAGCGAGCTCTCGACGAGGGCCTCGTGGACAAGGTCGGTTTCACGGGCTCGTCGGAGGTCGGGAAGAAGATAGGCGAGCTTTGCGGCAGGCACATGCAGTCTCCATGCCTGGAACTCGGGGGCAAGAACCCGCTCGTCGTCATGCCCGACGCCGACCTCGACCTCGCCGTCGAGGGCGCGCTTTTCTCCGGGTTCGGGACGGCGGGCCAGCGCTGCACCTCGCTCGGAACCGTGATCGTGCACAAGTCCGTCCACGACGAGTTCCTAAAGAAGTTCTCCGACGCCGTCGCGGAGGCGAAGATCGGCGATCCGACGGAGGACGTGCTCTACGGGCCGATGCTGAGCGAGCGCTTCCACGACCGCTTCATCGGCTTCCTCGAGATGATAGAGGACCATCACACCCTCCACGGCTCTACGGGGATGGGGACCATCACCGAGGACAACCCGAGGGAGGGCTTCGTCGGCGACCCCGAGGCCGGCGTCTACTGCCACCCGACCATCGTGGACGGCGTGACCATGGAAGATGAGATTTACCGCACAGAGACCTTCGGCCCGCTGGTGGGCGTTGCCGCTTTCTCGGACTTCAACGAGGCCGTGACCCTCTCGAACGGGCACGGCTACGGGCTCTCCGCCGCCATCTACACCACCGACGCGAACAACGCCCTGCGCTTCAGGGAGCGGAACAGCGCGGGCATGCTCTCCGTTAACAACTCGACCAGCGGCGCCGAGGCGCACCTGCCCTTCGGGGGCAACGGCAAGAGCGGCAACGGGAGCCGCCTCTCCGGGATCTGGGTCCTGGACCAGTTCACCCGCTGGCAGTCGATGAACTGGGATTACGCGGGCAAGCTGCAGAAGGCCCAGATGGACATAGCCGACCTGCCCGCCGACATCGAGTACACCCTGCCGGAGGAAGACAAAGGCCTCTGATGCACGACGTCATCGTCGCCGGCCTCGGGGGGATGGGGAGCTCGACGGCCTACCACCTCGCCGGGCGCGGCAAACGGGTGCTCGGACTGGAACGGCACACGCCGGCGCACGACCAGGGCTCCAGCCACGGGCAGTCCAGGATCATCCGCCAGGCCTACTTCGAGGACCCGGCCTACGTTCCGTTGCTGCTGAGGGCTTACGAGCTGTGGGAACAATTAGAAAGGGAGACCGGCGAGGACCTGATGACACTCACGGGAGGGCTCATGATCGGCCCTCCCGAGAGCCGCACCTTTACGGGAAGCAAGGCCACCGCCGATGAGTACGACCTCCCCTACGAGGTCTTCGACGCCGGCGAACTGAAGCGCCGCTACCCGATGTTCGAGCCGACCGAGGGCACGATCGCGCTCTTCGAGGAGAAGGCGGGGTTCGTTCGTCCCGAAGCCTCGGTGAAGGCCCACCTAAACAGGGCCGCTTCAATGGGCGCCGACCTCAGGTTCGGGGAGGAGATCCTCTCCTGGGAGCCGACGGCTTCGGGGGTGCGGGTCGAGACGGCGTCGGATGTTTACGAGGCGGAGCGGCTGGTCGTGACCGCCGGCGCGTGGACGCCGAAGCTGCTCGCGGACCTCGGACTTCCACTGGAGGTTACGCGCCAGATCCTGTTCTGGTTCGACCCGGTAGGGGGCGTCGAGCCGTTCCTCTCGAACCGGTTCCCCGTCTTTATCTGGGAGCCCGAAGACGGCAACGCGTTCTACTCCATACCCGCCCACGACGGGCCGCGGGGCGGGGTCAAGGTCGCGTTCTTCAGGGCCGACGGCAAGCCCGCCGACCCCGAGACTATAGACCGCGAGGTCCACGACGACGAGGTCGAGTTCATCCGGAGCTACGTGACAAAGTACGTTCCCGCCCTCGACGGCGAGCTCTTGTACGCCAAGACCTGCATGTACACGAACACCCCCGACGAGCACTTCGTGATCTCGACCCACCCCGACCATCCCCAGGCCGCCATCGCAGCGGGCTTCTCGGGGCACGGCTTCAAGTTCTGCGGCGTGGTCGGTGAGATCCTGGCCGACCTCGCCACGGAAGGCGAGACCGAGCGCCCCATAGACCTCTTCTCCCCCACCCGGCTCGTCGCCCGCGGTTAGCCGTGGAGATCCTGGACGCACAAGGGACGGCGGACCGCCTGTCCTACCCCACCCTGGCCGACTTCATTCGCGAGGTCGCGCACGCCGCCGCATCGGATGAAGTGCAAGCCCCTCCCCGACTCGCCTTGCCGCTTCAGGAGGGCGGCCTCCTGCTAGTCATGCCCGCCTCGGACCGGGACATCGCCATCACCAAGCTGGCAACGGTCCACCCGGAGAACCCTGGTCGTAGTCTGCCGACCATACAGGGCGAGGTCGTCGTGATGGACGCGACGACCGGCCAGCGGCTCGGCCTCCTCGAAGGCGGCGTCGTCACCGCGAGGCGCACCGCGGCCCTCTCGATGCTAGCCGCCCGCGAGCTTGCCCCGCACCCGGATGGGCCACTGCTCGTCGTGGGCGCGGGGACGCAGGGGCGCGCCCACCTCGACGCATTTCGCGCGGGCCTCGGCCTCTCCAAGGCCTTCATCTCTTCCAGGAGTCGGGGAAGTGCCGTATCCCTCGCCGGGCATGCCAGGGGTCTTGGCATGGAAGCAGAGGCGGTCGAGGGACCCGGAGCGAGGGACCCGGAGAAGTGCTCGACGATGTGAGCCTCGTGGTCACGGCGACCACGAGCAAGGAGCCGGTGCTGCCGGAGGAGATCCCTGATGGTGTCTTCGTAGCGGCCGTCGGGGCTTTCGAACCCGAAGCGGCCGAGTTGCCACCGGCCCTGATCTCCACCTCGCAAATCTTTGTGGACACGCTAGAAGGCACAAGAGATGAGGCCGGAGATCTGATCCAGGCCCAGCGTGCCGGCGCTTTCAAGTGGGAGCAAGCAACGGAGCTGGAAGGGGCGCTCCGCACGTCAACACGCCCCGAAGGGACGGTCGTATTCAAAAGTGTGGGTCACGCCCTGTGGGACCTCGCCGCCGCAAGAACCGCTTTCTTGGACCCGGCTTGAGGCGACGCCCCGCGCAAGCCACCGTCGCGGGAAACCTTTTGGCTCCGGTACCGTAAGATTGTACGGTCGACACGAGAAAAGCAGATGACAGGATCTAGACCTATCGCGTTGTGGCTGATCTCGCTGGCCCTGCTGGCCGGCACTTGCTCGGTCGCCTTGGCCCAGGGCACGGACACCGTCTACGACGAGGCTGGCGTACTCACGAATGCCCAGGAGCAGAGGGTTCAGGCGGCCTTCGACTCGGCGCGGGAGGAAGCCGGGCAACCCATCTACGCCTTCCTGGTACCGGACACGGGGGTAGACACCCCGCGAGACAGGCAAGAGCTCCTGACGCGGGAGGCCCGCGAGGCCGGCGTACCGCGAGACGCCGGCGTGATCATAGTGGCCCCGAGGGACCGCTGGGACGTCGCCGCGAACCTGAACGGGGTCTCCGAGGACGTCGTCTCGAACGCGATGGAGCCGGACTTCAGAAACGGAGACTTCGCGTCCGGCCTCGTCGCGGGCGCCGGCGAGATAAGGGGCGAGCCCGCGGCTTCGCAGGGCAACCCCGAAGACGGCGCCGGTGTCGTGCCGGGCGGCGCGCTCCTCCTTCTCCTGCTGGCGGGGGCGGGGGCGCTGGCGCTGTTCAGGAACCGGCGGGCCCGCAGGCGGCGCGTCGAGCAAGAGCGCCGGAGCGCCGAGGAAGAGTTCGCCGGCCTTACCACCCGCCTGGACGAGTTCGACGAGAAGGAGCGCCTCGTCTCGGGTTACCTTGAGGCCCAGCGCCCACTATTAGACCAGCGGACGGAGGAGTGGGTCGAGACGAAGGTCTTGGACGCCAAGACCGCCGGTTTCGCCCAGGAGTTCAACGAGGCGGCCTCCCGCCTTGCCTCCGACCCCTTCCGGGCGCAGGAGCGGATGGAGCGCGGGCGCAACCTTCTGGCGGGGGCCATGCAGGACCTGCAGGAGGCCGAGAGGACCATGGACGACTACAGGGCCGCCGACGAAGCGTTGAACGGCAGGCTCCGCGCGGCGAAAGTAGAGATCCTGGCCGCCGAGGAAGCCGGGGAGAACGCGCGTGCCGAGGGCGTCGCCGTCGAACCGCTGAGGCTGCGTCCGGAGTACGACCGGCTGGCGCGGGAGGCCGCGGATCGCTCCTCTCGCCGGGACGAGTTCGACCCCCGTCAGAGCCTCGCAGCGGTCGAGGCTATCACGCAGCAGGCCCGCAGCCACAAGGAAGCGCTGCGGGGTGAGCTCGCCGCCCGCGACGCCCTGCCAGACGAACGCCACGCCACGGAAGGGGTACTCGGCCGGGCGCGAACGGCCCTCGAGGAGTATCGCGGGGCTTACGAGAGGACTTTAGGCGCGTTCGGCCAGGCCGCGCTCGGAGAGGTACCCAACCCCGGGGAGCTCTCATCTGGCCTGCTCGAGGCCGAAGGGTACGTGGAACGCGCGGATCGCGTCTCGTCGGCCGGCCGCTTCGCCGAAGCCCGCTCCCTCCTGCGGGAAGCCGCCGACCTCGCCCAGAAGACCATGCAGGCCCCGAGCTGGCTCAAGGCGGCCTCCATTGAGGCCGACCGCAAGAAGCGCGAGGGCGAGCAGAAGCTCGAGGAGCTCGAAGCCCGCTTGGCGCAGGCGAAGGTGAACGAGCACCTCATGGACCCCTACCAGCGCCAGAGGCTCAGGGACTACGAGTACCAGCTACAAAACGCCCGCTACGGTTTCTTCGGCGGAGACTGGCTCACCGCCCTCCTGCTCTTCGAGGCCCTGGACAACGACTACACGTACGTCGGCGACCCCTCGTACTTCGGGGACGAGGGTTTCGGCGGCGACCAGGGCGCGGACTGGGGCGGTGGCGACTGGGGCGGAGGAGATTGGGGTGGGGGCGATTTCGGCGGAGGTGACTTCTGACCCTCCAAGGCCGGGCAATACCGCGAATCATGGTTCTGCGGGTTCGGCGTGCGGCCCACAACGGGACGACCGCTACCGGCTAGCAAAGTGTAATAGGGTACACAATTTTCGACGGGCGGTGTATAGTAGGAACGTACGTGGAAGGAGCGCCCGGTGCAAAGAGATTTGGTCAGGTCAGGGCCCTTATCCGGTATCGAGGTAGGACGCGAGAGCGAAGAAATGTGCCTCCTCGCCAAACTATTCAACGGCTTCGCCAACTCGACGAGGCTCTCGATCCTGCTGCTTCTCGTGCAACGGGGCGAGATGAAGGTCGGGGAGCTGGTTGACGAGCTCGGCGCGCCGCAGCCGAGGGTCTCTGATCACCTGCGTTGCCTGGCCTGGTGCGGTTACGTGCAGGTGCGTCGCGAGGGCCGGAACGCCTATTACTCCGTGGCGGACGAACGCGTCTTGCGGATGCTCAAGCTCGGCGAGGAGCTCCTGCAGGACAACCTGGAGCACCTCGAAGCCTGCGACGACATAGAGCAGGGCTGCTAGGCAAGAACGCCCGGCGGCCGGTTTCTGCGATAAACGCCTACTTTCAACCACATCGGATGGATAGGGACCGAAGCGGGCCCTACCGGAGGTCGCTGAGCTCGCTGGTATCGGACCTCTCCAGGATCAAATCGAATGCCCCCGTGCCGATGCGGGCGCCGCCCTCGAAGGGGTGTTCCAAGGCCCCGACGGTGAACAAAACCAGCCCTATCACCGCAGCAAGGGTCAGCACTATCAGCTTGTGCGCCCACGTGCTCGCAAGGCCGAACAGGTACGTGAAGCCAACCGTCGCTATCGCCCCGAAGATCAGGACGGACCAAAGGACCGCGGGCACCCCCTCCCCCGATGCCACCAGGCGCATCCTCCTTGCGTCGGCCAACCTCCCGACCTGGTCCTGTCCTTCCGCGTAGAGCTGTTCTTCGGCCTTGGTGTGTGGCTCGAAGCCCTGCAGGCTCGCCCTGATGTCGTCGATGATGGCCCACCCGGCGGGAGTCCCTCGTGTCTGCGTCATCAAGGGTGCCTGCCCCTGCGCCATCAAGGGCCACTCCTTGTTCACCACCTCCCTGGCGTAGGATCGGGCGAGTTCTTGGAGGTGGGCGCCCTCGGGTTTCCCGTTTCCTGTGCTCGAAAGATCCCTCGTTCAGTGGCCTCGACAGCAGATTCCTCCGAAGGGGCTTACTCGCAGCATTCCCTGAACCATTCTGCCCTTGGGACGATTGCCCGCCGCAGCCGACAAACATTAACAGTAGGAACAGGCTGGCAAATACGCTGATGCCCCACACAAGAAGCGTCGCAGTATCTTGTCGTTGTCGGAGCCTAAAACCTCGCATGATAGATCTTCCCTTTCCCCACGGATCCTTACAACCTAGAGCCCCTTGCAACGTAGCTGGGCTGTCCATCATCATGGGGGATGAACGCTTACCCGGAAGATCTGCGCAAGAAGATTGTCGAGGCCGTAGAGAGAGGGATGCCCAAGATCGAAGCCGCTCGTACCTTTGGCGTGGGCATCTCCTCGGTCAAACGCTACGTGGCCAAGGCACGCCAAGGAAGGTCGCTGGCCCCGAAGAAGCGTCCCGGCTCTAAGCCCAAGCTCGACGAGGGCGCAAGGAGGTTCTTGGAGACCGATCTCCGAGAGCGCCCGACGGCGACCCTGCCGCAGAGGCGCGAGTTTTTGCGGCGGATCGGCGGGGTGGAGGTCAGCGACTCTACGGTTTCCAGGGTCATAGAGCAGCTTGCAATAACATTGGGCTGGTAGCATCATGGCCGTATGAAAGCTTACTCGGTGGATCTCAGGCGAAAGATTGTGGATGCGGTACTCAGCGGTAGGCCCAAAGCGCAGGTAGCCCGCAGCTTCGGGGTCGGCATCTCAACCCTCAAGCGTTACGAGAGCAAGGCACAAAAGGGTGAGAGTTTGGTCCCGAAGAGACCACCCGGCAAGAGGCGCAAGCTCGACGAGGCCGCCGGGAGGCTACTCGAGAGCACGAGCTCGAAGAACGACCAGCGGCGACCCTTGCCCAAAGGCGCGAGTTCCTGGAGCGGGTAGTCGGCGTGGAAGTGAGCGACTCTACCCTCAGCAGGATGCTGGGGCGCATGGGTTGGAGCAGAAAAAGATCGGTGGGAGCGACAGAACGCGACGAGTTCTTAAGGTGCGCCTGGCGGGCTTTGGTCGCCGAAGGGATCGAGGCGAGGCGCTTAGTGTTCTTAAGGACGAGTGCGGCGCGAACATCTCACTTTCGCCGTTGTAGGCGTGGTCGAGGCGAGGGGAGCGAGCGTGTTGTTCGGCGCCGCGCAACCGGGGGAAGAACGTCACGCTGCTTTCGAGCATGAGCATCTGTGGGATGGGACCGTCGCTCGTCGTGGAAGGATCCACCACCGGTGAGGTGTTCGAGGCGTATCTGGAACAGATGCTCGCTCCCACCCTACGTCCGGGAGAAGTTGTGGTGATGGACAACCTCTCGGCACACAAGGGCGAGCGGGTGCGCGAGATGATCGAGGGGCACGGCTGCGAGCTCATCTACCTGC